>CAJANL010000122.1 GCA_903941105.1 uncultured Rhodospirillaceae bacterium
CCCAGTTGACCACGTTGCCCAGGCCGTTCAGATAGGCGCCACGGTGGTGGTAGACCACGCCCTTGGGGTTGCCGGTGGTGCCCGAGGTGTAGTTCAGCGCGATGGCTTCCCACTCATCGGTGGGCCAGCGCCAGGCGTATTCGGGATCGCCGGTGGCGATGAAGGCCTCGTAGTCCATCTCGCCCACCAGCGTGCCGCCCTTGTAGACCGGGTCGTCGATGTCGATGACGATGGGCTTGGTCTTGACCAGGGTCAGCGCCTTGGCGATGACCGGCGAAAACTCGCGGTCGGTGATCAGCACCTTGGCGTCGCCGTGGTCGAGGATGAAGGCCAGCGCGTCGGCGTCGAGGCGGACGTTCAGGGCGCACAACACGGCACCGATCATCGGCACGCCGAAGGTGGCCTCGAAGGCGGCGGGAATATTGGGCGCCATCACCGCCACCGTGTCGCCGACGCCGATGCCGCGCCGGGCCAGGGCCGAAGCCAGCCGCCGGCAGCGGTCATAGGTCTCGGCCCAGGTGAATCTCACCGCGCCATGGATCACCGAAATGTGCTGCGGATAGACGCTGGCGGTCCGCTCGATAAAGCCCAGGGGGGTCAGCGGCACATAATTGGCTGGGGTCTTTTCGAGGGTCTCATAGGGGTTGGCGCCGGCCATGATTCGTCTCCGCTGGAAATCTGGATTGGAGCATGCTGCCAGACGGGATGGAATTCAATCCCTTGACAGGGCGCCTCCGGCGCGGTGCTGTCATGCCCATGCGAATGGCCCTTGTCGTCAACCGATCCGCCGGTAGTTTCCGCCGCCTTCCCGTCGAGGCGACGGTGGCCGATATCGTCCGGGCATTGCGCGAGGGCGGCCATGAGGTGACGGCCGAGGTGGTTGGCCGGCGTGGCCTCGCCCGGGCGCTGTCGGCGGTGGCGGTGCGCCCCGGGATCGACGCCGTGGTGGTGGGCGGCGGCGACGGCACCCTGCTGACGGCGGTGCTGGCCGGGCTGGGGCGCGAGCGGCCGCTGGGGGTGCTGCCGCTGGGCACGCTCAACCTGTTCGCCCGCGACCTCGGGCTGCCGCTCGATCCGGTGGAGGCCGCCGGTCTGTTGGCGGGGGCGGAGGTGGCCGACATCGACCTCGCCGAGGTCAACGGTCTTCCTTTCATCATCTGGGCCTCGTTGGGGATGCACCCTTGGATGGTGCGCCGACGCGACCATCTGCAGCGGGAGGGCATGGGCAAGTGGCCGGCCATGGCGCTGGCGGCATTCCGCGCGCTGCGGCGCTATCCCATCATCGACGTGACGCTGACGCTGGACAGCGGCACCGTCGCGGTGGAGACGCCGCTGATGGTGATCACCAACAACGCCTGGCGCGAGGTGCGGCCGCCGCTGTCGCGGGTCGCCCTCGATCGCGGCGAGTTGGAGGTGCACGCGGCGCGCGGCTCGTCCCGCCTGTCGCTGCTGTGGCTGGCGCTGCGGGCGCTGTTGGGACGCTGGAAGACCAGCCAGTTGCTGGATACTTACGTCGCCCGTGAGGTCCGCGTGTCGACGCGCACCCGTCGCGCCATGGTGTCGCTGGACGGCGAGGTGACGGTGCTGCGGTCGCCGCTGGTGTTCAAACTGCGGCCGGGAGCGTTGAAGGTTCTGAAGCCATGAGGACGGTGGCGCATCTCTCCGACCTGCATTTTGGCCGCACCGATCCGACGGTGACGCATGCCCTGCTGGAGGATCTGCACCATTATCGCCCCGATCTGGTGATCGTTTCGGGCGACCTCACCCAGCGGGCGCGCTCGCACCAGTTCGCCGAGGCCCGCGCCTTCCTCGCCCGGCTGCCGGCGCCGGTGATGGTGGTGCCCGGCAACCACGATCTGGCGCCGCTCTATCGGCCGCTCAAACGCCTGTTCCAGCCGCGCGTCAAGTTTCACTATCAGTTGCCCGGTCATGCCCCCGGCGCGGTGTGGAGCGACGACGAGCTGGTGGCCATCGGGCTCGACAGCACGACACGGCTGAGCTGGCAGGCGGGGCGGCTGAAGCCGGGTCATCTCGACCATGTGGAACGCAGCCTTGCCGATGCTCCCGAGGCGGCGTGCCGGTCGGTCTTCCTGCATCATCCGCCCGGCAATCTGGCCGGCCACCCCTTCGAGGCGCTGGCCGAGCGCGGCGTCGATCTGGTCCTGACCGGCCATGTTCACCGCGCCCATGTCGAGGTGATCGCCGCGCCGCATGGCCAGTCGCTGGTGCTGGTCCAGGCCTCCACCGCCTGTTCGACCCGCCTGCGCGAGGACGCCAACGGCTATTGTCTGGTCACCGTCGACATGCCGCGGCTGGAGGTGGCGGTGCAGGGCTGGACCGGCGAGGCCTTCCACACCGTGCGCCGCCATGCCTTCGAGAAGAAGGGAGAGGAGTGGCGGGTCATTGCCCGGCCATGAGTTCCGCCAGATTATTCCGCACCGCCCCCCATTCCGGATGGCGGTCCGCCACCTGTCGCAGCCACGCCGCCGCTGCCGCGCGCTCTCCGGCCGCCAGCAGGGCGTTGCCCAGGCCCACCGAGGCCGTCAGGCTGTCCGGCCAGCGCTCCAGCATGGTGCGGTAGGCGATGATCGCCGCCTGGGGGAGTGCGGCACGTTCCAACCCCGCGGCACCGCGGGCCACGGCCAACTCATCGGCCGTGGCCGGCAGGGTGTCGGGCGGCAACACCACTAGCGCCCAGCCGCCGCCGCGCGTCCAGGTGTGCTCGAAGGTATCGAGCGCCAGCACCTGCGCCTCGTCCATGCCGGAATGCAGGCGGATCGAGCGGGCGTCGAGGTCGTAGGCCACCGCCACCGCGAAGTGCCAGCGCGGCGCCCAGTCCAGGCCGAGGTTCTGCAGCACCACCACCGGATGGCCGGCGGCCAGTTCGGCCAGCACCGCGTCCAGTCCCGCGATGGTCACCGCCAGCCGTGCCCGCCGTCGCGCCGCCCCCGTCAGGTCGGCGGCCAGGCTGCCCTCGCGGCCGGGGGTGTAGACCAGCGGCTCCATCTGGCGGGGAGAGGTCGACAGCCCGCTCCAGGCCAGCGCCATGGCCAGGGCCGCCGGGCCGCAGGTGTGCTCGGTCTGGGGAAAATTCGGCACCAGGGCCACCTCGGCCAGCGCCGGCAGCGTCCCCCGCCGCGCCACCACCGCCTCGGTGGCGGGAGCAGCGCAGGCGGAGAGCAGCAGCAGCAGGGCCAGCGGCCTCAGCGCACGCTGCGGGTCCAGGGGAACACCTTGGTCAGGCCGGCGATGTCGGTGATGAGCAGGACGATGAAGATCAGCAGGGCGGCGCCGACGATCACGCCCAAAGCGTCGCCGCCGGCCGGCATGTCGTCGAGATGGCCCGCCAACTGCCGCACCTCGTCGTCGGACAGGGCGGCGACGCGCTGACGCGCTTCGTCGGGGGAGACGCCGAAGCGGGCCAGCTCGCGGCGCACTTCGCTGCGGGCGAGGAACTCGTCGACCCGCCCGCGGGCGGTGCCGTCCTCCTGCTCGGCGATGACCTCGTCGGTCGATATCATTCGCGCCTGGGCCGCGGTTGGCACCTGCAACGGTAGAGAGGCGACAGCCGCCGTCAGGCAGATGGACGCCGCAGCCGACCGGAATCGATTCATGCTTCACCTCCCTCGCATCCTGCCGGAATGTGAGGGTGCGGCCGCCCCCGGCCAACGGCACCGGGCGGCTTACGACCAACGCCTTGGGTCAGCGCCGGTTGAGCCTGGCCTGCTTGTCGCGGAGGTCTTCCGGCCAGGTCGACTGGATATAGGCCAGCACCGATCGGATCTCGGCGTCGGTCAGGATGCCGACGAAGGCGGGCATATCGGTCTTGTAGTCGGGCGGCGCGAAACGGGCCATACCGTGCTTGATGATGGCGAGCAACTGCTCGTCGGCGTGATGCCAGGTGTGGCCGCTGCCGTTATGCGGTGGAGCCGGCAACTCGCCGGTGGGCTTGCGCACCTGCCAGTCGGGCTGGCCTTCGAGGCTCTTGCCGTGGCAATCGGCGCAATGGCGCTGGTAGAGTGTCTGTCCCAATGCCACCTGACGTGGATCACGGGAATCCACGGCGTTCGACGGTCGCCAGCCCATCCACCATGCGGCACCGCCCACGGCCACGCCCAGGCAGGCGATAACACCAAATGTGATAACGGCCCTCATGACCGGCTCCGGCTGCGTCCCCCCAATGGGGGCAGTATAGCCGGTTCTGATCGGCGGGTTAACAAATCGACGCGACGGAGGCATTATAAACGCCCTCATCCTTCCCCAAGGGAGTCCGTTCCATGATCGCCGTGCTGATTTCCGTCTTCGGACCCGACCGCACCGGGCTGGTTGCGGCCATCACCGGGCGCCTGTTCGAGCTGGGGGCCAATCTTGGCGATACCAGCTTCGCCATGCTGGGAACCGGCGCCGAGTTCACCTCGGTGTGCGACCTGCCCGCCGATGTCACCGCGGCCGAGGTGGAAGAGGACCTTGCCGCCATGCCCGAGATGGCCGGCATGAGCGTCTCGGTGCGGCCCTTCGAGCTGGAGCCCTCGCATGGGCCATCGGGCCGCATCACCCATCGGGTGGTGCTGATGGGCGGCGACCGCCCCGGCCTGATCGCGCGCCTGTCCGAGGTGTTCGGCCAGTTCAAGGCCAATATCGTACGGCTGGATGCGCAACGGCTGCCCGACGAGGGCCTCTACGTCACCCGCTTTGCCGTCTCCATTGGCGAGCGGGCCGACGCCTGTCTCAACACGGTGGCCAACACGGCGGGCGAGCTTGGCCTGGCCTGCAAGGTCGAGGAGGCCTGAAGGGGGCTCACCCCGCCGCCTTGGCTTTGCGGGTGATGCGCCCCTTGCCTTCGGCGCGGCGGCGGGCACGCAGGCCGCGGGCGATGGCCTCGTCGATGGTGGCACGCAGCGCGTCGGGCTGAACCGGCTTGTGCAGCAGGCCGTAGCCCAGCGCCTTGGCCTGTTGCAGGCGTTCCGGCGCGGTGTCGCCGGTCAGGATGATGGCCGGTACCCGTCCTTCCAACCGGCTCTCCACCCGGGCCACCGCCTGACCGCCGGTATCGCCGTTACGGAGCCGGTAGTCGGCGAGGATGAGGTCGGGTTCGCGCCCCAGTTCGGCCAGCCGGCTCACTACCTCGTCGGCGCTGGCACCCGACAGCACGGTATGGCCCCAGCTTTCCAGCAGCAGGCGGGTGGAGTCGAGCACGTCGGGCTCGTCGTCGATCACCACGATGGCGGCGCCGGCGCAGGACAATCCCAGCCGCAGCTGGCGAGCCGGCGGCGGCGCCCGGCCGACGGCCAACGCCGTCTCGACGGCGAAGGCGGAGCCCCTGCCTTCCTCCGACGCTACCGTGACGCGGTGGCCGAGCAGCCCGCACAGCCGCTCGACGATGGCGAGACCGAGACCGAGCCCTTGGCGGCGGTCGCGTTCGGGATTGCCCAACTGGTGGAACTCGCGGAAGATGTTCTTGAGCTCGCCGGGGGGGATGCCGATGCCGGTATCCCGAACCTCGAAGCGCAGTTTGCCGCCGTGCCGCCGGCACCCCAGCAGGATGCGGCCCGATTTGGTGTAGCGTGCCGCGTTGTTGAGCAGGTTGCGCAGCACCCGCTCCAGTAGTGCCGGGTCGCTGTGCACGATGGCGCGCGATCGCACCACCCGCAGAGTCAGCCCCTTCGCCAGGCAGGTGGGTTCGAACTCGGCCGCCAGCCGGTCCAGCATGGCGGCGACGCAGAAATCGTTGGGATGCGACTCCACCAGCCCGGCCTCTAATTTGGAGACGTCGAGCAGGCTGTTGAGCAGCCCCTCAAGTGCCGCCACCGAATCCTGGATGCGCGCCACCAGCGTGCTCTGGGCGGGCTCCATGGTCCGTCCGGCCAGCACGGCAATGAACAGGGACAGCGCCTGCATGGGCTGGCGCAGATCGTGGCTGGCGGCGGCAAGGAAGCGGGTCTTGGCCGAGTTGGCGTCCTCGGCCGCTTCCTTGGCGTCGAACAACTGGTCCTCGAAGGCTTGTTGCGCCGTGTGGTCGTGCATGAAGGCGAAGTAGAACCGCACCCGTCCTGCCTCGTCGATCACCACCCCGGCGCGTTGCCACAACGGGAAGCGCCGCCCGTTGGTGTCGATGGCTTCGAGCACCCCTTCCCAGCTCTCGCCGCGGCTCAGTGCCGGGCCCACCTGGGTGTCGAGCACCGTATGGCTTTCAGCCGGGAAATAATTGCGGTAGTGGCTGCCTACCACGCTGCCCGTCAGTCCGAACAATTCGCCATAGGCCGAATTTGCGTAGAGCAGGTGTCCGGTGGGGGAGAGGATGGCGACGCCTTCCTGGGATGCATCCATCACCTTGCGGAACAGCGACAGATTGGCGTCGACGCGGCGGCGCTCGTCAATGTCGTCGATGGTGAGCACCGCGAACCTCCTGTCACCCTGGCTCGGCACCAGTGATGCCGTCACGCGCCCCCAGAACGTGCTGCCGTCACGTCGGATATAGCGATTCTCTCGTCGGTAGCAGTCGACCTCGCCCCGGACCAGTCGGCGGGCCTCGGCGGCGTCGGCCTCGCGATCCTTGGGGTGGGTCAGTTCGGCGAACGTCATGCGTGCCAGATCGTCAGCGCTCCAGCCGAACATACAGCAGAGGGATTGGTTGACTTCGGCGATGCACCCGCCGGGCTCTATCACCGCGATACCCAGCGCGGCGTGGTCGAACAAGGCGCGGAAGCGGTTCTCGCTCTCTCCGCTGTCGGGGAGGTGGGCGACGCTACCTGGGATTACTTGCATCCTACCTACCTGCCTGACGCCATGGTCCGTTAATGCGATGGTGCCATCCTAAAATTGCCTCGCGGGGGGAGCAATATGGCCAGCGCACTAGGACGTCATAGTCAGTGGTATGACCCTTATTGCGGGTTTTTGTCGACGTAGTTATTATGGATGTTCATGGACGCCCATCACGCAGGTGCAGCATAACGGAACCCTGGGAGCAGCGATCGCGCCTTCAGCGGTCTGACGGAACTTTCCGGCGTAACACTCGACCCGGAATGCGTTGCGGCGCTGCTCAGTGAGCTGGGCGCTATCCTGGCCATTAAGGTGTATTTTATTGAAACGCTATTCGACTGAAGATTTAGGCGCCTTGGCCATTGTTGGTGGTTGTTGAATCGGCGTCGTGAAAGTGGCTATCCTCTTTCGCGATAACCCTTTGAGGCACGGATGGTGGCAGGCACCAAGGCCATGGAGACGGTGAAGGCGGGATTTCGCTCTGCCAACCAGGGGCTGGCCGAGCGGCTGGCCTGTCTGCACGACGAAATCAAGCAGGACTTCGACGGCGTCAACCGCATCGCCGTTGCGGTCTACGACCAGCGCACCGACCTGCTGCGGTCCTTCGTCGACTCCAGCGAGGGCGACAATCCCTTCGAGCACACCATGGCGCGGCTGTCCGAGCTAAAGCCGTTGCTGCGGCTGGCCAAGACCGGCGGCCGACGGGTGGTCAACGACCTGATGAACCACCAGACCAGCATGCCGGCCCATCTCAAACGGCTGCTGCGCGGCGGCTATATGTCGAGCTACACCTGCCCCATCGTCCACCGGAAGGACTTCCAGGGGTTCCTGTTCCTGAACTCCTTCCAGGTCGGCTACTTCACGCCGGACGTGGTGCGCCGTCTGCGGCCACATTGCGAGGTGGTCTGCCTTAACACGGTGATGGAGCTGGAAACCATCCGCATGATTCAGGCGGCGGTGCGCACCATCCACCAGCTCAGTCAGGTCCGCGACGAAGAGACCGGCGGCCATCTCGAACGCATGGCCCGTTACGCCCGCATCATTGCCCAGCGCCTGGCACCACAGCAGGGCCTGTCGGACGAGTTCGTCGAGTTCCTGTACCAGTTCGCGCCACTGCACGACGTCGGCAAGGTGGCGGTTCCCGACAACATCCTGTTCAAGGCCGGCCGCCTCGACCCCGCCGAGTGGGAGGTGATGAAGGGCCATGTCGCCCGCGGCATCGCCGTGGTCGACGTCATGGCCGAGACCTTCAACGTGGTGGGCGCACCCTATATGCGGGTGCTGCGCAACGTGGTGGCGCATCACCATGAATGCATCGACGGCAGCGGCTATCCCGCTGGGTTGGTGGGGGGACAGATCTCGCTGGAGGGGCGCATCTGTGCCGTGGCCGACGTGTTCGACGCGTTGACCAGCCGGCGGCCCTACAAGGACGCCTGGAGCAACGAGGATGCCATCGCCTATCTGGTCGACCAGCGCGGCACGCGGTTCGATCCCGATTGCGTGGACATCTTCCAGAAAAGCATGGCGGCCGTCGTCGACATCCAGCGCCGGGTGGCGGAAGTCGAGATCGACTGAAGCGGTGACGATGCTTTAACAGGGTGCGGAAAAACGCTTCCCGCCGCCCTTCATCTCGTCACCCCGGCGAAGGCGGGGGGATGGACTCACATGTCAAGTGCAACACCGAGGCTGACGTCTTGCCCGAGGAAGACCTCCAAGGGTGTTCGGAAGTTGAGGCAGCGGCGCGGCGTAAGGTTGTAGTCGAGAATGATGTCGTCGAGGCGG
>CAJANL010000123.1 GCA_903941105.1 uncultured Rhodospirillaceae bacterium
AGTTCAGCTCCACCAGCCAGCCGCCCTCGGGGCCGCGGCGCATCAGCACGTCGGGGGTGATGGCCTGGGCCACCACATGGTCGAAGGCCAGCGCCGGCTTGGGGTCGAGCGCCTTGATCTCGCCGATCATCTCGGCCAGGTCCTCGGCGTCGACGCCGCATACCCGCATCAGCCCCTGCAGGTCGCGCCGCGCCAGCATCTCGAGGTTGTCGAGCATGGCCTGGATCGCCGGGTCCAGGCGGTTGCGCTCGGCCAGCTGCAACGCCAGGCACTCCTTGAGGCTGCGGGCGAACACCCCCACCGGATCGAAGGTCTGGACGCGGGCCAGCACCGCCAGCACCCGCTCCAGCGGGCAGCCCAGCCGCTCGGCCAGTTCGGCCAGGTCGCCGATCAGATAGCCGGATTCGTCCAGCATCTCGATCAGGTGCAGGCCGATGATGCGCTCGGCCGGATCGGGGACATCGACGTTGAGCTGGGCCTGCAGGTGGTCGCGCAGCGAGACGTTGCCGGCCAGCGTCATTTCCCAGTTGGACTCGCCGTCTTCAAAGTCGTGCCGGCCGCCGCTGCCGCTACCCCACTGGGCGAAGGCCTCGCCGTCCACCGCGTCGCCGGTGCTGTCGTTATTGAAGGTGTTGTCGTAGTCCACGTCCAGCGAGTCGTGGCCCTCCACGCCGGGCGGGCTGTCGACGATGCCCTGCTCGATGGGGGCGAGGTCGGGGCTGGGCGCCTGCTCGAGGCCGTCGGGACGGTCGGCGTCCTCCCGCTCCAGCAGCGGGTTGCGCTCCATCTCCTGTTCGACGAAGGCCGAAAGTTCCATGTTGGACAGCTGCAGCAGCTTGATCGCCTGCTGCAACTGCGGCGTCATCACCAGGGTTTGTGTCTGGCGGAGGTCCAGCCGGGGGGCGAGCGCCATGGCAGCTATTACAGGTTCACGTTAAAGACTGAAGCGTTCGCCGAGATAGACCCGCCGCACCCCCTCGTGGGCGACGATTTCCGAGGGGCGGCCCTCCATCAGCAGCATGCCGTCGTGGAGAATGTAGGCGCGGTCGATGATGTCCAGCGTCTCGCGCACGTTGTGGTCGGTGATCAGCACCCCGATGCCGCGGTGCTTGAGATGGGCCACCAGGTCGCGGATGTCGGAGACCGCGATGGGGTCGATGCCGGCCAGAGGCTCGTCCAGCAGCACGAAATGCGGCCGGCAGGCCAGGGCGCGGGCGATCTCGACCCGGCGGCGCTCACCACCCGACAGCGCCATGGCCGGCGCCCGGCGCAGGTGGCTGATGGAGAACTCCGCCAGCAGTTCGTCGAGGGTGTGCTCGCGCTTCTCGCGGTCGGGCTCGATGACTTCGAGCACCGCCATGATGTTGCCCTCGACGGTCAGGCCGCGGAAGATCGAGGCTTCCTGCGGCAGGTAGCCGATGCCCAGGCGGGCGCGGCGGTACATGGGCAGGTCGGTGATGTCCTCGCCGTCCAGCATGATGCTGCCGGTATCGGGCGCGATCAGGCCGGTGATGCAGTAGAAGCAGGTGGTCTTGCCGGCGCCGTTGGGTCCCAGCAGCCCCACCGCCTCGCCGCGCTGCACCGAGATGGAGACGTCACGCAGCACCGGGCGGCGCTTGAACACCTTGCCGATTCCCGAGGTGCGCAGGCCGGCATTGGCCGCCACCAGTCGAGGAGGGGGCCGCTCGGCCTTGACCGGGGACGACCTCGGAGAGGCGGGGACCGTATTGGTGGGCTTCATCGCTTTTCCCCCGCAGGCGGCTGACCGCCGCCCTCGCCGCCATCTTGAGGCTTGACCGGCGTGTTGCCCTTGAACACCGCCCGCCGGCTTTCGGCATCCTTCTTATCGGGGTGGAACACCCCCTGCACCCGCTGGCCTTCGCCGCCGCCGGGAGCGGCACCGAACAGCTTGCTGACGCCGGTGTGAAGATTCACGTTGGCATAGCCGCCGTTGAGCTGGTTCCCCTCGCGAGTGATCCTAACCGAACCCGAGACGGTGGCGATACCGCTTTCCACGTTGTAGTCGCCGCGGTCGCCGGTGATCACCTCGGATGCGGTGGTCAGCGCCACATTGCCGTAGGCGTCGGCACGCTGCAGCTCCAGGCTGCCGCCGCCCCCCCCCGCGGCGGCGGGACCGGCCGACTTGACCGCCGGCTTGACCGGGGCCTGACGCTGGCCCGGGCGCGCCGAGGCGGCGCCCTTGTCGTGGAAATGGGCGGTCAGCACGTCGGCCTCCAGCTTCTTGTCCGCCTGGACGGCCACCGCCTTGCCGCGCAGCACCGCCATCCGCTGGGTCTCCCAGTACTCGATGCTCTCGGTGGCGGAGTACTTCTCGGTGGGGGTCGCCATGCGGGCCGGCTGTCCACGCAGCACGAAGATGGCCTTGTCGAGGTCGTAGGAGGCCTTGGTGCCGGTGGCGGTCTCGTTGGGCGAGGCCAGGGTGACGTTGCCCTCGGCGTCCAGGCGCCAGATTTCGTCGCCGTTGGCTCCCTTGCGGTAATGGGCGGTGAGGGTGTCGGCGGTCACCGTCATGGTGCCGCGGATGGCCTTGGCGTTGCCGCGGGCGATGACACGCAGCGCCTCGGAATGCCACTCGATGCCGCTGTCGGCATAGACCTGGATCTGATTGTCGCCGCCCTTGCTGAGGTCGAAGCCCTGAGCGACGGCCGGTGCCGCCAGGATAAGGAGGGCGGTCGCCACGCAGGTGGCGCGAAGAATGGAGCGGATCATCGACGCGGGGCTCCCTTGGACGTGGCCTTGGCGCCTTTGCCGGCGGCGGCCATGGTCATGGTCGCCTTGCCGGTGAACACCACCTCAAGGCCCTTGTCGCGGACCTCGAACCCTTCCGCCGCCAGGGTGCGGCCCTGGGGGCCGTGGCCGGTGATGGGCTCGCTGCCCCTGGCGGCGTTGCGCACCAGATCGATGGTCGCGCTGGCGGTGTGCAGCTCGTAGCCGGCATCGTGGAACAGGTTCACCGAACCGACCAGGTCGAGGACCTTGGACTGCTGGTGATAGACGCCGGTTTCGGCGTCGACGAACACATTGGCGCCCGACGAACTGGTGAAGTCGGCCTTGGGCGCCTTCAGCGTCACAAGGTCGGCGTTGCCCGGCTGCTGGACCGCGAGATCGGCCGACACCGCGAACGGGCGGTTGGCCTGGTCCACGCCGAAATAGCGCGAGTTCACCATCGACAACGTCTCGACCTCCTTGGGCGACAGCTTGGCGAATCCGACCTGGAAGCGGTCGTCGTCCTGCATCAGCTTCGGCCAGGCCAGCACCAGCGCCAGCAGCACGGCGGCCAGGCTCGGCATCACAATCTGCATCCAGCCGACGAAGCGGCTGTAGCGCGCCAGCGGACCCTCGCCCTGCCGCGCCTTCAGCAGCCACCGCTTGCGCCGCGGCTTGCGCTCCTCGCCGACGCTGGCGTCGTCGCTCACGCCACCCCCACCCTCAGGCAGTCGTGGACGTGCAGCACCCCGGCGGGGCGGCCGTCCTCGGCAACCACGAACAGGCTGGTGATCTTCATGGTGTTCATCAGCCGCAGCGCTTCCGCCGCCAACATGTTGGGCGTCACCGTCTTGGCGCCGCGGGTCATCACCTCGGCGGCGCCCAGGCCCAGCAGGTCCGGGCGCATGTGGCGACGCAGGTCGCCGTCGGTGATGATTCCGGCCAGGCGGCCGTCGTCTCCCACCACACCGACGCAGCCCAGGCTCTTGGCGCTCATCACCAGCAGCACCTCGGTCATGGGGGTGGCGGGGGAGGCCAGCGGCATGGCCTCGCCACCATGCATCAGGTCGCTCACCTTGAGCAGCCGCTTGCCCAGCTGGCCACCGGGGTGGAACACCCGGAAATCGGCGGGCGAGAAGCCCTTGCGCTCCAGCAAAGCCACCGCCAGGGCGTCGCCCAGGGCCAGCATCATGGTGGTCGAGGTGGTAGGCGCCAGCCCCATGGGGCAGGCCTCGGGGATGGGCGGCAGGATCAGCGCGGCGTCGGCGGCGCCCGCCAGGGTACTGGCGGCGCCCGAGGTGATGGCGATCAGGCCGATCTCGAACCGCTTGCAATAGGCGACGATGTCGCCCAGCTCCGGCGTCTCGCCCGAATTGGACAGCGCCACCACGGTATCATCCGGAGTGACCATGCCGAGATCGCCGTGGCTGGCCTCGGCGGGGTGGACGTAGAAGGCGGGGCGGCCGGTGGAGGCCAGGGTGGCGGCGATCTTGCGCCCGACGTGGCCGCTCTTGCCCATGCCGGTGACTACGGCACGGCCGGGCGCCGCCTCCAGCATGTCGATGGCCCTGGCGAAGGCGCCGCCCAGCCCTTCGGCCAGCGCTTCCAGCGCGGACGCCTCGGTCCTCAGCACCCGGCGGGCTGAGGCGATATCGGCTGCGGCCCGGTCGCGGGCGTCGAAAGTCATGGGCACTCCCCCATCCAGAGCCGGCGGCCCCAAGGCGCCCTAACTATACGAATCCGCGCCCTGCGGGGAAGGCAAAACGTCAGGCTCGACGCAAGAGTCGTGCCGAAAGTTTTCCAGAGCGGGCGCAAAGCGGTGGTCTCGAAGGATGGCTCGCGAACCCATCAATGCGAGAAAATATCCTCGGCATCCCAGCCGGCCAGGTCGAGCGCGGCGCGATCGGGCAAGAAGGTGAAGCAGGCCTCGGCCAGGGCGCGACGGCCCTCGCGGTCGAGCAGAATCTCGAACTGCGCCTTCAGGGCGTGCAGATGCAGCACATCCGAGGCGGCATAGGCCAGCTGCTCGGCGGTCAGCGAAGCGGTGCCCCAGTCGGAGGTCTGCTGCTGCTTGGACAGATCGACTCCCAGCATATCGCGGCACAGATCCTTCAAGCCGTGGCGGTCGGTGTTGGTCCGCGTCAGGCGCGAGGCGATCTTGGTGCAGAACACCGGCCGGCAGCGCACCCCGAAATTGCGGCTGACCTGGGCGACGTCGAAGCGGGCATAGTGGAACAGCTTCACCACCCCCGCGTCGCCGAACAGGCGGGTAAGGTTGGGGGCGTCGTAGCGGGTCTCGGGGAAATGCACCACATGGGCATCGCCATCCCCCGCCGACAGTTGCACCACGCACAAGCGGTCGCGCCGGAGGTTGAGCCCCATGGTCTCGGTGTCGACCGCGACCACGGACCCGAGATCGAGGCCGGCGGGGAGATCGTATGTGTGGTAATGAACCGTCACGGGCCGCACCTCGGAAAAGAATCAACCCTTCCGGGTGGCGGCGCCGTGTACCGTGTTCCGCCCCCATTGGGGAGGGATGGTGCCCAGGAGAAGACTCGAACTTCCACGACATCGCTGCCACACGGACCTGAACCGTGCGCGTCTACCAATTCCGCCACCTGGGCAGGTAGCCCCGGACGACCAAGCCGTCCGAGGCGGAGACAGATATGCGACGGCGCATCGGGTGTCAATAACGGAATTTCTTTCTTAGCAGGCTGCGGAAAATCTCTTCCCGCCGCCCTTCATCTCGTCACCCCCGCGAAGGCGGGTCCATGTTGGGGCAAGGACTGCAATTTGCCCCCATATGCTGTGCTGCCGGACGCATGGATTCCCGCCTTCGCGGGAATGACGAAAGGAAAACGCGGGAATGACGAAGGAAAAGTTGAGTTTTTCCGCACCCTGTTAGAACTCCACTCCCGCTTGGGCCTTGACCCCGGCGCGGAAGGGGTGCTTCACCATGGTCATCTCGGTGACCAGATCGGCGGCCTCGATCACCGCCGGCAGGGCATTGCGACCGGTGACCACCGCGTGCTGCGAGGCCGGCCGGGCGGCGAGGGTCTCCAGCACGGCGGCCGCCGGCAGGTATTCGTAGCGCAGCACCACGTTGAGCTCGTCCAGTACCACCATGGCGTAGGACGGGTCGGCCAGCATCTCGCTGGCGGCATCCCAGGCGCGCCCGGCGGCGGCGATGTCGCGGGCGCGGTCCTGGGTTTCCCAGGTGAAGCCCTCGCCCATGGCCTTGAAGGTCACCAGCGGGCCGAAACCTTCGAGGACCCGCCGTTCGGCGGTGTCCCAGGCGCCCTTGATGAACTGCACCACCCCCACCTTCATGCCGTGGCCGACTATGCGCAGGCACATGCCGAAGGCGGCGGTGGACTTGCCCTTGCCGGCGCCGGTATGGACGATCAGCAACCCCTTGGTCTGCTCGCGCTTGGCCATCAGCTTGTCGCGGGCCGCCTTCTTCTTGGCCATCTTGTCGCGATGGCGCTGTTCAAGATCTTCGCTGGCGGGCTCTTCGGTCATTATCCATCCCCTGTGATCGATGCCGCCATAATACATGGGGCCGGCTCGAAGCGATGTAACTCCCGCGAGCACTGGGCCGACGCAAACGGGACTTTTCCACAACGGGCTTGCCTCCCCCGGGGTTTCGGCTATAGTGCGGGCACGACACATTCTTGCACCCACCGAGAAGCAGTTGCTGGAGGCGGGGTTGTAAGGGTGGGCCTTTGGCCCACTTTTTTGTTTTTTCGGACCAATATCAGGTCGCAAGGCGACAGCAATGGATTTGAACGCGCGACTCGAGGCCCTGATCGTGCCCTCGCTGGACGGTATGGGCTACGAGCTGGTGCGGGTGATGCTGCAGGGCCGGGAACGCCCGACGCTGCAGGTCATGGCCGAACGCAAGGACGGCTTGGCGATGACGGTAGAGGATTGTGCCGACATCAGTCGCTCGCTCTCGGCGCTGTTCGACGTGGACGATCCCATTCAGGGGGCCTACACGCTGGAAGTCAGCTCACCCGGCATCGACCGGCCGCTCACCCGGCGCAAGGATTTCGAGCGCTGGGCCGGATTCGAGGCGAAGCTGGAATCCAGCCAGCCGGTGGACGGGCGCAAACGGTTCAAGGGGCTTCTCAAAGGCCTCGACGACACCGATTGTGTCATCGTCGCCATCGAGACCGGCGAGGTTCGCATCCCCCTGGCCGAGGTGAGGGCCGCCAAGCTGGTCATCACCGACGCTCTCATCGCTGCCGCGACCAAGGACCAGGAAGGCTAGGACAGAATAATGGAACGGATCGCCGCACTTCCCCGCCCCGAACTGCTTCAGGTCGCCGACGCCGTGGCGCGCGACAAGGGCATCGACCGCGACGAGGTGCTAGAAGCCATGGAGCAGGCCATCCAGAAGGCCGGTCGCTCCAAATACGGCCATGAGCACGACATCCGCGCCCATATCGACCGCAAGACCGGCGAGATCCAGCTGGCGCGCTACCTTGAGGTCGCCGACCCCATCGAGAACGAGGCCACCCAGGTGAGCCTGAAGCAGGCGCTGCGCAAGAAGCCGGACGCCGAGATCGGTGAATTCCTCATCGACCCGCTGCCGCCCATCGACTTCGGCCGCATCGCCGCCCAGACCGCCAAGCAGGTCATCGTCCAGAAGGTGCGCGACGCCGAGCGCACCCGCCAGTTCAACGAGTACAAGGACCGCGTCGGCGAGATCTCCAACGGTCTGGTCAAGCGGGTCGAGTTCGGCAACGTCATCGTCGATCTCGGCCGCGCCGAGGCGCTGCTGCGCCGCGACGAGCTGATCCCGCGCGAGACCTTCCGCACCGGCGACCGTGTCCGCGCCTATATCTACGACGTCCGCGCCGAGCCGCGCGGCCCGCAGATCTTCCTGTCGCGCACTCACCCGATATTCATGTCCAAGCTGTTCGCGCAGGAAGTGCCCGAGATCTACGACAACATCATCGACATCAAGGCGGTGGCCCGCGATCCCGGCAGCCGCGCCAAGATCGCCGTGCTGTCGCACGACTCCTCCATCGACCCGGTGGGCGCCTGCGTCGGCATGCGCGGCAGCCGCGTCCAGGCGGTGGTGGCCGAGTTGCAGGGCGAGAAGATCGACATCATCCAGTGGTCGCCCGACCTCGCCACCTTCGTGGTCAACGCCCTGGCCCCGGCCGAGGTCACCAAGGTGGTGTTCGACGAGGAAGCCGGCAAGATGGAAGTGGTGGTGCCCGACGACCAGCTCAGCCTGGCCATCGGGCGGCGCGGCCAGAACGTCCGCCTGGCCAGCCAGCTGACCCAGCTCAACATCGACATCCTGACCGAGGCCGAGGAATCCGAGCGACGCCAGGATGAATTCCGCACCCGTTCCAATCTGTTCATCGAGGCCCTGGACGTCGACGACGTCATTGCCCATCTGCTGGTGACCGAAGGCTTCTCCTCGGTCGAGGAGGTGGCATTCGTGCCTCCCGAGGACCTCACCGACATCGAGGGCTTCGACGAGAACGTGGCGGCCGAGTTGCAGGAGCGGGCCAAGGCCTTCCTCACCGAACAGGACGAGCGCCACGACGTGCGCCGCCGCGAGCTGGGGGTGACCGACGAGCTTGCCGCCATCGACGGCCTGACCCCGGCCATGATGGTCAAGCTGGGCGAGAAAGCGGTGAAGAGCCTCGACGACCTGGGCGACCTGGCCAGCGACGAGCTGATCGAGATCGTCGGCAAGGACCAGATGAGCGCCGACGAAGCCAACGCCGTGATCATGGCCGCCCGCGCCCATTGGTTCGAGGACGGGCAGGCTTAGGAAAGGGGGCCGCTCCATGCGCGAGGCGCCCGATGACACGGACGAGGCGCGCGAGGATGACGGATTGCGCCACGAAATCGAAACCGGGCCGCGGCGCCGATGCGTCGCCACCGGCGAGGTGCAGCCCAAGGACGAGTTGTTGCGCTTCGTGGTCGGACCCGACGGCAGTGTCGTCCCCGACCTGAGCGCAACCCTGCCGGGACGGGGAATCTGGTTGAGCCCCCGCCGGGATGTGGTAAATACGGCCGTGGCGAAACGAATGTTCGCCAGGGCGGCGCGGCGGCCGGTGACGGTGCCCGACGATCTGGCGGCGCGGATCGAGGATCTCCTCGTCCGTCGTTGCCTCGACACCCTGGGCCTGGCGCGGCGCGCCGGCCAGGCGGTGTGTGGATACGAGAAGGTGCGCGCCGAACTGGGCGCCGGACGCGCCGCCCTGTTGGTGCAGGCCCGCGACGCAGCCGAAGACGGTCGCGCCCGGATGCGGGCGGCAGCCACCGGCCTGCCGGTGATCGAAGTGTTCGACGGTGCCGAGTTGGGTGCCGTATTTGGCCGCGAGGCGGCCGTGCACGTATGCTTGTCCCCGGGCAAGCTGGCCCTGCGGCTCCGCCAGGATGCGGACAGGCTGGCCGGCTTCCGCGCCGGGAATGTGACCCTGCCGCCGCCGGCGGTTGGGTGTCCTTAGGTTGAGAGACGAAGCCGTTACATGAGCGAATCCAAGGATCAAGAGCGCAAGACCCCGCTAAGCCTGGCCCGGCCCGGCAAGCTCGAACTGAAGAAGACGGTGGAGACCGGTCAGGTCCGCCAGAGCTTCTCGCATGGACGCTCCAAGGTGGTCACCGTCGAGGTTCGCAAGAAGCGCACCTTCACCGCCGGGGCCGGTGGTGCCATGCACGAGGTCAAGGAGGGCATCCACTCCGCCGCCGAGGCCGACCTCGCCGCCGCCGTCGCCAAGGTCGAGGCCGCCAGCCGTGCCGCCTCGGTGCATGATTTGACCAACCACGAGAAAGCCGCCCGCGCCCGCGCGCTGCAGGACGCCCTCAAATTCGAGGAAGACGCCCGCCACCGCGCCGAGGAAGAGGCCATCCGCCACGCCGAGGAGAGCGCCCGCCTCGCCCTCGAAGAGGCCGAGCGAGCCCGCATCGCCGCCGAAGAGGCCGCCCGCATCGCCGCGGCCGAGGCGCTGAACCCGACCCCGCCCGCCCCGGTCGAGGTAAAGGCGCCGGAAGCGCCGGTGGTCGCCGCGCCGGCCCAGCCCGAGCGCCCCGCCGCCACGACCGCCGCGACCCCCGCCGTTGCTGCCGCCGCCGCCGCCGCTCCGCGTGCCCGCACCGACGAGGAGGAAGAGGAGGAGGAACGCGCCAAGAAGCGCGCCGCCGCCCACAAGGCCGCCCCGGTCAAGCGCAACGAGCCCCGCCGCCGTACCGGCAAGCTCACCATCACCGCCGCCCTCGACGACAACGACAAGGCCGAGCGCGGCCGGTCGCTGGCCGCCGTCAAGCGGGCCCGCGAGCGCGAGCGCCTCAAGCACATGCAGCGCGGCTCCGAAAAGGTAGTGCGCGACGTCATCATCCCGGAATCCATCACCGTTCAGGAGCTGGCCAACCGCATGGCCGAGCGTGGCGTCGACGTCATCAAGACGCTGATGCGCATGGGCGTGATGGCCACCATCAACCAGTCCATCGACGCCGACACCGCCGAGCTGGCGGTGGCCGAGTTCGGCCACACCTTCAAGCGCGTCTCGGACTCCGACGTGCTGGTCGGCCTGGGCGGCGAAGCCGACAGCGACGAGGAAATGATGGCGCGGCCGCCGGTGGTCACCATCATGGGCCACGTCGACCACGGCAAGACCTCACTGCTCGACGCCCTGCGCGAGACCGACGTGGTGTCCGGCGAGGCCGGCGGCATCACCCAGCACATCGGCGCCTATCAGGTCACCCTGACCGGCGGCGCCAAGATCACCTTCATCGACACCCCCGGCCACGAAGCCTTCACCGCCATGCGCGCCCGCGGCGCCAAGGTGACCGACATCGTGGTGCTGGTGGTGGCGGCCGATGACGGCATCATGCCGCAGACGGTGGAAGCCATCCGCCACGCCAAGGCGGCCGGCGTGCCGCTGATCGTCGCCATCAACAAGATCGACAAGCCCGACGCCAATCCGGAAAAGGTCCGCCAGGAACTCCTCCAGCATGAGCTGGTCACCGAGGAACTGGGCGGCGATATCCTGGCGGTCGAGCTGTCGGCCAAGAAGCGCATCAACCTCGACAAGCTGGAAGAGGCCATTCTGCTGCAGGCGGAAATCCTCGACCTCAAGGCCAACCCGAGGCGGCTCGCCGCCGGCACGGTGGTCGAGGCCAAGATGGAGAAGGGCCGCGGCGCCGTCGCCACCGTCCTGGTCCAAAAGGGCACGCTGCGGGTAGGCGACGTCTTCGTCGCCGGCGCCGAGTCGGGCCGCGTCCGCGCCCTGGTCGACCATCTCGGCAACCGCATCGAGGAAGCCGGTCCCTCCACCCCGGTCGAGGTGCTGGGCCTCAACGGCGTTCCCGCCGCCGGTGACGAGTTCGTCGCCGTCGAGGACGAAGGCCGCGCCCGCGAAATCGCCAGCTACCGCCAGCGCAAGGACCGCGAGACCAAGTCCAACCTGGCCAAGCGCGGCACCCTGGAAGAGATGTTCTCCGCCATCAAGGCCGGCGAGGCCAAGGAACTGCCCATCGTCATCAAGGGCGACGTGCAGGGCTCGGTGGAAGCCATCAACGCCACCGTTGCCAAACTGGGTAACGAGACCGTCAAGGTCCGCGTGCTGCATGCCGCCGTCGGCGCCATCAACGAGTCGGACGTGACGCTGGCCAAGGCCACCAACGGTCTGATTTTCGGCTTCAACGTCCGCGCCAATCCGCAGGCGCGCGACATGGCCCGCCGCGACGGCATCGACATCCGCTACTATTCCATCATCTACGACGTCACCGACGACCTGAAGAAGATGCTGTCGGGCATGCTGGCGCCGACCCTCAAGGAGCGCTTCCTCGGCTACGCCGAGATCCGCGAGGTGTTCAACATCACCAAGCACGGCAAGGTCGCCGGTTGCCGCGTCACCGAGGGCAACGTCAAGCGCGGCGCCAAGGTCCGCCTGCTGCGCGACAACGTGGTCATCCACGAGGGCGATCTCGGCCAGCTCAAGCGCTTCAAGGATGACGTCAAGGAAGTGGCCGAGGGCTACGAGTGCGGCATGTCCTTCGCCAACTACGAGGACATCCGCGCCGGCGACGTCATCGAATGCTTCGAGATCGAGGAGGTGGCGGGCGTCCTCTAGCGGGGAAATCCGCCAGCCTTTTCCAAAGGAAGCGCCATGTCCAGGGGCCAAAAGCCGCCGTCACAGCGCCAGCTTCGCGTCGGCGAGGAACTGCGCCACATCGTCGCCAACCTGATCGAGCGCGGTGAGTTCCGCGACCCCGATCTGCTGGGCCGCGCCATCACCGTCACCGAGGTGCGGGTCAGCCCCGACCTGCGCAACGCCACCGTTTTCGTGGTGCCGCTGGGCGGCGGTGACGTGGCGCCCATCCTGGCCGGGCTGAAGCGGGCCAAGGCCTATCTGCGTCACGAAATCGCCCGCTCCGTCGACCTGCGCATGGTGCCCGAGCTGTGGTTCCAGCCCGACGCCACCTTCGACGAGGCCAGCCGCATCGACGCCCTGTTGCGCAGCCCGGTGGTCCGCCGTGACGTGGAAGGCCATGACGAAGATGACGAGGGCCTGGACTCCGGTCGCGATGACGGGCAGTAGCATTCGTCCCTCTCTCCCGCCCGCGGCAGGGGCGGACGTATTGCATGGCCCGTAAGCGCAAAGGCCTGCCCCTTTCCGGCTGGATCGCGCTGGACAAGCCGCTCGGCATGAGTTCGGCCCAGGCGGTGGCGGCGGTGCGGCGCATCACCGGCGCCGCCAAGGTCGGCCACGGCGGCACCCTCGACCCGCTGGCCACCGGCGTGCTGCCCATCGCGCTGGGCGAGGCGACCAAGACCGTCGCCTATGTCATGGACGGCGCCAAGACCTATCTGTGGACGCTGGCCTTCGGCGAATCGCGCACCACCGACGACCGCGAGGGGACGGTGATCGAGACCTCGGCCAGCCGGCCGAGCGACGACGCCATCCGGGCCGCCCTGGCCGGCTTCACCGGGGAAATCACCCAAATTCCGCCCATCTTCTCCGCCATCAAGGTGGCCGGCGAACGTGCCTACGACCTGGCCCGCGCCGGCGAGATACCTGAACTCAAGCCGCGCACCGTGCGGGTCGACCGCTTCACCCTGGTCGAGCGTCCCGACGCCGACCATGCCGTGTTCGAGGTCGCCTGCGGCAAGGGCACCTATATCCGCTCGCTGGCCCGCGACCTCGCCCGTGCCCTGGGCACCGTCGGCCACGTCGCCAGCCTGCGCCGCACCGCCTGCGGCCCGTTCCATGAACGGGCGGCGATTTCTGTGGATAAACTGCAAGAGCTGGGGCATATTCCCGGCCCTCGGACCTATCTGCTTCCGGTCGAGACCGCGCTGGACGACATCCCGGCACTGGCCCTGACGGACGTAGAGGCCCGCCGCCTCCAAAGTGGCTGCCCCGTGTCTCTTTTGCGCGTGGCATCCCGTGGGCCGCTTCCCGACATCGCTTCCGGACAGACCGTCCGCGCGATGGAAGGCGGGCGAATGGTGGCGTTGGTGCGCATCGAAGCCGGAGAGATCCGCCCGGTGCGCGTGATGAATCTCTCGAATGACGACAAGGAGTCTGTCGATGTCGATCACGCCTGATCGTAAGCATGAGTTGGTCAAGGAATACGCCACCACCGAGGGCGACACCGGGTCGCCGGAAATCCAGGTGGCCATCCTGTCGGAGCGCATCCGCAACCTGACCGAGCACATGAAGGAACACAAGAAGGACTTCCACTCGCGCCGTGGTCTGCTGATCATGGTTGGCCAGCGCCGCCGCATGCTCGACTATCTCAAGGACAAGGATCAGTCCCGCTACGAGTCGCTGATCGGTCGCCTTGGCCTGCGCAAGTAGTCTTCGTAATTCTGCCCTGAACGACGGCCGGGCGCCGCCGTTCTCAGGTTTTGACCCGCGCGGGGATAGTCTCCGCGCGGGTTGTCGCATTTGTGACGAATGGCGCCGGGATCGAACCGCAATCCGGCGGCGGTCCAAGGAATAAAGGATTTAACCTAATGTCCATGTTCAAGGTATTCCGCAAGGAACTGATGTGGGGCGGCCGCAAGCTGGTCCTCGAAACGGGCAAGATCGCCCGTCAGGCCGATGGCGCCGTGCTCGCCACCTATGGCGACACCACCGTGCTGTGCACCGTGGTGGCGCTGAAGACGCAGCGTCCGGGAATCGATTTCTTCCCGCTGACCGTCCATTACCAGGAAAAGGCCTTCGCCGCCGGCAAGATCCCGGGCGGCTTCTTCAAGCGCGAGGGGCGCCCCTCCGAGAAGGAAACGCTGGTCTCCCGCCTGATCGATCGTCCGATCCGTCCGCTGTTCGCCGCCGGCTTCCGCAACGAGACGCAGGTCATCTGCACCGTGCTGTCGCATGACCTGGAGAACGATCCCGACATCGTCGCCCTGGTCGGCGCCTCGGCCGCCCTGACCATCTCCGGCGTGCCCTTCATGGGCCCGGTGGGCGCCGCCCGCGTCGGCTATGTCGACGGCAAGTACCTGCTGAACCCGGTGGCCGCCGACCTCGGCAACAGCACCCTCGACCTGGTGGTCGCCGGCACCCAGGACGGCGTGCTGATGGTGGAATCGGAAGCCAAGCAGCTGTCCGAAGAAATCATGCTGGGCGCCGTCAGCTTCGGCCACAAGGAATTCCAGCCGGTCATCGACATGATCATCGGCCTGGCCGAGCAGTGCGCCAAGGAGCCGTGGGATGTCCCGGCGCCGCCGGCCGCGGTGGCGGTGGTGCGCGGCAAGTTCGAGGCCGCCGGCATCATCGGCGAGTTGGCCGAGGCCTACAAGATTACCAAGAAGCAGGACCGCTACGCCGCGGTCGGCGTCGCCAAGCAGAAGGCCATCGCCCTGCTGAGCGAGCCCGCCGAGATCGACGTGGCCGGCGGCGTCTTCAAGGACCTCGAATCCGAGGTGGTGCGCGGCAACATCCTCAAGACCGGCATCCGCATCGACGGCCGCGACACCAAGACGGTGCGCCCCATCGAGTCGCAGGTCGGCGTCCTGCCCCGCGCCCACGGTTCCGCCCTGTTCACCCGCGGCGAGACCCAGGCCCTGGTGGTCGCCACCCTGGGAACCGGCCAGGACGAGCAGATCATCGACGCGCTGGCCGGCGAGTACCGCGAAGCCTTCATGCTGCACTACAACTTCCCTCCCTACTCAGTGGGTGAAGCCGGCCGCATGGGTAGCCCCGGTCGCCGCGAGATCGGCCACGGCAAGCTGGCCTGGCGCGCCGTGCGTCCCTGCCTGCCGAGCAAGGAGTCGTTCCCCTACACCATCCGCGTCGTCAGCGAGATCACCGAGTCCAACGGCTCGTCCTCCATGGCGACGGTGTGCGGCAGCTCGCTGGCCATGATGGATGCCGGCGTGCCGCTGCCCAAGCCGGTGGCCGGCATCGCCATGGGCCTGATCAAGGAAGACTACGGCTTCGCCGTGCTGTCCGACATCCTCGGCGACGAGGATCACCTGGGCGACATGGACTTCAAGGTGGCCGGCACCTGCGACGGTGTCACCGCGCTGCAGATGGACATCAAGATCACCTCGATCACCGAGGAGATCATGAAGATCGCCCTGGGCCAGGCCAAGGACGG
>CAJANL010000124.1 GCA_903941105.1 uncultured Rhodospirillaceae bacterium
CTTCCTTTCGGCTCCTTGGTTCCTGCTCTCGCATCGGCCTCTTCCCCATGGGGAGGAGGCCGTTCGGGAACCGGGTACTTGACTGGTTGCCGCGGCCTCTTGCGAAGGGGCGTTCGCGTCCCGAGATATCAGGCCGCCTCAAGTGCTGCTTCATTCTAGGGATTCGACATGGCCAAGCCCCGCACGCTGTTCGACAAGATTTGGGATGCGCATCTGGTTGACGTCCAGGACGACGGAACCTGCCTGATCTATATCGACCGCCATCTGGTCCATGAAGTTACCAGCCCGCAAGCCTTCGAGGGGCTGAAGATGGCGGGGCGCAAGGTGCGGCACCCCGAGATGACGCTGGCGGTGGCCGATCACAACGTCCCCACCACCGACCGCTCCAAGGGCATCGAGAACGAAGAGAGCCGCATCCAGGTCGAGACGCTGGAAGCCAATGCGCGCGACTTCGGCGTCGAGTATTTCCGCATGGACGACATCCGCCAGGGCGTGGTCCACATCGTCGGCCCCGAGCAGGGCTTCACCCTGCCCGGCACCACCATCGTCTGCGGCGATTCCCACACCTCGACCCACGGCGCCTTCGGCTCGCTGGCCTTCGGCATCGGCACCTCGGAGGTCGAGCACGTCCTCGCCACCCAGACCCTGGTGCAGAAGCCGGCCAAGAACATGCGCATCACCGTCAATGGCAAGGCGCCGGCCGGCGTCGGCGCCAAGGACATCGTGCTGGCCATCATCGGCAGAATCGGCACCGCCGGCGGCACCGGCTATGTGGTCGAGTATGCCGGCGAGGCCATCCGCGACCTCTCGGTGGAAGGCCGCATGACGGTCTGCAACATGACCATCGAGGCCGGAGCGCGGGCCGGTCTGATTGCTCCCGACGACAAGACGTTCGCCTACATCATGGGCAAGCCGCGCGCCCCCAAGGGCGCCGCCTATCAGGCCGCCGTCAGCTACTGGAAGACCCTGGTCACCGACGAGGGCGCCCATTTCGACGCCGAGATCGTGCTCGATGCCGCCACATTGGTGCCGCAGGTGACCTGGGGCACCAGCCCCGAGGACGTCATCCCCATCACCGGCTTCGTTCCCAACCCGGCCGACATCGCCGACGAGGGCAAGCGGAAGGCGGTGCAGCGCTCGCTCGACTACATGGGCCTGACCGCCGGCATGCCGGCCACCGAGATCAAGATCGACGTGGTGTTCATCGGCTCGTGTACCAACGGCCGCATCGAGGATTTCCGCGCTGCCGCCGAGGTGCTCAAGGGCCGCAAGGTGGCCGAGGGCGTCCAGGTGCTGGTGGTTCCCGGTTCCGGCCTGGTCAAGGAGCAGGCCGAGGAAGAGGGCCTCGATCAGGTGTTCCTCGCCGCCGGTGCCGAATGGCGCGAGCCGGGCTGCTCCATGTGCCTGGCCATGAATGCCGACCAGTTGAAGCCGGGCCAGCGCTCGGCCTCGACCTCGAACCGCAATTTCGAGGGCCGTCAGGGCCGCGGCGGCCGCACCCATCTGGTATCGCCCATCATGGCTGCCGCCGCCGCGGTGACCGGCCGCCTCACCGATATCCGCACCCTGAAATAGCCCTCAGCCCGGCGGCGGGCCTTCCTTGGCCATCTGCCTCAGTTGCTGACGGAACTCGGGGGTGTCCTGCTGGCCGTGGCAGGTCTTGGCGTGCTCGATGGCGGCGGTGATCAACTCGTCCTCGGTATCGGCCGACAGCGCCACCGAGCAGGTCGAGCCGGGAACCTCACGACAGTCCACATATTTGCGGGCCACGACGGTCCTCCTGTTGGCTGTGAAGGCCATAGGTAGGAGCCGCCGTGACGTCGCTCAAGAGACCTTATACCGGCGAGCCGCCTTCAGCAGCTCACCTCGAGTGTTCGCCGGCATTATTGGTGGCACCCTGGCGGGGTGCCCGGCAGTAGTGCACTCAGGCGCCCACCTTCCTGGCCAGCAGCTCGTTGACCATGGCCGGGTTGGCCTTGCCCTGGGTGGCCTTCATCACCTGCCCCACCAGCCAGCCCATCAGCGCCACCTTGCCGGCCTTGATCTGCTCGACCTTGTCCGGGTTGGCGGCGAGGACCGCGTCGATGGCGGCTTCGATGGCGCCGGTGTCGGTGACCTGCTTGAGGCCGCGTTCCTCGACCAGGGAGGACGGCGACTTGCCGGTCTCCACCATCAGGGCGAAGACGTCCTTGGCGAGGCGGCCGGACAGGGTGCCGTCCTTGATCAGGTCCACCAACTGGCCGAGATCGGCGGCGCTGACCGGCGGGTCCTCGATGGTGCGGCCCGAGGCGTTGAGGGCGCCGAAGAAGTCGCCCATCACCCAGTTGGCCGCCAACTTGGAGTCGCGGCCCTTGGCCACCGTCTCGAAGAAGTCGGCGCTGGCCCGTTCCGCCACCAGCACGCCGGCATCATAGACCGACAGGCCGTAGTCGCGGCTGAAGCGCTCCTTCTTCTCGTCGGGCAGCTCGGGCAGCGTCGCCTTGATGCCGTCGACGAAGTCCTGGGTAACCACCAGCGGCAGCAGATCGGGATCGGGGAAATAGCGGTAGTCGTGGGCGTGTTCCTTCGAGCGCATGGAACGCGTCTCGCACTTGCCCGAATCGAACAGCCGCGTCTCCTGGCGGATGCTGCCGCCCGACTCGTAAACCTCGATGTGGCGGCGCGCCTCGTACTCGATGGCCTGCTGCACGAAGCGGATGGAGTTGACGTTCTTGATCTCGCAGCGGGTGCGCAGCTCGGTCGCCCCCTTGGGCCGGACGCTGACATTGGCGTCGCAGCGCATGCTGCCTTCCGCCATGTTGCCGTCGCAGGTCCCCAGATAGCGCAGGATCGAGCGCAGCTTGGCGATGTAGAGGCCGGCCTCTTCCGGGCTGCGCAGGTCGGGCTTGGAGACGATCTCCATCAAGGCCACGCCGGAGCGGTTGAGATCGATGAACGACTTGGTGGGATGCTGGTCGTGGATCGACTTGCCGGCGTCCTGCTCCAGGTGCAGGCGCTCGATGCCGATGGCCCGCGAGGTGCCGTCGGGCATGTCGATCAGCAGCTCGCCCTCGCCGATGATCGGCAGCTCGTACTGGCTGATCTGATAGCCCTGCGGCAGGTCGGCGTAGAAGTAGTTCTTGCGCGCGAACACCGAGCGCAGGTTGACCTGGGCCTTGAGGCCCAAACCGGTGCGCACCGCCTGCTCGACGCATTTGCCGTTGATCACCGGCAGCATGCCGGGGAAGCCGGCATCGACGAAGCTGACCTGCTGATTGGGCTCGGCGCCGAAATCGGTGGGGGCGCCCGAGAACAGCTTGGACTTGGAGATCACCTGGGCGTGGACCTCAAGCCCGATCACCACTTCCCAGTCGCCGGTCTCGCCTTCGAGAAGATAAGCCATATCAGCAGCCCTCCGGCTTGGCGGTGAAGCCGGCCGCGCTTTCCATCACGCCCGCCACCCGGAACAGCGTCTCCTCGTCGAAGGGACGGCCGATCAGTTGCAGGCCCAGCGGCAAGCCGTCGGAGGACAGCCCCGCCGGCAGGCTGAGGCCGGGCAGTCCGGCCATGCTGGTGGGGATGGTGAAGACGTCGTTCAGCCACATGGTGACCGGATCGTCGCTGTTCTCGGTCTGTCCGAAGGCCGGGGTCGGCGCGGTGGGGGTCAGGATGACGTCCACCGTCTTGAAGGCCTCGGTGAAGTCGTCGGCGATGCGCCGCCGCACCTTCTGCGCCTTGGCGTAATAGGCATCGTAGTAACCGGCCGACAGGGCATAGGTGCCGATCAGGATGCGGCGCCGCACCTCGCTTCCGAAGCCGGCGGCGCGGGTCTTGCGGTACATGTCGTCGAGCGTCTTGCCCGGCACCCGCAAGCCGTAACGCAAGCCGTCATAGCGCGCCAGGTTGGACGAGCACTCGGCGGGAGCGATGATGTAATAGGTCGGCAGGGCGTATTTGGTGTGCGGCAGGCTGATCTCCACCGGGGTGGCGCCGGCGGCCTTCAGCCACTCGATGCCCCGCTCCCACACCTTGGCCACTTCATCGGACAGGCCATCGGGGCGGTATTCCTTGGGAATGCCCACCTTGAGGCCGCGAATGTCGCCGGTCAGCGCGCGCTCGAAATCGGGCACCGCCATGGGGGCCGAGGTGGAGTCCTTGGCGTCGTGCCCGGCCATGACGCCCAGCATGACGGCGCAGTCGCGCACGGTGCGGGCCATGGGGCCGGCCTGGTCCAGCGAGCTGGCGAAGGCGACGATGCCCCAGCGCGAGCAGCGGCCATAGGTCGGCTTGATGCCGACGATGCCGCAGAAGGCGGCCGGCTGGCGGATCGAGCCGCCGGTGTCGGTGCCGGTGGCCCCCAGGCACAGACGCGCCGCCACCGCCGCCGCCGAGCCGCCCGAGCTGCCGCCCGGCACCAGCTTGACCGAGGGATCGGAGGTGCGCTTCCACGGATTCTCCACCGGGCCGTAATGGCTGGTGATGTTGGCCGAGCCCATGGCGAACTCGTCGAGGTTCAGCTTGCCCAACGCCACGGCGCCGGCCTGCTTCAGCTTGGCGGTGACGGTGGATTCGTATTCCGGCTTGAAGCCGTCGAGGATGTGGCTGGCCGCGGTGGTCAGCACGCCCTTGGTGCAGAACAGATCCTTGATGCCGATGGGCAGGCCTTCCATGGCACCGCCCTGGCCGGCCTGGCGGCGCAGGTCGGAAACCTTCGCGGCCTCCAGCGCCAGCTCGGGCGTCTCGGTGATGAAGGCGTTAAGGCCGCGATGGGCGGCCATGGCGTCCACATGCGCCTGCGTCAGTTCGACAGCGGTGAACTCACCCTTGGCGAGGCGGTCGCGGGCCTGGGCCAGCGTCAGATCAGTGAGATTGGTCATTTCGTTTGCCCCTCAAGCGCCGGGCGGATCGCATCCGCGATCCTTGGCTTTCCTTCGCTTCGCTTCGGGGCGCTCAACGCGCCCGCGCTCGCCTGCGGCTCGCTCATTCCACCACCTTCGGCACGGTGAAGAAGCCATCCTCGGCCTCGGGCGCGTTGGCCAGCACGGCATCGACATAGCCGCCGTCGGTGACCTCGTCGGCGCGCATGGGCAAAGTGAGGTCGGCCACCGAGGTCATCGGCAGCACGCCGTCGGTATCCACCTCGGCCAGTTGCTCGATGAAGACGAGGATGTTGGAAAGCTCACCGGCCAGGTGGTCGAGCTCTTCCTCGGGCACCTCGATGCGCGCAAGCTCGGCGATGGCGCGCACGGCGGTTCTGTCCAGGGACATCGGCCTAGGTTCTCCGTGTAGGCGTGATCGATTTATACATGATCGAGTAAGGCGGGGCGGAGGTTAGCAGCGCCTCCCGGAGGGCGCAACCGCCCGCTGGCGAATTCCCCAATTCGCCGGAACAGTGTAACCTGTGGTGTAGGCTCTGGGGGGACGTGGCGATGTTCGATACGGCGTGGAAACAGAAATACGAGACCGGCCATGCCCGCATCGATTTCGAACACCGCGTTTTTCTCGACCTGATCGACCAATTCGCCAGCGAGGCAGCTAATAGCGAGCCGTCGCGCCGGCTGGTGCGGCTGTGCGCCGAACTCTACAAATACGCCGACTTCCACTTCTTCAGCGAGGAAGGCTTGATGGAAGATGCCGGCTATGCCGGGCTGACGCAGCACCACAAACTGCACGCGGAGCTGCTGTCCAGCCTGCGCACCTTCATCGAGTCGGTATCGCTCGATCATTTCATGGTCAACCAGATGGTGGATTTTCTCATCACCTGGTTCGTCACCCACACCACCAGCGAGGATGTCAAGTTTACCGCCAAAGTTAAATAGACACCGAGGAGATACGCATGTCGAAGGGAAAAAACAATAAGTCCGCCAGCATCGATATCGGCATCGACGAGAAAGCCCGCCGTAAGATCGGCGAGGGCCTGTCGCGCATGCTGGCCGATACCTACACGCTTTACCTTAAGACCCATAACTTCCATTGGAACGTTACCGGTCCCATGTTCAACACCCTGCACCTGATGTTCGAGGCGCAGTACAATGAGCTGGCCCTGGCCGTCGACCTGCTGGCCGAGCGCATCCGCGCCCTGGGCTTCCCGGCTCCCGGCAGCTACCGCCAGTTCGCCGAACTCACCTGCATCAAGGAAGAGACCGAGGTCCCCGCGGCCGAGGAAATGATCGCTCAACTGGTCAAGGACCAGGAGGCGGTGGTGCGCACCGCGCGTTCCATCTTCCCGGTGGTGGACGAGGCCCATGACGAACCCACCGCCGACCTGCTGACCCAGCGCATGCAGGTGCACGA
>CAJANL010000125.1 GCA_903941105.1 uncultured Rhodospirillaceae bacterium
AGTATTCGTTCCCGCCATGGATTCCCGCCTTCGCGGGAATGACGAAAAGGAGTGAGGACGAAAACCCCTCGCCCGATTGCCCTGGCCGCACCGGCGCTTGCTTTCGCCCCCTCACCCCATATATAAGCTGTACCCTTTCCTCGAAGGCCTGTCGTGAAGGATGATCCATGGCGCGCGTTACTGTTGAAGATTGCGTTCTCAGGATTCCCAACCGGTTCGAACTGGTGTTGATCGCCGGTCAGCGCGGCCGCGACATTTCGGCCGGCGCCCGCATCACCATCGACCGCGACAACGACAAGAACCCGGTGGTGGCCCTGCGCGAGATCGCCGACGAGACGGTGCCGCTCGATGCCCTGCGCAATGCGCTGATCCAGGGGCTTCAGAAGCACGTCGAGGTCGACGAGCCGGAAGAGGACGAGATGGATACCTTCGTCCCCGAGCGCGACCTCGGCTTCGAGAACATCGCCGGCGAGGAAGATCTCGGTGATGACGGCCTGACCGTCTCGGAAGACGGCGTCGATTTCGACGCCGATGCCGCCGGTGATCTCGGCGACATCGACGTCGGCGAGGAATAGGGTATCATAGCCCTGGGGCGGCTAAGGAAGTTCGGGGCGCCCGCGCGCCACGTCACGCTCGCCCCGGGCTCCGTGCGCCGGCCCCCCGATCGGGAGGATTAGTGCCGGCATGATGCGTCAGTTCGAATTGGTGGAGCGGGTCAAGTCCTACGACCCCACCGCGGACGAGGACGCCATCAACCGCGCCTATGTCTACGCCATGAAGATGCACGGCTCGCAGCTGCGGGCCTCGGGCGATCCCTACTTCTCGCATCCCATCGAAGTCGCCGGCATCCTCACCAAGTACCGGTTGGACTCGTCGTCCATCATTACGGCGCTGCTGCACGACACCATCGAGGACACCCCGGCCACCCAGGCCGAGATCGAGCGGCTGTTCGGCGTCGAGATCGGCCGGCTGGTCGACGGAGTGACCAAGCTCAACCGCATCGAGCTGCAGTCCGATCACGCCAAGCAGGCCGAGAACCTGCGCAAGCTGGTGCTGGCCATGAGCGAGGACATCCGCGTCCTGCTGGTCAAGCTGGCCGACCGGGTGCACAACATGCGCACCCTCAACTACATCAAGAATCCCGAGAAGCGCCGGCGTATCGCGCTGGAAACCATGGAAATCTACGCTCCGCTGGCCGAACGCATCGGCATGCAGGAGCTCAAGATGGAGCTGGAGGACCTGGCGTTCTCCGAATTGCACGCCGACGCGCGTGGCTCCATCGTGCAGCGCCTGTCCTTCCTGCGCGAGCAGGGCGGCGACCTGATCGGGCGCATCCTTGAGGAACTGCGCAAGACGTTCGCCGATGCCGGCGTCAAGGCCGCCGTGTCGGGGCGCGAGAAGACGCCGTATTCCATCTGGCTCAAGATGCGCAAGATGAATGTGGGCTTCGAGCAGCTCTCGGACATCATGGCGTTCCGCATCGTGGTGGACAGCATCGAGGACTGTTACCGGGCGCTGGGGGTGATCCACTCGCGCTATCCCATGGTGCCCAACCGCTTCAAGGACTACATCTCGACGCCGAAGCCCAATGGCTACCGCAGTCTGCACACCGGCGTGTTCGGCCCCGAGCGCCACCGCATCGAGGTGCAGATCCGCACCCAGGAGATGCACGAGGTCGCCGAGTTGGGCGTCGCCGCTCACTGGAATTACAAGCAGGGCGGCGGCAAGATCACCGACGGCCGGCAATACCGCTGGATGCGCGAGCTGCTCGACATCCTGGAGCACGCCTCGAACCCCGAGGAGTTCCTTGAGCACACCAAGCTTGAGATGTTCCAGGATCAGGTGTTCTGCTTCACCCCCAAGGGCGACCTGATCTCGCTGCCGCGTGGCGCCTGTCCGGTGGATTTTGCCTATGCCGTGCACTCGGTGGTGGGTGACACCTGCGTCGGCGCCAAGATCAACGGCCGCATCATGCCGCTGCGCACCCAGTTGGGGAACGGCGATCAGGTCGACATCATCACCTCGAAGGCGCAGACGCCCAATCCCACCTGGGAACGCTTCGTCGTCACCGGCAAGGCGCGCGCCCGTATCCGGCGCTATATCCGCACTCAGCAGCGCGCCCAGTACACCGACCTCGGGCGCGCCATCCTGGTGCGCGGCTTCCGCCACGAGGGCTACGACTTCGCCGAGAAGGCGCTGGACGGCGTCCTCAGGATCTTCAAGGCGGCCACCGTCGACGACCTGCTGGCACTGGTGGGCGAGGGCACCCTGACCGCCCGCGAGGTCATCTCGACCGTCTTCCCCGAGCTCAAGGCGCGGTCGCAGATCGACAACGTGGTGGCGCTCAAGGCCCGCCATGCCAAGCCGGCCGACCGGAAGGACCGCGCCAACGCGGTGCCCATCAAGGGGTTGATCCCCGGCATGGCCATGCACTTCGCCGCCTGCTGCCATCCGCTGCCGGGCGACCGCATCGTGGGAATTGTCGCCACCGGCAAGGGGGTGACCATCCACACCATCGACTGCGAGAACCTGGAACAGTTCTCCGACCAGCCCGAGCGCTGGCTCGATCTGTCCTGGGACGACTCCGACGGCAACATCCATCTCGGCCGCATCGATCTGGTGGTGTCCAACGAGCCGGGGGCGCTGGGGGCGGTGTCGACGGTGATCGCCAAGAACGTGGGCAACATCACCAACCTCAAGATCACCAACCGTAATCAGGATTTCTTCGAGATGCTGATCGACATCGAAGTCCGCGACGTCAGGCATCTCACCAACATCATCGCCGCGCTCCGGGCCATGCCCGCCATCAATTCGGTCGAGCGGGCGAGGAATTGAAGGACTTTCGACCATGCCCGCGCCCCCCCTTCGCCTCGGCGTGAACATCGACCACGTCGCCACCATCCGTAACGCCCGTGGCGGCCGTCATCCCGATCCGGTGCGGGCGGCCCACATGGCTACGGCGGCCGGGGCCGACGGCATCACCGCTCATCTGCGCGAGGATCGCCGCCACATCTCCGACCGCGACATCGAGCGCCTGGCCAATGAGATCCAGCTGCCGCTGAATTTCGAGATGGCCGCTACCCCCGAGATGGTGGCCATCGCGTTACGCCATCGGCCGCATGCCGCCTGCATCGTCCCCGAGCGCCGCGAGGAGCGCACCACCGAGGGCGGCCTCGACGTGGCGGGCCAGTTCGACACCCTGCGGCCGCTGGTCGGCCGCCTGGTGGAGGCGGGCATCCGCGTCTCCATGTTCATCGCGGCCGATCCTGTTCAGCTCGATGCCGCCAAGCGCCTCGGCGCGCCGGTGGTCGAACTGCACACCGGCTCGTACTGCGACCATGAAGGCGCCGAGCGTGACCGCGAGTTGGCCCGGATCGTCGCTGCCGCCAGCCATGCCGAGGCCATCGGGCTCGAATGCCATGCCGGCCACGGCCTGTCCTACGACACGGTGAAGCCGGTGGCCGCCATTGCCACCATCCGCGAGCTCAACATCGGCCATTTTCTGGTGGGTGAGGCCATCTTCGTCGGCTTCGAGACCTCGATCCGCCACATGCGGACGCTGATGGACGAGGGGCGGAGAGGGGCCGCCGCGTGATCCTCGGCATCGGCAACGACCTGATCGACATCCGGCGCATCGAGAAGACGCTGGAGCGGTTCGGCGAGCGTTTTCTCGACCGTATCTTCACTCCGGCCGAGCGCGCCAAGGCCGAGCGGCGGACTCCGGCGTCGCGTGCCGCCACCTATGCCAAGCGTTACGCCGCCAAGGAGGCAGCCGCCAAGGCGCTGGGCACCGGCTTCAGTGCCGGCGTGTTCTGGCGCGACATCGGGGTGGTCAATCTGGCTTCGGGACAGCCGACCCTGGCGCTGACCGGGGGCGCCGCCGCACGTCTCGCCGAGTTGGTGCCGCCCGGCATGGCCGCCGCCGTCCATCTGGCGATCACCGACGAATATCCCATGGCCGAAGCGACGGTGATCATTTCCGCTGTCGCCGCTTGATGCCGGCTTCCGGCTGAAGCGACTCGCCCAGTTTCCGTGCGCCGGGCGGGCGTGCTTCGGTCAGTGCCGTGCGGTGCATTTCTCCAGGGCGGCCAACAGCTCGCGAGCGGAGAACGGCTTGCGCATGGCCATGTCGGCACCGGCGGCCAGGGCCTGTTCCAACGGGTCGACGCCGCCCAGGCGGTTGCCGCCCGACATGGCGACGATGCCGGCGTCGAAGCCCTTGGCGCGCAAAGCGCCGATGAACTCGACGCCGGAAATGCCGGGCATCAGGATGTCGGTGATCACCACGTCGAAGCTGCTGTGGTCCATGGTCAGGGCGACGGTGCCGTCTTCGGCATCCTCGACGGCGTGGCCGAAGGATTCCAGGATGATGCGGAGCGAACTGCGGACCAGGGGATCGTCCTCGACGATCAGGATGCTCGCCATGGCGGCCTAACCGACGTCGCCGGCGAGGGCCGGCAGGAAGACCTCGACGGTGGTGCCCCGTCCGATGTCACTGTTCACCCGGATGCAGCCACCCAGATCGGCGACGATGCCGTGCACTACGGACAGCCCCAGACCGGTTCCTTTGTTGACCGCCTTGGTGGTGAAGAACGGCTCGAAGATGTGCGCCGCCATTTCCCGATCCATGCCCGGGCCGTCATCGCTGACCGCGAGGCGGAGGCTGGCTCCATGGGAGGCCACCTCGGGCGGCGTGGCGGCGGCTTCGACGGTTACTGCCACTTGGCCCTCGCGGCCGGCAAAGGCATCCACCGCATTGGACACCAGGTTCATCAGGACGCTCTGGATCGCCATGGGATCACCGTTGACCGCCGGTGCATCGGCGCCAAAATCGGTGGTAAGCGTCACCGAGGCCGGTATGGCGGTTCGGACCAGACGCAGCGTGCTCTCCACCAGGGCCGGCAGATCCACCTGCTGCGGCTGGCCGGTCGGCCTCTGGCGGGCAAAGGTCAACAGGTTCCGCACCAGCGCGCTGGCTCCCTGAGCCGCATCGAGAATCAGCTCTAGCATTTCCTGGTGGCGGTTCTCGGGGGGAGGCAGGGTGAGCATCAGGTCTGCCATGCCGACGATGGGGGTCAGACGGTTGTTGATCTCGTGGGCGATACCGCCGGCGAAGCGGCCCAGCGACTCCAGCCGGTGGGTTTCGGCCATGTGGCGTTCCAGCACCCGGCGTTCCTGCTGCTGGCGTCGCCGTCCCATGGTGTAACGGATGGAGCGCGCCAGGCTGTCGGCGGTGGTCTCGCCCTTGGTCAGGTAATCCTCGGCACCCTCGCGCAGCGCCGCCAGCGCCATCGCCTGATCGTCGAGCCCGGTGAGAACGATCACTGCCACCTCGGTGTTGGTGGCCAGCACCCGGCGCAGCACCGGCAGGTTGCGCTCTTCCGGAAGGCCGAGATCGAGCAGGACTACATCGTGCTGATGCGCCTCCAAACGGCGGAGCGCATCGGTCAGGCAGACGGCGCGCTCGACTTCGGTGGTGAAATCGTCGATGGACCGCAGATAGCGAAGAACGAGGTGCGCGTCGGCATCATCATCTTCTACCAGTAACAACCGGAGTAGGGTATCGGCTCGATATGACATTGGCGCAGGATACTGAAAAATGCCGACGCGAAGAAGGTTCGTTGTTGGTGAATCGTCGAATACCTATATCCCAGGGGAAATCAGCGGGAGGGCACGGTCATGGGACTCTGGGGACCCAGCAGGATTGAGATGGTCACGGCCGCGGAGGCCTTGCCGGGGCGGGAAGCCGACATGATGGTCGCGGCGCGGCACGTGGTGCTCAGGACACCGCTGAAGCCGCCGTTTCCCGACGGCATCGAGACGGTGATGTTCGCCATGGGCTGCTTCTGGGGCGCCGAACGGCTGTTCTGGACCCAACCCGGTGTTCACAGCACCTCGGTGGGCTATAGTGGCGGCTTCACTGTCAATCCAACCTATGACGAGGTCTGCACCACCCGCACCGGCCACGCCGAGGCGGTGCTGGTGGCGTTCGACCCGGCGGTGGTTTCCTATTCCCGTCTGCTGGCCGTGTTCTGGGAAGGGCACGATCCCACCCAGGGGATGCGTCAAGGCAATGATATCGGCACCCAGTACCGTTCGGCGATCTACACCGTCTCTCCCGAGCAGCACCGCGCCGCCCTGGCGGGCCGCGACTCCTACCAGCGGCGCCTCGAGGCCGCCGGTCGTCGCCCGATCACCACCGAGATCGCCTCGGCCGGGCCGTTCTTCTGGGCCGAGGACTATCACCAGCAGTACCTGGCGAAGAACCCCGGGGGCTATTGCGGCCTGGGCGGAACCGGCGTGCCGTGCGGCTGATGTCGTACCTATGCCTTCGTCGGCATGGCGCCTCCGACCAGGGTAGGATATGAGAATGGTGGCGGATGCAAGCAGGGGTCGCGGGGGCGATCGGGCGCCTTGGGGCAGTGAAACGATTTGGTCATGCGGATGGCAGGGCAACAGGTAGAGAAAAAACGCGGTCTTGTGTTGCTTCCACTCATGGCTACGCTTAATCTGTTCGAAACGTGTCGGCGCAGCTTGGCGCCGAGTCGGGGTGGGAATTATACCGGAATACTCAATTAGGCCCTTCGGCGAGCCGGGGTTGAAATGCAGGGCAGCCGCCTTGAATATCGGCCGATGGACGCTCTTGGCGATTAGGCGGACATGAAACCGTACATCGTTGCCATATTCAATCAGAAGGGTGGCATCTCGAAGACCACTACCAGCACCAATCTGGCGGTGGCTCTGGCTGCCTATGGCAAGTCGGTGGTGGTGATCGACCTGGACTCCCAGGGCGACTCGACCAAGAGCATGGGCATCGACCCCAAGGTCAAGCGCGGGGTCTACGACCTGTTCATCGGCGGGGCAACCATTGACGAGGTGGTGCTGCCGACGGATTTCGAGAATGTCCGGATGCTGCCGTCGACCTACAGCCTGGCCGGTATCGAGATCAAGCTGTCGGAGATGCAGAACTCCCAGCGCACCTTGACCAACATCCTGTCGCATACCAGCATCGACTGCGACTACGTGGTGATCGACTGCCCGCCGGCCCTCGGCATCCTGCCCATCAATGCGTTGGCCTCTGCCGATGCGGTGATCATTCCGGTGACCGCGACACCCTACGCCAATGACGGGCTGCTGCGCACGCTGCCCTCCATCAAGTACGTGCAGGAGGGGTTGAACAAGAACCTGCTGCTGCAGGGCGTGCTGTTCACCATCAATGATCGCAACAAGACGACGCGCAAGATCAACGAGCTGATCCGCTCGCGGCTGGGCGGCACGGTCTATCGCGCCGAAATTCCGCGGGATACCGCGGTGATCGAGGCGGCGACGGCCCGCCTGCCGGTGTGCATCTATTCACCCAAGTCGCCGGCCGGTCAGGCCCACCTCGATTTCACCGAGGAATTCATCGACCGCCACGAAAAGATCGCGGCAAAGAGCGGGGTGAAGGTCGCGCCCCGCATGTCGCGCGAGGCCGCCATGGAACGCCTGTTCCGCTGGCGCTCGGAGCATCAGGATCGCGTCGACGAGGCCGCCAACAGCGATCGCATCGAGCAGAAGAAGAGCCAGCTCGACCGTCTGCTCTATGGCGACCGCACCAAGGCCGAGCGGTATCATCTGGCGCTGATCCATTTCTTCATCGACCATCGTGCCTCACTGGTGGCGTTCCTGCTGGTCTTGCTGTTCGGCGTGGTGGCCCTGGTGGGAGTGGGCTTCGAGAGCGTCCGCCGTCTGGCCGCCGCGGTTGGACTGGGGTAGGGACGTGGCGGGCTTTTCCTGACGTCATGGAAAAACTGCCGGTCTTCGCCTTCATCTGGCCGCCGTCACGCACCCTCGGGTGGGGGCAGGTGGCGATCCATGCCGGCATGGATATGATCGAACGCGGCACCGCCCCCCTGTTCCTGGCCGAGGCGGGCGCGGCGATCATGGAAGCGGATCAGTGGAGCCGCATCGGCCCCGCCATGGCCGCGAGCGAAGGGCTTCGCACCGCCTTGTCCCAGATGATGTCGCAGGGACAGTGCGTCACCCTGGATGGCGTCGCCGTCCTGCATCCCCTTGGCGATCACATGCAGGCACATGCGATTTCCGGCTTGCTGCGCGGGCGACCCAATCTCTCACTTCCCTGCTTCTGCGACGAAATCCTGGACGAGGCCGCCCTCGACAGCCTGAACCGGTTTGATCGCCATATCGTACTGTGCGGCTATAATCGCGACCTGCTGGCCGATCACGGCATTCACAACACGACGCTGACCATACAGGGGATCGACCCCGTAATGCGGCCCGGCCCGAGACGTGGGCGCTTCGCGGGGCGCTTCGCCATCTATTCGGGTGGAAAGCTTGAGTATCGCAAGGGGCAGGACATCGTCGTCGCCGCCTTCAAGGCCTTTCATTCGCGCCATCCCGAGGCTCTGCTGGTCACCGCATGGCGCTCGCCTTTCGTCGGTTCCGCAGCATCGCTGATCGAGGGCGGACTGGTTGTGCAGGCGCCGGGGACGGGGCCGGACGGTGGCCTGGACCTGGCGGGGTGGCTCGCGGCCAACGGCATTGGACCCGATGATAGCCTGGACCTGGGAATGGTGGGCCATGCCGATCTTCGCGAGGTCTTGATCGAGTGCGACGTCGCGATTTTTCCCAATCGCAGTGAGCCTGCCACCAATCTCATGGCGATGGAAGCGATGGCCTGTGGCTTGCCGACGGCGGTATCCGCCAATACCGGCCACACCGATATTCTCGATCTCGGCGACTGCCTGCCGTTCACCGATCAGCGCCCGGTCGCCGGGGCGCATCGCGCGCGATGGGGCGAGAGTTCGGTGGACGAGATCGTGGCGGTGATGGAACAGGTCTACCGGGACCGCGATGGCGCCGCCGCCATGGGACTTGCTGGTTCGCGCACCATCATTTCGCGGTGGACCTGGAGCGGATTCGTCGACGGTCTGTGCGAGGCGGTGTCGGCGGCCAGTTGAGCGCCGCGTCAGCAACCTCATTGCCGCGTCTCCCATATGTTCGGTATATTGTCGTGGAATTTGGTTGGGGTGGCCGTCGTGTCCGTCGATGTTTCCGATAGTCTTCGTGGCATGGTGGTCTTCCGCCTCGATGGCCGCCTGTTCGCATTGCTGGTCGCCGAGGTGGGCGAGGTGGTTCCCATCGCCTGGCTGGCCAAGCCGCCGGGAATGCCGCCGGTGGTCGAGGGGATCCTCAATCTGGCCGGAAGGGCGGTGCCGGTGCTGCGGCTCGACCGGCTGCTGGGACTGGCCGGGACCACCTACAAGATCGACGCCTCCATCCTGATCATGCGGGGCGATGAGCCATCGGGGCTGCTGGTCGAGCACGTCGAGGGGGTGCGGCCGGCGTCGGCCTTCACCGTGATGCCGGTCAAGGACGGCTATTCCTTCAACGGTTGCCTGGCCGCCGAACTCGATCGCGGCGGCGAAGTCATCCACCTGCTGTCGTGGCCCAAGCTGCTGCTGGCCGAGGAGAAGTCGGGGTTGGCCGCTTTCCAGGCCCGAGCCCAGGCTCGCCTGGCCGAGATGGGCGAGGTAGGGTCGTGATGCCGCCGTCGCGGCGATCGGCCCGTCCGGGCGTTCCAGGATGAATGCCCTCGCCACGGCGCAAGTGGCAGCCGATCCGTTCTTTCCCCGTTTGAAAAAGCTGGTGATCGAGTCCACCGGCATGGCGTTCTATCTCGACAAGGACGACGACCTTGCCCGCATCCTGCATGCCCGGCTGGTGGAGCGCGGCGTCGAAAGTTGCGCCCAGTACCTGGAAGTCCTGGAAGCGCCGCGCGGCAATGACGAGATGGATCTCCTGGTTGCCGAACTGACCATCGGCGAGACCTATTTCTTCCGTCACAAGGAACAGTTCGACGCCCTGCGCGACATCATCCTGCCCGAGGTCATCGAACGCAACCAGTCGAGCCGCCGGCTGCGGATCTGGAGCGCCGGCTGTTCCATCGGCCCCGAGCCATATTCCCTGGCTATCCTGCTGAAGCGCGAATTCGGCGTGCGCATCGCCGGTTGGAATGTTCAGATCGTTGCCACCGATATCAATCAGAAGTTTCTCACCCGTGCCCGTGAGGGCCGCTACGACGAGTGGGCCTTTCGCGTCACCGGCGATGAACTGCGCGAGGATTGCTTCGTCAAGGTGGGCCGGCAATGGGAAATTCGGCCTGAATTCAAGCGCCAAGTCAGCTTCCAGTATCACAATCTGATCAAGGACCGCTTTCCCTCGGTGGCCGACAACATCACGTCATTCGATGTCATCATCTGCCGTAACGTCATCATTTATTTCAGTCGCGAGACCATCGAGGGGCTGATCCCCTGTTTCCGCGAGGCCCTGGTCGAGAACGGATGGCTGGTGATGGGGCATGCCGAGCCAAATCAGGAGTTGTTCCGCGATTATCGGACCGTCAATACTGCCGGTGCGGTACTTTACCAGAAGGCGGTGCCCCAGTGTCCGACGCCGCTGGTGCAGTCCCCGGTGCATCGCGCGCCGCTGCCCCCCATTCGTTCGCCGCTAATGTCGAGCCCGCCTCCGGCGCCGCTGCTGCGTCCGCGTGTGCCAGTGGCTCCGGTTCCGGTGGTCAAGCCTTTGCCCCCCAAGGGGACGGCCGGACTGAACGTGGTGCGCGAGTTGGCCGACCGCGGAGAATGGGTCCAGGCGGCGGCAGCCTGCGACGAGCTGCTGAAGCACGACGCCCTCGATGCCCGCCTGCACTTCTACCGTGCCATGATCCATGAGCAGAGCGGTGAGGTCGATGCCGCGGAACAGGCGTTGAAGCGTGCCATTTATCTCGACCGCAAGTTTGTTCTGCCTCATTATCATCTTGGGTTGTTTTATCTGCGCAGACAGGACGTGGGGGGGGCGGTCCGTTGCTTTCGCAATGCGCTGGCATTGCTGGAAGGCCTTCCCGAACATCAGACGGTGCTCGACGGCGATGATGGCCTGACGGTCGGACACTTGCGTGACACCGCCGCGATGCATCTCAAGCTCATGGGGGCTGCATGACGTCGCAAGGGAAGGGCAGGGAACGTCGCAGCGTCGGCGAGCGCCTGCGCGGCCGGATGGAAGCCGCTCATGCCTTCCGCGCTATCGCTTTCGCCGATTCGGTGCTGAAGCTGCGCGCCAAGCGGCTGGCGGCGCCGCGGATGGTGGTCGAGGACCGGCCAGCCGGCATGGCGGTGCTGTGCTTCCGGGTCGGCGCCGAGCGTTTCGCCATCCCCCTGGATGCCTTGACCGAGGTCATGCCGCTGGGGGCTGCGGCGCCGGTGCCGGGACAGGCCCAGCACCTGCTGGGCGTGACCAATCTGCGCGGCGAGATCCGGCCGGTGCTCGATCTGCATGTGATGCTGTCGCTGCCTTCCCCTGAGGAGGGCCAGCGCGCCTATGTCGTGTTTCTCGCCCGCGATTACGGCGAGGTCGGCCTGCGGGTCGACGAATTGGAGCGTATCCGCTTCGTCGATGCCGACACACTGACGGTGCCGAACGAGGCCGGCAATGGACTGCCGCAGCGCTATGTCGCCGGTATCACTCCCGACACCCTGATTCTGCTCGACGTGCGGCAGATTCTGGCCCTCGACGTCCTGCAGGACCGGCGGGCCGCCTACCACCACGCTTCATGAAGGAAATCGCACGATGACGAGGGCCAATCTCTCCCTGTGGAACCGCATGAAGCTGCGCAATAAGTTCTGGGCGGTTTCGGTTGGCTTCACCCTGGTGCTGGCGGCGCTGATCGGCTTCAACGTCAAGGCCATCGAGAGCCAGAAGCAAACGTCGCTGATCAGTGATCTCGCCGGCCGTCAGCGCATGCTGTCGCAGCGCTTCATCAAGGAGATCATTCTGACCGGTGTCGGCGTCCAGGCCGATTACGAGGCGTCGGCCAGGGTGATGCGTGAAACCCTTGCGGTGTTGACCGACGGCGGGTCGGCGGTCGTCAACCTGCAGGCCGGAACCCGTGCCGAGGTACCGCCGGCCCCCTCCGCCGATATCCGCGTCAAGCTGGGCGAGCAGGCGCAGTTGCTGCGACAGTTGGAGACCGAGGGCGCCCGCTTCCTCGCGCTGCCGGCCAACGATGCCCGTCGTGGCGAAAAGCTGAAGGAACTGAATCTCCTTCAGACCCAGGTCTCGGATGTTGCCGACGCGGTGCTGAAGATGTTCACCCGCCATTCCGAGGAGCGTATCGACCTCATCGTCTTCTGGCAGATCGTCGGCGGAGTGTTTTCGGCCATCATCGGCATGATCACGTCCTGGCTGATCAGCCGCGATATCGCCGGCCCGCTGGAGGCCATCGCCGAGGCGTCGCGCCAGATCGCCGACGGCAATCTGCGCATTCCGCATCAGAAGGTGACCTCCACCGACGAGTTGGGCGCCATGCAGATCGCCTTCAACGACATGCTCGACAGCCTGCGGGACATCTCCGGCCAGACCCGCAGCGCCTGTGACAGCCTGACCCTGGCGGCGGCGCAGATCCTGGCTTCGGCTCAGGAGCAGGCGGCGAGCACCAAGCAACAGGCGGCGGCCGTGCAGGAAATCACCACCACCGTCGAGGAAATCAGCGTTTCCGGCAAGCAGGTGGCCGAGCGGGCGCGTCAGGTGGCGGGCACCGCCGAGACGGTGGCGACCTCCGGCACCGCCGGCTTGCAGGCGGTGCACGAGGCCTCACTCGGCATGGAAGCCATCCGTGAGCAGACCGAGACGGTGGCCGAGAACATCATCACCCTGTCCGAGCGCACCCAGGCGGTGGGTGAGATCATCGCCACCGTCAACGACATCGCCGAGCAGTCCAATCTGGTGGCGCTGAATGCCGCCATCGAGGCCGCCGACGCCCGCGAGCAGGGGCGCCGATTCTCGGTGGTGGCCAACGAGATCAAGAACCTCGCCGATCAGGCCAAGGAGGCCACCGGTCAGGTGCGCGGCATCCTCGAACAGACCCAGAAGGGTATCAACACCTCGGTGATGCTGACCGAAGAGGCGCTGAAGCGCGTCGAAACCGGCCGCGACCGCACCGCGGTATCCGAACAGACCATCCGCCAGATGGCGGGCAACATCCAGGACAGCCTGCATGCCTTCCAGCAGATCGTCGGGGCCACCAACCAGCAGCAGATCGGACTGGAGCAGGTCACTCAAGCGCTGCATGAGATCCGCCAGGCCAGCCAGCAGACGGCGCTGACCACGGCGCAGTTGGAGAAGGCGTCACTCGACCTCAGTCACTTGGGCCAGCAGCTCGCCAGCACCTTGGAGAAGTATAGGCTTTGATAGGCATTCGGGAACGGCTGCTCGCCGCCTTCCAGGTCGAATACCGCGAACACCTCGAAGCCATTCGGGGCCTGCTCGACGTGATCGGCGCCCGTAAGGACGGCATCGGCATCGGTCAACTCGACGAGATCTTCCGCCACGCGCACAGCCTCAAGGGGGCGGCGCGAGCGGTGGATATCGCCGAGGTGGAGCACCTCGCCCATAAGCTGGAGACCCTGTTCGCCAAGGTGCGAAGCGGCAGCCTCAGCCTCGATCCGCCGGTGATCCAGGTGGTGGTCCGCGCCCTCGACGCGGTCGAGGATTGTGTCGTCGCCCATGTGGCGGGACAGGCCATCCCCGACGTGGCCGTGGCCGCCGCCGCCATTCAGGCGGTGATCGATTGTGAGGTGCCCGCCCCAGCCTCCGCCCCCGCTCCGCCCCCGCTTCCGCCCCCAGCCCCGGTTCACGCCGTAGTGGTGCCACCGGTCTTTGCCGCCGCCATCCCGCAACCCGATCGCGAACCCGAGCCCGCCGTCCAGGAAGCCCCACGCCAGGCGACGCGCGTCGACGAGACGGTGCGGGTGCGTGCCCGCCATCTCGACCGGTTGCTACGGACCTCGAACGAACTGCTTACCGAGACCATGAACCAGCGGGCCGTCACCGAAGGATTGGTGGATATCGACCGCAGCCTGGCCGAAATCGGCCGCTATTGGCGCCGGGTGCGCAAGGTCACCGCCGGTTGTGCCCGCGACCTGGACGACCCTGATCGCGCCGCCGCCCTCGACCGCCAGTCCGAGACCTTCGAGCAGATGGTTCGCGCCGTGGGGCGTCAGGCGCGCACCTCGCGACGAATGCAACAGCGCACCGGTTGGGCCTTGCGTCAGCTTGGCGGCGAGTTGCAGCAGGAGGTGCGCCAGGTCCGCATGGTGCCGGCGGAAAGCATTTTCGGCGGCTTCCGCAAGATGATGCGCGACCTAGCCCGCGACGTCGGTAAGCAGGTGGAGGTAAACGTCGTCGGGCTCGACGTCGAGGCCGACCGCATGGTGCTGCAGGGACTGAAGGACCCGGTCATGCACCTGCTGCGTAACGCCCTGTCGCACGGTGTCGAGCCGCCGGCCGACCGCGTCGCCGCCGGCAAGCCACCGGCCGCCCAGGTCTGGCTGCGCTTCGATGTCACCGATGGCCGTCTGGTGGCCCGGGTCGAGGACGATGGCCGCGGCCTCGACCAGGTTGCCATCCGTCGCAAGGCGGTGGAGCGCGGGTTGTTCAACGACAAGGAAGCGGCCGAGCTGTCGACGGAAAATCTGATCGACATCATCTTCGATCCGGGCTTTTCCACCGCCCGCACCGTCGATGATCTGTCCGGCCGCGGCATGGGCCTTTCGGTGGTGCGCGAGGCCGCCACCATGATGAACGGCACCGTCGAGGTGCTGCGGCGCGTCGACGGCGGCACCTGTTTCAGGGTCTCGCTGCCGTTGTCGGTTTCCACCCAGCGCTTGTTCCTGGTGAAGTGCCAGGGGCAAACCTACGGCCTGCCCACCGAAGGCATCGACCGCCTGTTCCGCCTCAAGGCGGAGACGGTCAATACGGTGGAGGGCAAGTCGGTGGTGTTTCTCGATGGCCGCCAGATGCCGCTGCTATCGCTGGCCCACCTGCTGGCGCTGGGCGAGACCGCCGTCAAGGTCAGCCGCAACGTGGTGCCGGTGATGATCCTGAAGAACGGCGACCGCCGGGTGGCGGTGGCGGTCGATGAGTTCCTCGCCATTCGCGAGGCGCTGGTCAAGGATATCGGCGTGCCGGCGGTGCGCGGCACCATGGTGGCCGGTGGGGTGCTGATGGAGGATGGTTCGGTCGCCCTGGTGCTCAACGCCTTCGAGATTGTCGAGACCTTCCGCAAGACCGGCAGCATCCGCGTGTTGACCACCGTCGAACGGGCGGCCGAGAAGAAGGTGCCGGTGATCCTGGTGGTGGATGATTCGCTCACCACCCGCACCCTGGAAAAAAGCATCCTGGAGGCGCACGGCTATGTGGTGCGTCTGGCTGTCGATGGCCTTGAGGCCCTGTCGCGGCTGCGCACCGAACAGGTCGATCTCATCATTTCGGATATTCAGATGCCACGTCTTGATGGCTTCGGCCTGCTGCAAGCAGTCAAGGCGGATGCGCAGTTAAAGAGCATTCCCGTCATTATGGTGTCGTCGCTGGAGGCGCGCGAGGATCGCGAGCGCGGCCTTCAATTGGGCGCCGACGCCTATGTCGTCAAACGTAAGTTCGACCAGAGGGAACTTCTGGATACGATCGGGCAGATTCTATGAAGAAAATTCGCGTGCTCATCGTCGAGGACTCGCTGGTTGTCCGGGAGCTGTTGAAGCACATCATCGGCAGTGACCCCCGCTTCGAGATCGTAGCCGCCGTGGAAAGCGCCGAGGAGGCGATCCGGCTGCTCGATTCCACCCGGCCCGACGTCATCTCGCTCGACATCCGCCTGCCCGGCATGAACGGCCTCGATGCCACACTTCACATCATGCAGCAGCGTCCCACCCCCATCGTGGTGGTGGCCGCCAACGTCGACGACGACGAACTCAACATCACCATGAACGCCTTGCGCGCCGGAGCGCTGTCGGTGGTGGAAAAGCCGGTAGGGGTGACCAACGTCGCCTTCGAGGCGATGGCGGCCAAGCTGTGTACCCAGCTTGTCATCATGAGCCAGGTCAAGGTGGTCCGCCAAGGCGGCAACCGCGGACTGAGCTTCGGCACCGTCGCCGAGCCGCAGCCGGCGCCCAAGGCTGCCGGTCGTGGCGGCTATTCCATGGTTGGGTTGGTCGCGTCCACCGGTGGGCCGCAGGCGCTGGTCCAGCTTTTGAGCGGGCTTGACGGCTTTCGGTTGCCGATCCTGCTGGTGCAGCACATCACCGCCAGCTTCCTCGACGGCTTCGTCTCGTGGCTGTCGGGGGTGACCCCCTTCAAGGTCAAGATCGCCGAGATGGGCGAAGTGCCTCGGCCGGGCCACGTTTACCTGGCGCCGGCCGATCGCCATCTGGCGGTTCATCACGGCCAGGTGCTGATCACCGACGCGCCGACGCAGTACAGCCAGCGGCCGTCGGGCAGCGTGCTGTTTGCTTCCATGGCCAAGGACTTCGGCCCGCGGGGCATAGGGGTGCTGCTGACCGGCATGGGCGTAGACGGCTCCGACGGGCTCAAGGCCATGCGCGACGCCGGTGCGTACACCATCGCAGAGCATGAATCCACCTGTGTGGTTTACGGCATGCCGGGAGCCGCCGCCAAGCTGGGCGCCCCGCGGGAAATGTTGCCGTTGCCGGGCATCGCCACCCGGCTGCGCCAGCTAACCCTTGAAGAGGGAGAGCCGTGATGGAGAAGCAGCTCATTCTCATCGTCGAGGATTCTGCCACCCAGGCATTGAAGCTGCAGCATGTCCTGGAGCAGGAAGGCTTTCCGACCCTGTGCGCCTATACCGGCGAGGAGGCCTTGGAGGAAATCAATCGCCGTCTGCCCAGCCTGATCATCGTCGACTACCACCTGCCGGGCATCCAGGGTGACGAGCTGTGCCGGCAGATCCACATGGACGTCACCACCCGGTCCATCCCCATCCTGATGCTGACCGCCGACGAGACCGCCGCCACCGAGATGCATGGGCTGGAGAGCGGGGCGGATGACTTCGTCTCCAAGTCCGAGGACCCGGAAATCCTTCTGCTCCGGGTGCACAACCTGCTGCGCAAATCGCAGCGCGAGACCACCATGATCGAGGAGGTGGGGCGCTCGCTGTTCCGCCGCGCCCGCGTGCTGATCATCGACGACAGCCACACCTATCGCGAATCGCTGGCGCAGGAGCTGCGCGACGAGGGCTGCGAGGTCACCCAGGTCGGTGGCGGCGCCGATGGCCTCAAATGCCTGGCCGAGGCGGTGTTCGACTGCGTCATGGTCGACATGGTCATGCCCGGCATGGACGGCGTCGATTTCTGCAAGGAGCTGAACCGTAACCGCAGCGAGGCCGAGGCGCCGCTGGTGGTGCTGATGCTGTCGGCTTACGAGTGCAAGGAGAATGTTGCCAAGGCGCTGGAGGCCGGTGCCGACGACTTCGTCGGCAAGTCCACCGAGACGAGCGTGCTGCGCGCCCGGCTGCGCGCCCTGCTGCGGCGCAAGTTCCTGCTGGAGCAGAACCAGCGCATCGTCGAGGAATTCCGGGTCCGCGAGATGGAGACCCTGAGGGCCAATGCCGAAAAGGAAGCGGCCGAGGCCCGCGCCGCCCTGGCCGAGGGACTGGAGAAGGCCAACCGCGAACTGGCCGAGGCCTACCGGAAGTTACGCGAGACCCAGGTCCACCTGATCCAGTCGGAAAAGATGGCCTCGCTGGGGCAGTTGGTGGCCGGCATCGCGCACGAGATCAACAATCCGCTGTCGTTTGCCCTGTCCAATGTGTTTTCCATCGAGGCTTGGCTGGCCGGGGTGCTGGACGAAGCCGATAACGTGCTGATCCCGGACTCGCGAAAGCGCCTCGAAAAGGCGCGGCTGCGCATCGTCGACACCGGCGAGGGTTTGGAGCGGGTGCGGGAACTGGTGGTCAAGCTCCGCACCTTCTCGCGTCTCGACGAAGGCGAGTTCAAGACCATCGATGTGCGCGACGCCATTGAATCGGTTCTGCTATTCCTACGTCACAAGATGGCCGATCGCATCGAGGTGGTGCGGAATTTCGCCGTGTCTAATCAGCTGGACTGCTATGCCGGCCAGCTCAACCAGGTGCTGATGAACGTCATCGCCAACGCCGTCGACGCCATCATCGACAAGGGCACCATCACGATTTGCACCGCGGTCGACGGCAAAGTGTTCATCATTTCGGTCAAGGACAGCGGTTGCGGCATCCCCCCCGAGAACCTGGAACGCATCTTCGATCCGTTTTTCACCACCAAGCCGGTGGGGCAGGGGACGGGGTTGGGGCTGTCCATCTCCTACGGCATTGTTCAGGCCCACCAGGGCAGCATCGAAGTGGACAGCGAACCGACGCACGGCACCACCGTGCGGGTCCTGATCCCGCTGCAAATCGACAAATGAGCCCGCCATGACGCTGAAACCCGGCAAGCCCCGCGTCCTGGTCGTCGATGACGAACCGCAGATTCTCGCCGCCATCACCGATCTCCTCGAAGACGAGTTCGCGGTGTGGACCGTCGGCGACGGCGAAGCCGGACTGAAGCTCCTGGAATCGCAGGAGATGGCTGTCATCCTCTCCGACCAGCGCATGCCGGGGATCTCCGGCGCCGAGTTTCTCGGCCGCGCCCGCGACCTGTCCGATGCCACCCGGGTGCTGGTCACCGGTTATTCCGACCTCGACGCCTTGGTAATGGCGGTCAATACCGGACAGATCCACGCTTACCTGGCCAAGCCATGGAACCCGCTGGAGCTGAAGGTGGTGGTGCGCACCGCCGCCGACCGCTGGGCCCTCGACCGCCGCCTGGCGCATGAACGTCAGTTGCTGCACTCGCTGATGGATAACGTCCCCGACGCCATCTTCTTCAAGGATGAAGCACTGCGGTTCAGCCGCGTCAACGCTCCCCAGGCGGCCCTGGCGGGGGTGGGCAGCCCCGGGGCCATGGTGGGCCGCACCCTGAGCGAGCTGATCCAACCCGAACAGGCGGCGGCGATCGAGGCGCAGGAACGCGACCTGCTCGACCGTGGCGCGCCCTTGGTGGACAAGGTCGAGGCGGTGGTGGACGAGTCTGGCGCCACCAACTGGTATTCCATCACCAAGGTGCCGATCCGAGAGGCGGGAGCGGTCACCGGGCTGGTCGGCATCGCTCGTGACGTCACCAAGCGCAAGCAGGCCGAGGACTATCTGCGCCGCGCCCACGACGAGCTGCAAAATGCGGTGGAGGAACGCACCCTCTCCCTGCGCCAGGAGGTCCAGCGCCGCAGCTTGGCCGAGGCCGAGGCCCGCATCGCCCGCGACACCGCCGAGGCGGCCAGCCGTGCCAAGACCATCTTCCTCGCCAACATGAGCCATGAGTTGCGGACGCCGCTCAACGCCATCATCGGCTTCGCTGAATTGGCCGTTACCCAGATGAATACCCTGGAGGTCGACCGCTACGGCGAGTACATCGAGAACATCACCGAGTCGGCGCACCACCTGCTGAAGGTGATCACCGACATTCTTGAAGTCTCGCGCATCGAGGTGGGCCGGGTCACCCTCAACGACACCGAGGTGGACGTCGCCGAGGCGGTGCGCGCCACGTTGCGGCTGGTTGGCCATGTGGCCATCGCCAAGCGCCAATCGCTGTCGTTCACCGCCGCCGACGACTTGCCGCGGCTGCGGGCCGACGACCGGCTGATCAAGCAGATCCTGCTCAACATCATCGCCAATGCGACCAAGTTCACCTCCCAGGGCGGCCACGTCAATGTATCGTCCTACATCATCGACGATGCCATGGTCATCGCCATCGAGGACGACGGCGTCGGCATCAAGCCCGAGGACATCACCATCGTGCTGCAGCCCTTTGGGCAGGTGGAGAACGCACTGACGCCCAAGCATGAAGGTACCGGCCTGGGGCTGCCGCTGGCCAAGGGCTTCATGGAGCTGCATGGCGGACGCCTGCTGTTGACCAGTCAGCCCGGCAAGGGCACCCGAGTCGAGCTGCACTTTCCTGCCGCCCGCACGGTCATGGCGGCGCTCTCAAGGTGAAGTGGAAGGATAAAAAAGGGCCCGTGAAGCAATGCGCCACGGGCCCCGGGAGGATCGTCAGCCGCAGGTCATGCGGTCCGGCGGGCGGTGGTGGCTGAAATGTGGGCGGCCAACGCCGATGCGTCGTTGTGAACGCCGGCCACCTCCTCGGGATAGGCGGTGATCTGGTGGATGGACAGGTCGGCGCCGGCGAACTCCTGCTCTTGGTCGAGGCGAATGCCCACGGTCACCTTGAGCGCGCCATAGACGCCCAAGCCGGCCAGCAGCCCGATCAGGGCGCCGACCCCGGTCCCGGTGATTTGTGCCCCCAGGCTGACGCCGCCCAGCCCGCCCAGCGCCTCCTGGCCGAACACGCCGCACAGGATGCCGCCGGTGAAGCCGCACAGGCCGTGCAGCGCCCAGACGCCGAGCACGTCGTCGATCTTCCACCTGTTCTGGCACTGGTTGAAGGCCCAGACGAACAGGCCGCCGGCGATGCCGCCGGTGGCCAAGGCGCCGATGGGGTGCATGATGTCGGAGCCGGCGCAGACCGCCACCAGCCCGGCGAGGGCGCCGTTGTGAACGAAGCCGGGATCATTGCGGCCGGCGATCAGGGCGGTGAGGATGCCGCCCACCATGGCCATCAGCGAGTTCAGCGCCACCAGTCCGGAAATCTGGTCAACCGTCTGGGCGCTCATGACGTTGAAGCCGAACCAGCCGACGCACAGGATCCACGAGCCCAGCGCCAGGAAGGGGATGTTCGAGGGCGGGAAGGCGATGGCCTGCCCGTTCTTGCGGAAGCGGCCCATGCGGGCCCCCAGCATCAACACGGCGCCAAGGCCGATCCAGCCCCCCACCGCATGCACCACCACCGAGCCGGCGAAGTCATGGAAATTCTGGCCGAATACCCCCTTGATCGCGTCCTGGAAGCCCAGCCGGGTGCCCCAGACCATGCCCTCGAAGAAGGGATAGACCACTCCCACCAGCACCGCGGTGGCGATGAGCTGCGGCCCGAACTTGGCCCGCTCGGCAATGCCGCCCGAGACGATAGCCGGGATGGCGGCGGCGAAGGTGCACAGGAAGAAGAACTTCACCAGATCGAAGCCCGATGCGGCGAAGGCGGTACCGGTTTTGCCCACCAGCACATCGGCGCCGACGAAGAAGTTGATCCCGTAGGCCACAGCGTATCCGATGAAGAAATAGGCAGTGGTCGAGACGGCAAAGTCGGTGATGATCTTGACCAGGGCATTCACCTGGTTCTTTTTCCGGACGGTGCCGACCTCCAGGAAGGCAAAGCCGGCGTGCATCGCCAGCACCATTACGGCGCCCAAAAGGATGAATAAGACATCCGCGCCGGTCTTCGTCGTCTCCATTTGAACACCTCTAAATTTCCACATCCTGCCATGCAGGTTGCCCTCTCGCGTTCAAGCGGTGTGCCACTTTGCGTGGCGGGGCAACAGATGTGTGAAAACAACACGTTGTCAGGCGACGCTCTGGTGGACCGCTTGGCTGCTGCCTATGATTTGAGCTAATGTGCGCCGGCGTTGCCCAATATTCGGGCGGATGGTATCCGGATGAGGTGATTGCCCTCGATATGGGCACAAGACTATACTGACGCTTTATTAGGCGATTGGATCGGCAGGTGCGACAAATGTGTCCGTCCGGCCATGGTGAAACGACAAAAGCCGCCGTTGCGGCGGCGGCCATGTGTCCGCACCCGGTGAGGGGCGCACCTGATACCAAGAATGAAATGGCGCGAGTGACGGGGCTCGAACCCGCGACCTCCGGCGTGACAG
>CAJANL010000126.1 GCA_903941105.1 uncultured Rhodospirillaceae bacterium
ACGACACCAACCGCGAAATGATTCCGGCCCCAGTGGAGGAGATGGTGCTGAAGGACTGCGCCCACTCCCCCCACACCGATCAGAAGGCGGCGGTGCTGGCGGCGGTGAGGGGGTTCGTGGCGCGGCTCGTCTGATCGTCTCGCTTCCGTTCACCGCCAGCCGACGCGGTCGAAGATCCGCACCGCGGCCGCGTTGTTCTCGCCCAGCATGGCGACGTTGATATCGTCGCCCTTGAACGGGCCCCAGGCGGCCACCGTCGGCGACAGCTTGGCCGAAGGCAGCACCGGGAACTCGCTGTTGGCCTCGGCGAACATGCGTTGGGCGTCGGGGGCGGAGAGGAACTCCATCAGCTTCACCGCCGCCGCCTTGTTCTTGGCCGAGGCGGCGAGACCGGCGCCGGCAACATTCATATGGGCGCCGCGACCCTGCTGGTTGGGGAACACCACCGCCACCTTGGCGGCGGCCTCGCGCTCGTCGGCCTTATTCGAGGTCACCAGATTGCCGTAGTAATAGGTGTTGGCGACGGCGATGTCGCACTGGCCGGCCGCCACCGCAAGGATCTGGTCGCGGTCGCCGCCCTGGGGCTTGCGGGCGAAATTATCGACGACGCCCTTGGCCCAGGCCTCGGCCTTCTCGGGACCCTCCACCGCGATGATGTGCGCCAGCAGCGACTGGTTGTAGGTCGAGGACGAACTGCGCACGCAGAGGCGCCCCTTCCACTTGGGATCGGCCAGATCGGCATAGGTGGCAATCTCGCCCGGCTGGACGCGGTCCTTGGCGGCGAAGATCACCCGGGCGCGCGCCGACAGGCCGAACCAGTAGCCCTGCGGATCGCGGAAGCTGGTCGGGATGTTGCGCTCCAGTACCGGCGAAGCCGTCGGCTGCAGCACGCCGGCGACGCGGGCCTTGTGGAGGTGGGCGACGTCGGTGGTGATGAACAGGTCGGCGGGGCTGCGGGCGCCCTCGCTCTTCAGCCGCTCCAGCAACTGGTCCTCGCCGGCCGACAGCAGGTTGACCTTGATGCCGGTCTGCTTGGTGAACTCGTCCAGCACCGGCTTGATCAGGTGGTCCTTGCGGGCGGAGTAGACGTTGACCTCCTCGGCCGAGGCCGCGGCCGATCCCAGAACGGTTGCCACGGCCAGCGCGGCCAAGCGGACGGAGAGGCGCATGAGAGGGGTCCCTTTATCGACAGATAATGCGAATGAATTGCATTTACCAGAAAGTCCCCGCCGTGGAAAGGTCTTTCTGCTACCCCTCGTCGCCGATCTCCGCCGGGTAGACGAATACCTGCGAGGTATCCACCCTCACCGTCACCCGCTCGCCCTCCAGGGGCGGGGTCCGTCCGACGAGGCGGGCATGGAGGTGACAGGGGGGCGCGTCGGCCGATTCCACCCGCAGATGGACCAGACTGGAGCGTCCCAATGGACGCGATGTCAGCACGGTGCCGGTGCCGTCGGCCGCGACCGTCAGGGATAGCGCCTCGGGGCGGATCAGCACGTCGGCGGCGGCGCCTTCGCCCAGGCCGGGGGCGGGGAAGGTGCTCACGGCGGTGGGGGCGGCTCCACCGCTCACCACGGTGTGGATCACATTGACCTCGCCGAAGAACGAGGCGACGAACGGGTCGGCCGGCTGGCCGTACAACTCGTCGGGACGGCCCATCTGCACCACCCGCCCCGCCCGCATCACCGCGATGCGGTCGGCCATGAACATGGCCTCTTCCGGGTCGTGGGTGACCATCAGGGTGGAAACCTTGGAGGATTTCAGCACGTGCAGGGTCTCGTCGCGCACCAGATCGCGCAGCCGCTTGTCCAGCCCGGAGAACGGCTCGTCCAGCAGCATCAGGCGGGGGCTGGGAGCCAGGGCGCGTGCCAGCGCCACCCGCTGCTGCTGGCCGCCCGACAGTTGGTGCGGCCAGTGGCTGGCGTGCGAGGTCATGCCCACCTGCTCCAGCATCTGCAAGGCACGCTCGCGCCGCGCCGGGCGGGGCAGGGCGGTCAGCCCGAAGGCGACGTTGCCCAGCACGTCGAGATGGGGGAACAGGGCGTAGTCCTGGAACAGGAAGCCGACGTTGCGCTCCTCCGGCGGCAGGTGAACTCCCTCACCCGAGACCAGCCGGCCGTTGAGCACCACCCGGCCGTGGCGCGGCGCCTCCAGCCCGGCCGCCACCCTCAGCGTGGTGGTCTTGCCGCAGCCGGACGGGCCCAGCAGGCACACCAGCTCGCCGGGCCGCACCACCAGGCTGACGCCGCGCACCACCGCCTGCCCGCCGTAGTCGTGGCCGATATGGTCGAGCACCAGCCCGTCGGTGGTAGCCTGCATCATTGAGACGGTCCTCCCGGGCGCGAACGCGCGATGGCCCGGCTCAACAGCACCACCGGCAGCAGCCCGGCCAGCACGATGGCCAGGGCCGGCGCCGCCGCGTCGGCCAGCCGCTCGTCCGAGGCCAGGGTGAAGGTGCGGGTAGCCAGGGTGTCGAAATTGAACGGCCGCATGATCAGGGTGGCCGGCAGCTCCTTCATCACGTCGACGAACACCAGCAGGCCGGCGGACAGCAGGCTGCCGCGCATGATGGGCAGGTGGACGCGGCGCAGGGTGCCGAGGCCGCCTTCGCCGAGGGTGCGGGCGGCAGCCTCCATGGAGGGGGTGACCTTGCCCAGGCTGGCCTCGACGCCGTTGACCGCCACCGCCAGGAAACGCACCACATAGGCGTAGATCAGCCCGGCGACGCTTCCGGTCAGCAGCAGGCCGAGGCTCCAGCCCAGGCGGTCCTGGGCGAACTCGGCCAGCCAGCGGTCGAAGACGGTGAGCGGCACCAGGGTGCCCACCGCGATCACCGAGCCCGGCACGGCATAGCCCAGCGAGGCCAACCGCACCCCGGCCTTGACGCCGGGGCTGGGCTTGAGGCGCTGGGCATAGGTCAGCAGCATTGCCAGCGCTACCGCCACGGCGCCGGTCACCGTCGCCAGGATCAGGCTGTTGCCCACCGGCGCCAGGAAGCCGGCGCCGAACGAGCGCGCCGCGCCCGCCTCCGCCGCCCAATTGGCCAGCGCCAGTGCCGGCACCAGAAATCCCATGAGGATGGGCGCCAGGCAGAACAGCAGCGCCGTTGCCGCCCCGATGCCGCGCAGCGGCAGGCGGGGCAGGCGGCGATAGCGGCCGGTGGTGTGGTGGAAGCGGCGGCTGCCGCGCGACAGCCGCTCGACCAGCACCAGCGCCAGCACGAACAGCATCAGCACGGCGCCCAACTGCGCCGCGGCCTCGGGCTGCCCGAGGCCCAGCCATGTCCGGTAAATGCCGGTGGTGAAGGTATCGACCGCGAAGTAGTGCACGGTGCCGAAGTCGTTCAGCGTCTCCATCAACGCCAGCGCCACGCCGGCCGCCACCGCCGGGCGGGCCAGCGGCAGTGCCACCTCGAAGAAGGCGCGCCACGGCCGGCGGCCCAGGGTGCGGCTGGCCTCCAGCACGCAGACCGACTGTTCCAGGAAGGCGGCGCGGGCCAGCATGTAGACATAGGGATAGAGCACCATGCTCATCACCGCGATGGCGCCTCCCAGCGAGCGCAGCTCGGGGAACCAGTAGTCGCGCGCCGAACTCCAGCCGAACAGCGCCCGCAGGGCGCCCTGCACCGGGCCGGCGTAATCGAGCAGGCCGGTGTAGGTGTAGGCCACCACATAGGCCGGCATGGCCATGGGCAGCAGCAGCGCCCACTCCAGGTGGCGGCTCAACGGGAAGCGGCACATGGTGACCAGCCAGGCGGTGCCGACACCGCCCACCGTGACGCAGGCGCCGACTCCCAGCATCAGCCAGGCCGAGTTGATCAGGTAGGTGGCGAGCACCGTCTCGGCGAGGTGGGTCCACACCTCGCCGGCCGGCGACAAGAGGGTCAGCACCACCGCCAGCACCGGCAGCGATACCATCGTCACCAGTGCGAACACCGTCAGCGGCCAGCCGCCGACACCGCCGGGAAGACGGTGCGAGCGGGCGGGCTGGACGGTGGGGGCAGGAGTCATGACCGCGGTACCGTATTGCAACGTATTCTTATTGGCAATCCCGTGCAGTCCTCTCGCCCACGCCTCCTAAGCTGCACAAAAAATCATCGAGTCAAGAATCGCTGCTCATGGAATAAGCAGGTGATCTCCCTGATTAGTCCCTACCCCCAGTTCCGCTGCGCCGCAGCAGGCTGGCATGGGGTGTGCACTCATAGGGATGAGGGGCCATGCGACGCGGCTCCACCAAGAATCCATCGAGAGGGTAGACCATGACCATCACCGCCATCTCCCGCCGGACCCTGCTCAAGACCACGGCCACCACCTCACTGCTGGCGGCGGCGCGCGCCGCCCTGCCGTCGGGGGCCTGGGCCGCCGTCGGCGACGCGCCCGAGGTCAAGGCAGCCACCTTCGGTTTCATCGCCCTGACCGATGCGGCGCCGCTGATCATCGCCAAGGAGAAAGGCTTCTTCGCCAAGCACGGCCTGACCGAGGTGGCGGTGGTCAAGCAGGCCAGCTGGGGGACGACGCGCGACAATCTGGAACTGGGCTCGGCGGGTGGCGGCATCGACGGCGCCCACATCCTCACCCCCATGCCCTATCTGATGGCCGCGGGCCGCATCACCAAGAACAGTGCCAAGGTGGGGATGAACATCCTCACCCGCCTCAACATCAACGGCCAGGCCATCTCGGTTGCCAATGCCTACAAGGGCATGGGCATCACCGCTGACGCCAAGGCGCTGGGGCCGGCGTTCGCCAAGGCTCGCGCCGGTGGCAAGGAGATCAAGGTCGCCATGACCTTCCCCGGCGGCACCCACGACATGTGGATGCGCTACTGGCTCGCCGCCAACGGCATCGATCCGGACAAGGACGTCTCCACCATCACCGTGCCGCCGCCCCAGATGGTCGCCAACATGAAGGTCGACAGCATTGAGGCCTTCTGCGTCGGCGAGCCGTGGAACGCCCAACTGGTGCACCAGAAGATCGGCTTCACCGCCATGACCACCGGCGAGCTGTGGCATGACCACCCCGAGAAGAGCTTCGCCGTCCGCGCCGACTGGGCCGAGAAGAACCCCAAGGCTGCCCGCGCCGCCACCATGGCCATCATGGAGGCCGCCGCCTGGTGCGATGCCAACCTGGCCGAGATGTGCCAGATCATCGCCGGCCGCGAATACCTCAAATGCCCGGTGGATGACATCACCGAGCGCTCGCTGGGCACCGTCGACTACGGCGACGGCCGCCCCAAGGTCGAGCGTCACCCCTATGCCATGAAGTTCTGGCGCGACCACGCCAGCTATCCCTTCCAGAGCCACGAGCTGTGGTTCCTCACCGAGAACATGCGCTGGGGTTACCAGCCGGCCGACCTCGATACCAAGGCGCTGATCAAGCAGGTCAACCGCGAGGACATCTGGCGCGATGCCGCCAAGACGCTGGGAGTGTCGCAGGTACCGGCATCCACCTCGCGCGGCGTCGAGACCTTCTTCGATGGCAAGACCTTCGATCCAGCCAATCCCCAGGCCTACCTCAAGAGCCTGGCGATCAAGCGGACCATGGCGTGATGGAGGACCGTCCCATGAGCGCTGCCTCGCAAGCCATCCAGGCCACGGCACCGACCCGGCCTCCTATCCCCTGGCGCAAGATGGCGCACGACGCGGCGGCCCGCGTGGTGCCGCCGCTGATCGGCCTCGCCATCATCCTGGCACTGTGGCAACTGGCCTGCGACCGGCCCGGCGCCATGCTGCCCGGCCCGGCCAAGGTGGTGAAGGACACCTGGGAGCTGATCGCCAACCCGTTCTTCGACCATGGCGGCACCGACAAGGGGCTGTTCTGGCACCTTTACGCCAGCCTGAAGCGGGTGGCGTTCGGCTTCTCGCTGTCGGCGGCGGCGGGCATCCTGCTCGGCGTGCTGATCGGCCAGAGCATGCTGGCCTTCCGGGCGCTCGATCCCATCTTCCAGGTGCTGCGCACCGTGCCGCCCCTGGCCTGGCTGCCCATCTCGCTGGCTGCCTTCAAGGCTTCCGATCCCTCGGCCATCTTCGTCATCTTCATCACCTCGGTGTGGCCGATCATCCTCAACACCGCGGTGGGGGTGAGGAACATCCCCGACGATTACCGCAACGTCGCCCGCGTGCTGCGGCTGTCGCCGCCCGAATACTTCTTCCGCATCGTGCTGCCGGCGACGGTGCCCTACATCTTCACCGGCCTGAAAATCGGCATCGGCCTGTCCTGGCTGGCCATCGTCGCGGCGGAAATGCTGATCGGCGGCGTCGGTATCGGCTTCTTCATCTGGGACGCCTGGAACAGCTCGCTGATGAGCGAAATCATCCTGGCACTGATCTATGTCGGCCTGGTGGGCTTCGCGCTCGATCGCCTGATCACGGCGGTGGGCAAGAAAGTCTCGGGCTGAGTTGTCTCAAGGAGTTCCCGTCATGACCGCCTATCTCAGCGTATCCGATGTCGGCATCGTCTTCACCAGCGAGAAGGGCAGCTTCCGCGCCCTCGACCATGTCAACCTCGACATCGCCAAGGGGGAGTTCGTCTCCATCATCGGCCATTCCGGCTGTGGCAAGTCGACCATCCTCAACATCGTCGCCGGCCTGCTCCAGGCCACCGAGGGCGGCGTGCTGCTGGAGGATCGCGAGGTCGATAGCCCCGGCCCCGACCGCGCCGTGGTGTTCCAGAACCACTCGCTGCTGCCCTGGCTGTCGGTCTACGACAACGTGCGCCTGGCGGTGGACAAGGTGCACAAGGCCACCAAGTCCAAGGTCGAGCGCCACGACTGGATCATGCACAACCTGCATCTGGTGCGCATGGTGGAGGCCAAGGAAAAGCGGCCGGCCGAGATTTCCGGCGGCATGAAGCAGCGGGTCGGCATCGCCCGCGCCCTGGCCATGGAGCCCAAGGTGCTGCTGCTGGACGAGCCGTTCGGGGCGTTGGACGCGCTGACCCGCGCCCACCTGCAGGACAGCCTGATGGAGATCCACCGCAGCCTCGGCAACACGGTGATGATGATCACCCACGACGTGGACGAGGCGGTGCTGCTGTCCGACCGCATCGTGATGATGGGCAACGGCCCCGCCGCCAGCATCGGCCAGATTCTCGCCGTCGACATCCCGCGGCCGCGCCGCCGCGTCGAGCTGGCCGACGATCCCACTTACAACCACTGCCGTGCCGAAGTGCTGCGCTTCCTGCACGGCCACGCCACCCATCAGGCGGCCTAGGGGAGAGACGGATATGAACGCGACACTTCGTCAGCGCCTGGTGGTGGTGGGCAACGGCATGGCCGGCATGCGCACCGTCGAGGAACTGCTGGCTCGCAGCCCGGTGCGTTATGACGTCACCGTCTTCGGGGCCGAGCCGCATCCCAATTACAACCGCATCATGCTGTCCTCGGTGCTGGCTGGCGAGAAGGAGCTGGCCGACATCGTCATCAATCCGCGCCAGTGGTACGAGGACAACGGCATCACCCTGTTCACCGGCGATCCGGTGGTCGCCGTCGACCGCGCCGCCAAGACGGTGCGGGCCGCCTCGGGCAAGGTTGTCGCCTACGACAAGCTGCTGCTGGCCACCGGCTCGAAGCCGCTGATGCCGCCGCTGCCCGGCCTTGAGCTGCCCGGCGTGGTGACCTTCCGCGACATCGCCGACGTGGAAAAGATGCTGGCGGCGGCCGAGAACAAGCAGCGCGCCGTGGTGATCGGCGGCGGCCTGCTGGGGCTTGAGGCGGCCTGGGGGCTGAAGCGGCGCGGCATGCCGGTGGCCCTGGTCCACCTGATGCCCACCCTGATGGAGCGCCAACTCGACGTCGAGGCCGGCGGCCTGCTCCAGCGTGATCTCACCGAGCGCGGCCTGCACTTCTTTACCTCGGGCCAGACCGAGGAGATCATGGGCCGCGACCGCGCCGAGGGCGTCAAGCTGGCCGACGGGCGCGAAATTCCCGCCGATCTGGTGGTGGTGGCCATCGGCATCCGGCCCAATCTCGACCTCGCCAAGGCGGCCGGGCTGGCCATCAACCGCGGCGTCGAGGTCGGCGACGACATGGCGACCTCGGACCCCGATATCTTCGCGGTGGGCGAGTGCGTCGAGCATAACGGCCAGGTGTTCGGGCTGGTGGCGCCACTGTGGGAGCAGGCCAAGGTCTGCGCCGCCCGGCTGGCCGGCGACGAGGGCGCCGCCTACGCCACGCCGCCGCTGTCGACCCGCCTCAAGATCACCGGTATCGACGTGTTCTCGGCCGGCCAGTTGGCGGCCCAGGACGAAGCCGATGCCGAGGTCATCTTCCGCGACGTGTCCAAGGGGGTCTACAAGAAGCTGATTGTTCGTGACGACCGGCTGGTGGGGGCGGTGCTCTACGGCGACGTCGCCGACGGTTCGTGGTACTTCCAGCTGATGCGCGAGGGCCGGGACGTCGCCGCCCTGCGCGACCGGCTGATCTTCGGCCAGGCCTTCGCCGATGTCTGCTGCGGCGCCAAGCCCGGCGCCGACGTGGCTGCCATGGCCGACGACGCCCAGGTCTGCGGCTGCAACGGCGTCTCCAAGGGCGCCATCGTCACCGCCATCACCGCCAAGGGTCTCACCACCATCGAGGAGGTTCGCGCCCACACCAAGGCCTCGGCGTCGTGTGGCCAGTGCTCGGGGGTGGTGCAGGCGCTGCTGGCCCATGTTACCGGTTCGGTCGCCGCCGCCAGCGAGGCCATGTGCAAATGCACCGCCCTCGGCCATGACGAGGTCCGCCGCGAGATCCTGGCCCAGTCCCTGAAGACCCAGCAGGCGGTGCGCGCCGCGCTCGGCTGGCGGACCGATGACGGCTGCGCCAAGTGCCGGCCGGCGCTCAATTACTACCTGCTGTGCGCCTGGCCGGGTGAGTACCTGGACGACTCGCGCTCGCGCTTCGTCAACGAGCGCCTGCACGCCAACATCCAGAAGGACGGCACCTACTCGGTGGTGCCGCGCATGTGGGGTGGGCTGACCAATCCCACCGAGCTGCGCGCCATCGCCGACGTGGTGGAGAAGTTCGCCATCCCCACCGTCAAGGTCACCGGCGGCCAGCGCATCGACCTGTTCGGCGTCAGGAAGGAGCAACTGCCCGGTATCTGGGCCGACCTCAACAAGGCCGGGCTGGTGTCGGGGCACGCCTATGCCAAGGGCCTGCGCACGGTGAAGACCTGTGTCGGGCTGGAGTGGTGCCGCTTCGGCACCCAGGATTCCACCGGGTTGGGCGTCAAGCTCGAGAAGCTGCTGTGGGGCAGCTGGACGCCGCACAAGTACAAGCTGGCGGTATCGGGCTGCCCGCGCAACTGCGCCGAGGCCACCATCAAGGACATGGGCGTGGTCTGCGTCGAGGCCGGCTACGACCTGGTGGTGGGCGGCAACGGCGGCATCGAGGTCCGCGTCACCGATCCCCTGTGCCGGGTCGCGACCGAGGACGAGGTGCTGGAATACGCCGCCGCCTTCATGCAGCTCTACCGCGAGGAGGCGCGCTATCTGGATCGCACCGCTCCCTGGGTGGCGCGGGTCGGCATCGACTACATCCGGCGGCGCATTGTCGACGACGAGCCGGGCCGCAAGGCGTTGCAGGCCCGCTTCCTCTATTCGCAGCAATACGCGCAAGTGGATCCCTGGGCCGAGCGGGCCTCGGGCGGCGTCGACGCGCATGAGTTCGAACCCCTGGCGGTGGTGGAGTGAGCACGATGATGGAGTGGATCGAAATCGGCGGCCTCGACGATATCCCGCGCCGGGGCGCCCGCACGGTTGAGACGCCGCAAGGCGAGGTGGCGGTGTTCCGCACCCATGACGACGAGGTGTTCGCCCTGGTCAACCGCTGCCCGCACCGCGGCGGCCCGCTGTCGGAGGGCATCGTCGCCGGCCGCAAGGTGGCCTGCCCGCTGCACAACTGGGTGATCGACCTCAACACCGGCATGGCCGAGGCCCCCGACGAGGGCTGCACCACCAGTGTGGCGGTGCGGAACGACGCGGGGCGGTTATGGCTCGAAGTGACGGTGGCGCAGCGCAAGGTGGGGTGATTCATGACCAATTCCGTCCGTACCACCTGCCCCTATTGCGGTACCGGCTGCGGCCTGCTGGTGCGGCCGGACGGGGCCGGCGGCTGGGAGGTCAAGGGAGACCCCGAGCATCCCGCCAACCGTGGCCGGCTGTGCTCGAAGGGGGCGGCGCTGGCCGACACCCTGGGGCTGGAGACGCGGCTGCTGCATCCCATGGTGGACGGCCGCAGGGTCGAGTGGCGCCATGCCCTGGCCGAGGTGGCGGGGCGCATCCGCTCGGTGATCGACCTGCACGGCCCGGACGCCTTCGCCTTCTACCTGTCGGGCCAGTTGCTGACCGAGGACTATTACGCCGCCAACAAGCTGGCCAAGGGCTTCCTCGGCACCGCCAATGTAGACACCAACTCGCGGCTGTGCATGGCCTCGACGGTGGCCGGGCAGCGGCGCGCCTTCGGCTCCGACACCGTGCCGGGCTGCTATGAGGACCTGGAGCTGGCCGATCTGGTGGTGATCGTCGGCTCGAACCTGGCGTGGTGCCACCCGGTGCTGTTCCAGCGCCTGCGCGCCGCCCGCGAGCGGCGCGGTACCAAGGTGGTGGTGGTGGATCCGCGCCGCACCGACACCTGCGATATCGCCGACCTGCACCTGGCCGTGACGCCGGGCAGCGATGTGGCGCTGTTCAATGCCCTGTTGGCCCGCTGCACGGTGGCCGAAGGCTTCGTCGCGGCTCACACCAACGGACTGGCGGAGGCTCTGGCGGCGGCGCGGGCCGATGCGCCGAAGGCGGCGGCCCTCTGCGGCCTCGATCCCTCCGACCTCGACCGGTTGGCCGAGTGGTATGCCGCCACCGACAAGGTGGTGACGGTGTTCAGCCAGGGAGTCAACCAGTCCTCGGCCGGCACCGACAAGGTCAATGCGATCCTCAACCTGCATCTGGCCACCGGCCGTATCGGCCAGCCGGGCATGGGGCCGTTCTCGGTCACCGGCCAGCCCAACGCCATGGGCGGTCGCGAGGTCGGCGGTCTCGCCAACCAACTGGCGGCGCATATGGGGTTCGAGCCCGAGAGCGTCGACCGTGTCGGCCGCTTCTGGCAGGCACCGCGCATGGCCGGGCACGAGGGGCTGAAGGCGGTGGAGCTGTTCCGCGCCATGGACGAGGGCCGCATCAAGGCGGTGTGGATCATGGCCACCAACCCGGCGGTCAGCCTGCCCGAGGCCGATCTGGTGCGGCAAGCTCTGGCCAAATGCCCGGTGGTGATCGTTTCCGACTGTGTCGCCGATACCGATACACTGCGGCTGGCCCATATCAAGCTGCCGGCGCTGGCCTGGGGCGAGAAGGACGGCACCGTCACCAATTCCGACCGCACCATCTCGCGCCAGCGGACGTTCCTGCCGGCGCCGGGCGAGGCCCGCGCCGACTGGTGGACGGTGGCAGCGGTGGCGCGCGAGCTGGGCTGCGGCGCGGCGTTCGGCTGGGATGACCCCGCCGACGTCTTCGCCGAATACGCCCGGCTGACCGCGTTCGAGAATGACGGCCGCCGCGACCTCGACCTGTCGCCATGGATCGGCGCCGACTATCGTAACCTTCAGCCGCGCCAGTGGGGCGGCAGCCGCATGCTGGGCGACGGGCGCTTCTTCACCGCCGACCGCCGCGCCCGGCTGGTGCCGGTGAGTCATCGTCCGCCGGTGGAGGCGGTGGGGGGCGTCTACCCGCTGCGCCTCAACACCGGGCGCTACCGCGACCAGTGGCATACCATGACCCGCACCGGCCTGTCGGCGCGGCTGTCGGGCCATCGGCCGGAACCCATGCTCGACCTCCATCCCACCGACGGCTCGGGACTGCTGGACGGCGATCTGGTGCGGGTGGAGAGCCGCCTCGGCCACTGTCTGGCGCGGCTGCGGCTGACCGAGGCGCAGCGGCCGGGCGAGGCCTTCCTGCCCATGCACTGGGGCGACACCTTCGCCGCCCGCGCCGTGGTGGGCCGCCTCATCCGCGGCCACACCGACCCGCTGTCGGGCCAGCCCGAACTGAAGCACGTGGCGGTGCGGGTCTCGCCGTGGCGGCCCCAATGGACCGGACTGCTTCTGGCCGACCGGAGTCCGCCGGTCGACGAGGCGCCGTGGTGGGTGCGGCATCTGGGCGGCGGAGCGCAGGTGGTGGACATGGCCGGCACCGAGGCCGAGCAGCGCTACCGGGTGGTGGAACGGCTCGACGCCGTGTTCGGCGACAGCCGGCTGGAGGTGCTTGATGTCGCCCGCGGCGAGGCGCGCTATGCCTGGTTCGAGGGCGACCGGCTGGTGGCGGCGTTGTTCCTCGGGCCACAACCGCCCCAGGTGGCGCGCGCCTGGGTGGCCGAGCTGGTGGGCTGCGCCGTGGAAGGGGCCTCGGCGCGGGCCGGGGTGCTGGCGGGCCGGGCGCCCAACGGAGCGGCCGACCCCGGCCGCACCGTCTGCGCCTGCTTCTCGGTGGGCGCCACCACCCTGCACCGTATCATCGCCGAGCGCCGTATGACCTCGGTCGAGGAAATCGGCGCCGCGCTCAAGGCGGGGACGGGTTGCGGCTCATGCCTCCCGGAGCTGCGGGCCATGCTGGCGGGGTGAGCAATGCGTGGAGCGTGGGCGTCTACCGGCCCATCAGCGTCTTCAGCATGCGCTCGAAGCGGCCGCCGGCGAGGTGGACGTTGTCGAGAACATTGAGGTCCAACTCGCCGTCCAGTTCCACGTCCTCGTCGAGGCTGGCGCCCTTGTCGCCATAGCCAAGGCGCTGCACCGTGCCGCGCAGGCGATCGGACAGGAAGGTGGCGATGGCCTTGTAGAAGCGGGCCGAAAAGGCGACATCCGCCGCCAGCTTGTCGTTCAGGATCTGGCGGGGGATGGTCAGCACGACACAGTCGCTTTCTGCCAGCACCGAGGCCGAGGGCGGGCGCGAGTCGATCAGCGACATTTCGCCCATAATCTCGCCCGAGGACAGGCTGGCCACCGTGCCGATGCCCTTGAGGCTGACCACCATGCGGCCGTCCAGCAGGATGAACATGGAATCGATCTGCTTGCCCTCGGTGATCAACGCCGTGCCGGCCGGTACCCGGTCGCGGTGGCCGGCCTTGCTCAACCACTCGACGTCCTCGTCGCTCAACTGGCCGAGGATATAAAGAACCTTCCGCATGTCATTGTTCCCCCAGTGAGAAATTAGGTGAGCTGGCGGCGGGCCAGCTCGGCGAACAGGCCGCCCTTGGTCATCAGTTCGTCATAGGTGCCGGCCTCGACGGCCTTCCCCTCGTTGAGGACATAGATGCGGTTGGCGTCCTTCACCGTGCTGAGGCGGTGAGCGATGGCGATGCGGGTCACCGACAGGCGCGACAGGCTCTCGGTGACCACCGCCTGGGTGCGGTTGTCCAGCGCGCTGGTGGCCTCGTCGAAGAAGATGATGCGCGGCTTGGCCACCATGGCGCGGGCGATCAGCAGCCGCTGCACCTGGCCACCCGACAGCGCCGCCGAGCCCTCGGTCAGCACGGTGTGCATCCCCATGGGCATGGCGCGGATATCCTCCTCCAGCCCGGCCATGCGCACCGCCTCCCAGGCGCCCTCGACGGTGGCGTCGCTGGCGCCCTTGACGTTCTCGTAGATGCTGCCGGGCATCAGGCGGCCGGACTGGAGCACGACGCCGATCTGGCGCCGCACCGACTGGACGTCCAGGGTGCGCAGGTCGAGGCCGTCGTAGAAGATGCCGCCGGCCTCGGGGCGCTCGAAGCCCAGCATCAGCTTCATCAACGTCGACTTGCCGCAGCCCGACGGTCCCACCAGGGCGACGAACTGGCCGGGCTTGACGGTGACGGTGAGGCCGTTCAGCACTCGCGGGCTGTCGCGGTCGTAGCGGAAGAACACGCCGTTGACCTCGATGTCGCCGGCCAGACGGCCGGGATCGGCCTTGGTGGCGTCGACCTCGGGCGAGGCCTGAAGCAAAGGCTTGGCGCGGCTGATCATGGGCGTCACGGTGAAGCATTGGATCACCGCCCGCGACACCTGCGCCATGGAGGCCATGAACATGGTAAAGGCGGTGACGAAGGCGAGGAACTGGCCGGTCTCCAGCTTCTCGCCCGCCGCCAGGGTGACGATCAGGAACACCAGCCCCAGCGACAGCACGTCGTAGCCGGCCATGAACACCGCGTAGCCGTTGGAGATCTTGCGGCTTTTCTGGGAGCGCGTGCGCATCTCGGCGAAGTTGCGGCCCCAGTTGACCCAGGCGCGATCCTCGGACCCCGTCATCCGCAGTTTCTGGATGCCACTGATCAGTTGCAGCACCAGGCTCATGATATTGCCCGAGATGGCCTCGCCCTCGAACAGTGCCTTCAACTGGCGGAAGCCGGTATAGGCCGCCACACCCACCATGATGATGAACATCAGCATGGCCACCAGCGCCGCCATGGGCTGGTAGTAGAACAGCAGCCCCAGGCTGGTCAGCGAGAAGATCCCAGACATGAACGACGACATCACCAGCCCGGTCAGGGCCTTGCGCACTGCCTCGACGGTCAGGGTGCGGTTGGCGAGATCGGCGGTGGAGTAGGTGGTGAAGAAGCTCGACGGCAGCCGCAGCAGGCGGTCGAGCACGCCGGCCTGCAGCGTGCCGGCGATGCGGCCCTCGATGCGCAGCATGGCGATGTCACCGGTGATCTTGAAGACCACGCCGGCAAAGGCGGCGATGATCAGCGCCAGGCCGATCTGGATCAATTGGCTGGTGTGGTGGCCGGGGATGATGGTCTGGAACACCGCCGCGGTGGCCACCGGCAGGGTGTTGGCGACGATGCTGCCCACGGCGCCGGCCGCCATGGCCACAGCCATGTCGAATTTCTGGTTGCGCAGGCCTAGCCTGAGCAGGTCGCTGACCTTCAGCGGCCCGTCTGGCAGGGGGGCGTAAAAGGCCCAGGCCATGGGCTGGACGTGCATGGCCAGGTCCGGCGTCAGCGGCCGTGGCGGGCCGCCTTGAGTCGGATCGTGCAGGATATAGCCGGTGCGCCCGCCCGGCACCAGGGCCAGTGGCCGGTCGTCGTCGGCGGCGAAGGCCACCACCGGTCCGAGATCCTGGCGCCACCATTCGCCGCGCAACGCCACCTGACGCGCCCTCACCCGGGCGACGCGCGCGACCTCCTCGACGGTAAGCGGCTGGTCTTCGCCGCGCCGGCGAGTCAGCAAGGCCGAATTCTCGATGGTGATGCCCAACGGCTTGGCGGCGATGGCGCAGGCGTTGGCCAGGGCATTGTCGGGATTCTCGGCGGCGTTGTGCTGCTGCCATGGCGTCACCAGCCGGACCAGCCGGCCCAGGGTGCCGCCGATGGCGTCGGCCGACTTGGCGGCGCGCTTTTCCAGCCGCGACGCCTCGATGTCGTGTTCCTTGTCGATGCTATGGGCGAGGCAGCGCAGGTAGCTGTCGTGGAAGGCCTGTATCCGCCCCCACCAGCCGGGGGCCAGCAGCAGGCCGGGGGTGGGGTAGCCCGCCACCTTCAGGCCACCCTCGGCCGGCTGCGCCAGGAAGGACTCCGGCGACAACGGCAGCAGGGTTCCCACCGTCACCTCGTCGATGCCCATGAAGCGGGCCGAGCCCTCGGCGACGAAGGCCCATACCACGCCGCGCGGTGTCACCACCAGATTACCCGGCGGCGGCAGGGCCTCGGCCCCCGGCATCAGCGTCGTCACCGGTGCCGAGCGTACCGCGAAAAAACGGGCCAGGCCGGCGGTGATGCCTTCGATCCACAGGTCGAGCAGCCGTGCCATGGCCGGCTGCACCGGTGGCTGCGCCGCGATGCCCGCCAGTTCGGGGATGCCCAATGCATAGACGGTGGCGCCGCGGCTGACGGCGATGACATCCACCTGGCCGGCGGCGGCCTGGCCGAGGCCGCAGAACAGCGCCGGAGCCGGCATGTTGGCCAGGAAGTGCCGCAGGCCGGGCCGTCCCTCGGCGTCGCGCTCCACCGCGAAGATGTCGACCACACCGGCGCCGACGAACCACTGCTCGACCGAGCCGGTCAGGGTGATGGTCTGGTTGGGCGGCAGATCGGTGGCGCGGCCCATGCGTTCGACCATGGTGCCGAGTGGCTCGGGCAGGGCGGTTCGCGAGAGGGGGACGACGGCGGTCATGGCTTCAGCTCTCGATGAGGCGGCGATAGGGGCCGTCCTCGCCTCTCATCTGGTCGTGGGTACCGCGCTGGATGATGCGGCCACGGTCGAGCACCACGATCTCGTCGCAGTCGCGGATGGTCGACAGGCGGTGGGCGATGATGATGCAGGTGCAGCCGCGCCGCCGCAGGTTCTCGACCACCGTCAGTTCGGTGGCGGCATCCAGCGCGCTGGTGGCCTCGTCGAGGATCAGCACCGCCGGCTGCGCCGCCAGGGCGCGGGCGATCTCGATGCGCTGGCGCTGCCCGCCCGAGAAGTTGCGGCCGCCCTCGGAGACCGCCGAGTCGTAGCCCTTGCCACGCGCCACGATGTCGTCGTGGATCACCGCGTCCTTGGCGGCGCGCACCATGCGCTCATCGGGCAGGGTCTCGTCCCACAGGGTGATGTTGTCGCGCACGCTGCCCTCGAACAGGGCGATGTCCTGGTCGACGATGGCCACCGAACCCCGGAAAACCTCGCGCGGATACGAGGCGATGGCGCGGCCGTCGAACAACAGCTCACCCGACCACGGTTGATACAGCCCGGCCAGGATGCGCCCCACCGTCGACTTGCCCGAGCCCGATCCGCCCACCAGGGCGACGCGGGTACCCGGCTCCAGGGTCAGCGAGAAGCCCTCGATCATCGGCGGGTCCAGGGGCGAGAAGCCGAAGGCGAGGTTGCGCACCTCCACCCGGCCGGTCAATCCGGTGACGCCGGCCGGCAGGGGCTCGACGGTGGCGGGATCGACCAGGAACTCGGCGTCGCGCTTGTGGCGCAGCACGTCGTCGAGGCGGTTGATGTTGCCTTCGGCGTCCTGCAATTGGGCGCCCAGGCCGACCAGACTCTGCACCGGCGCCTGGAACTGGGCCATCAGCATCTGGAAGGCGATCAGCATGCCCACCGACAGGGCGCCGTCCATCACCCTGAGGCCGCCCACCATCAGGATCAGCGCCGAGGCGATGCCGCCCAGCAGGATGGGCACCGCCTGCAGCAGCAGCCGGGTGCGGCCGAGATCCTGCTCGGCGGTCACCACCTTGGCGTGGTAGGCGGCGATGCGCGAGAAGAACAGCGACTCCATGCCCGACGCCTTGAAGCTGTCGATGATGCCGATGTTCTGGGTGGTGACGCCGGTCAGCTTGCCGCGGTCGAGCAGCAGCTTCTGGTTGGCGTCCGCCAGTTGCCGCGCCACCAGCCGCAGCGCCAGCAGGTTGCCGCCGGCGAAGGCGACGCCCAACAGGGTCAGCACCACGTCGTACTGGAACATCAGCAGGGCGAACGCCGCCATGGTGATCATGTTGAGGACGGCGTTGGCGAGGTCGCCGGTGATGGCGGTGGCGACCCGGTCGTTCATGCCGACGCGGGACGCGATCTCACCGCCATAGCGCTGGCCGAAGAAGCCGATGGGCAGGCGCAACACGTGCCACAGGAAACGGCTGGAGCCCTCCACCGACAGCTTGGTCTGCAGCTTCATCAGCTGTTCCTGCTGCAACCAGGTGAGCATGCAGCGCACCAAGGCGGTCACCGCCATGGCCGCCAGCAGCGGCAGCAGCCAGTCCTTCAGCTTCTGGATCAGGTAATAGTCGATGAACACCCGCGAGAACGACGGCAGCAGCAAGGCGGGGATCGCCAGGCCGACGCTGGCCAGCACCACATACATCAGCGCCGTTTCGATGCCGGGAATGCGGGTCTTCAGGCTCTTGATGGCGTTGAGGCGCTCGCCGCCCTTGACGAAGTCGTCGCCCGGCTCGAAGGCCAACGCCACGCCGGTGAAGCACTCGTCGAATTCGACATTGGCGACGCTGCGGGGGCCGGTGGCGGGGTCGTTGAGGTGCACGATGCCCTCGCCGAATCCCTCGACCACCAAGAAGTGGTTGAAGTTCCAAAACACCACCACCGGCAGCGGCAGCCGGCGCAGGCCATCGAGCTCCATCTTGAAGCCCTTGCCCTTGAGGCCGTAGTTGCGCGCCGCCTTGACGATGTTGGAGGCCTTGGAGCCGTCGCGAGTGACGCCGCAGGCGTAGCGCAGGTCCTCCAGGGCGACGAAGCGGCCGTGATAGGCCAGCACCATGGCCAGGCAGGCGGCGCCGCACTCCACCGCCTCCATCTGCAGCACGGTGGGGGTGGAGACGCGGATGCCGTCCGTCTTTCCCCGCAGCCGGCGGAGGCGCGACGTCAGGGGCGCCAGGAGGGAGGGGAGGGCGGCCGTCATCGGTCGAGCAGGGATTCCAGGGCGGGGATGGCGAGGCTGATCAGGTGGATGTTCCGTACGGTGATCTGCACCTCGGCCAAGGTGCCGTTGTTGACATCGGCCTCCGGCCCGCGCGACGAGGACCACTTGAAGCCGGTGGGCGTATTGGCATCGCGTTCCATCTCCACCACCACCTCGAACGGCGCGCCGCCACCAGACAGCGACTGCACCAGGGCTTGGTTCTTCAGGGTGCGCATCATGCCCTCGGTGGTGGAGGGAATTTCCGCCACCGACTTAACCGTGCCCCGGATAAAGCCGTATTCCTCGCGCTTGACCGTCGAGGGCGCCACCTGAGCCGCCATTCCGGGCCGCACCTTCTTGCCGTCGTTGGGCGGCACGTAGACTACGGCGAGCAGGTTGCCTGATTTGTCGGCCGCCCGCAGCGGCAGCAGGCTGAACAGGGCGGCGCTCTTGTCCACCACCTCGCCCTCGTTGACCTTGAACTCGACGATGTCGCCGGAATAGGGGCTGAGCACCGCCGACTGGCGCGCCAGCTTCTCGGTCAGCGCCTCGATCTTCCGTGTGGCGGCGCCCATGGCCATTTCCTTGTCCAGCAACTCGCGCTCCTTGCCGATGGACAGCGTGGTTTCGTCGCGCTCCACCTGCTTGAGTTCGTTGTTGGCCTTGGACAGGGCCTCGTAGGCGGCATTCAGGTCGATCTTGGTGTTGATATAGCGCTGGCGATCGATGATCTGCTTTTCCATCAGCCGCAGTTCGTTCTTCTCGCGCTCCTCCAGCCATTTGATGCGGTCCTGGACGTGACGCTGCGATTCCTTGAGATCCTTCTTCTTCTGCTCAAGCAGGGCCTTCTGCACCTTGGAATCGCGCCCTTGGAAGTCGACGATCTGACTCCGTTGGCGTTCCAGTTCGGCCAGTTCCCCCTTGGCGGTCTCCAATTCCTGGCGCAGGTCGGGCTGTTCCAGGCGTGCCACTACTTGACCGGCGGTAACCCGGTCGCCCGAGCGCACCAGCAGCTTGGTGATGCGCCCGCCGTGCTCCGAGGCCACCGCAAGGACGCCGCCGGGGCTGATCAGGATGCCCTGGGACGGCACCTTCACCGGGACCGTCGCGACCACGCTCCACAGCAGCGACCCCACCACCAGCACCATCACGCAGGCCATCATCAGCCATTGCAGCGGCGAGGTGACCCGCATGACCTGATCGAGCTGTTCGGGCGTCGATAGGCGCTCTATGGCGACTTGCCTGAAGATGGCTTGGTTGTTTGACATTTTGCCGTATCCGCCTCGTGAGTCAAAAAAGAGGATAGCGCAAGTCATCGGGGGGTGATATTTTTTTTGTCGAGGCATCTCGCGAGGGCGGAAAGGCGAGCGGAAGGATGGATGCGGTAGCTGGTAGTACCGGTGTGGACCGCATCACTGTTGGCAGGCTGTAATTTCGGCGACGAATGGTATGCATCATCGATTGCTGTTATTGCGGTTTTGCGGCGACTGCTAAGCTGACTTCCGCCCTTGGGGTGCTTGGTAATACCAGTTACGTCGGTAGCGCCTTGGCGGCACGCTCGCCGTCATCCGTTCCGCAGTCTAGCGGACGGCCATCCACGACGGAGCTTTCCAGCTCGTGAGTGGCGCACCCTTCTTCACACACGATGGAGGAAACGCCATGAGCGGTAACAATAAGTCTGGTTTTGGTTCCGACACTGAACTCTCCGACCTGGATCTCGACGGTGTCGTCGGCGGTGCCACCGGCCCCGACGGCGAAGTGACAGCCGATGATGCCGCGTCTTTCGTCGATGCGGCTCCGCCGCCCGCGCCGACCGGTGACGCGGGAATGGCGCCGCCTCCCGCTGGCGACCCCGCGATGATGGCCCCGGCTGGCGATCCGGCCATGATGCAACCGGCCGGCGATCCGGCCATGGCCGGTGGTACTGTGCCGCTCGACCCGGCCGCCGCCGAGGCTGCGTGGCTGGCCAACAATCAGCCGGGCGATCAGGGCGGCTACGTGCCGCCGATGGCCGACGCGGCCTATGTGCCGCCGGCCGGTGACCCGGCGATGGGCGCTGCCCCCGGCTATGTGCCGCCGGCCGGTGACCCGGCGATGGGCGCTGCCCCCGGCTATGTGCCGCCGGCCGGTGACCCGGCGATGGG
>CAJANL010000127.1 GCA_903941105.1 uncultured Rhodospirillaceae bacterium
CTGCTCGACCTGGGCATGCGCGGACATGAAGTGACCTACCTGAGCCTGGAGTCGGTGAATTGGCGCAACGGCACACTGACGATCAGCAGTACCAAGAGCAAGCGCGTGCAGCAGTTGCCGCTGCCGGTGGCGACCGGCGAGGCCATCGCTCAATACCTGCGGCTGGGACGACCGCAAACCGTGAACCGAGCGCTGTTCGTCCGCCACCGAGCACCTTTTGACAAGCCGCTGGGCATTCCGGCGATCCGCAATGCGATGAACCGTGCCTTTGTTCGCTGTGGTCTGCGTGATCGGTTCTGCAATACCCATGTGCTCCGGCGGACCATGGCGACTCGTCTGCAGCGCTCCGGGGCGTCAGTGAAAGAGATTGCCGACCTCTTGCGCCACCAAAGTCTCGACACGGCAAGCACCTACGCCCGCATCGACCTCGATGGCCTGCGCACCGTTGCACTGGCGTGGCCGGGGAGGCTGCCATGAACGCCCCCGCTTTCTGGATGAACCGGGTCGAGACCTACTTGGCCTATCGCCGCCGTCATGGCTTCAAACTCAGCATTGACGCCACCCAACTTCGATCATTTGCACGGTTCGCTGACGAATCGGGCACGACAGAGCACCTGACGGTGACGCTTGCCAGCACATGGGCACGGTCATCGCGGCACCCCAAACCACTCACGTGGGCGCGACGCATGGAGAATCTGCAAGGCTTCGCACGCTTTTGCCTGCGCGAGGATCCGGCAACGGAGACTTTGCCGCGAAGTCTCTTTGGCTCGGCACACCGGCGCCTCGTTCCGCACATCTATACGGATGCCGAACTGAGCGAATTGCTCGAAGCAGCCAGTAGCTTGACGCCAGAACATGGATTGAGGCCGGCAACGTGTCGGTGTGTCTTCGGCTTGGTAGCCGCAACGGGACTGCGTATCTCCGAAGCCCTCGCCCTGACCCGTGACGATGTCGATCTCGAGGCTGGCATTCTGTGCATCCGGGAGGCCAAGTTCCACCGACAGCGCTGGGTACCACTACATCCGAGCGTAACCGAAGCCTTGGGCGCCTATGCCGAGCAGCGCGACCGGCTTGTGCCAAGGACAGCCTGTGACCGGTTCTTCCTACGCGATGACGGGCACTGCGCCAATCAGTCCGGGATGCTGTATGCCTTGCAGGCGCTGTGTCGGCAACTGGGTTGGCAGCCCCGCGGTGACTACCCGCATCACCGCCTGCATGACTTGCGCCACACATTCATTGTGAGGAGTGCGTTGCGTTTCTACCAGCAGGACATTGACGTGGATCGGGCTGTTCTGGCGTTATCGACCTATGTTGGCCATGCCAAGGTGACGGACACCTACTGGTACCTCACCGGCATCCCCGAGTTGATGGCCATCGCCGCCGAAAGCTTCCACCGTTATAGCCAAGGAGAGACGCGATGAACCCCTTGCTCGCCGTGCCCGCCGACTTCGCCTCCTTGATCCAGCGCTTCTTTGGCGACCGCCTGATCCAACAGCAGAATGCCAGTCCGAGAACGATCGCGGCCTATCGCGATAGCTTCCGGCTGCTGCTGATCTATGCAGAACGAGAACGGGGCAAGCCGCCCGCTGAGATGACGCTGGGTGATTTCGATGCAACACTGGTCCTCGACTTCCTTGCCCACCTTGAAACGGAACGCCACAACACGGTGCGCAGCCGCAATGCGCGACTAGCCGCAGTGCGCGCCTTTGCACATTACGTGGCCTTGCAATTCCCGCCGGCATTGCAGCTCGCTCAGCAGATTCTGGCGATCCCCATGAAACGCTTCGAGCGGCCAATGCTTGGGTTCCTCTCCCGTGATGAGATTCAAGCCCTTCTTGGCGCTCCTGACCCGGCGACCTGGTGTGGGCGACGTGATCGGGTGATGTTCGCGTTGCTCTACAACACCGGCGCCCGGGTTTCGGAAATGATCGGGATACGGGTTGCCGACGTCACACTTGCGGCGACGTCATCGGTGCGCCTGCATGGCAAAGGTCGCAAGCAGCGAACCGTGCCGCTGTGGAAGGAAACGGCGGCAGAAG
>CAJANL010000128.1 GCA_903941105.1 uncultured Rhodospirillaceae bacterium
ATGATCAGGGCACCCAGCGAGACGCGATGCAGGTCGATGCCCCACATCTTCATGCCGACGAAGGTTGCCGCCAGGACCAGCGGGATCGACAGCGCGACAACCGTCCCCGCCCGCATTCCCAAACTGAGGAAACTGACGATCAGGACGATGACGACGGCCTCGACCAGCGCCTTGACGAAATGGTGGACCGAGGTCTCGACCACCTGAGGCTGGTCGGCCACCTGGATGGCCTCGATGCCGATGGGGCGCTCGCGTTCCAGCTCGGCCATGCGATGACGGATGTTCTCGCCCAGCGTCAGGTTGTCGCCGCCCTTGGCCATGGAGAGCGCCAGGCCGATCGCCGGCTTGCCGTTCACCCGGTACAGGGGCTGCGGCGGATCGGCGTATCCCCGCTTGATTTCGGCCACGTCGGTCAACCGAAAGAAGCGGTCATTGACCCGCAGGCTGATCTTGCCGAGATCGGTCTCGGACGCGAATCCGCCGCTGACCCGCATCAGGATGCGGCTACCACCGGCGTCGATCACCCCGGCGGGATTGACGGTGTTCTGGTCGCGCAGGCTCTCGACCAGCTGCGCCTGGGTCAGCCCGAGGCTGGCCAGCTTGCGAGTGGAGAATTCGATGGTGACAGTTTCGTCCTGAGCACCGATGAGCGTGATCTTACCCATGTCGGGCAGACGCAGCAGTTCGGCGCGGACGGATTCCACATGGTCGCGCAGTTCGCGTTGGCTGAAGCCTTCGGCGGTGAAGGCGTAGATGATGCCGAAGGTGTCGCCGAACTCGTCATTGAAGAACGGCCCCTGGATGCCCGGCGGCAGGGTGTGCCCGATGTCGCCGGTCTTCTTGCGCACCTGGTACCAGATGTCGGCCACCTGGGACGGCGGCGTCGTGTCCTTGAGGTTGACGAAGATCACCGATTCGCCGGGCTTGGTGTAGCTTTTCAGGTAATCCAGCGACGGAGTTTCCTCCAGCTTCTTCTCGATGCGGTCAGTGACCTGGCTGACGGTCTCCTCCAGGCTGGCGCCCGGCCACAACACCTTCACCACCATGGTCTTGATGGTGAAAGGCGGGTCCTCGTTGCGCCCCAGCGAGGTGAACGACAGCACCCCGGCCACCGACACCATCAGCATCAGGTAGACCACCAGCGACCGGTGGCGCAAAGCCCATTCGGAGAGATTGAACCCCATCACGGAGCCCTCCCACCTTCAAGGACTCGCACCTTCATTCCCGGCCACAAGCGTTGGACCCCGGCAGTCACGACCAGCGCGCCTTCGGTTAGTCCGCTCGCCACCAGGACCCGGTCGGGGGCGTTGCGAGCCAGGGACACCTTGGCGAGATCGACCGTCCCGTTCCGGGGATCGACCACCCACACCGCCGGCTCGCCGTCCTTCTCGAAGAGTGCCGAAGCCGGCAGGGACATGACCTTCTGCCCCTCCAGCCGGACGCGGCCGACGACGCTCATGCCCAGGCGCATGGAGTCGGGCGGATTTTCCAAGGCGACTTTGACCGTGTAGGTGCGGGTCACGGGGTCAGCATTGGGGGCAATCTGCTCGATCCTTCCACGGGCCGCAACCTGGGGTTCATCCAGCTGGTGGACCGCGACCTCGATATCCCGAGGCAGGTTCCGCAAGGCGCTTTCCGCCAAGGTGAACACCGCATCTTTGCGGTTCAGGTCGGCCAAGCGCACGACCATCTTGCCGGCGGCCACCACCTGGCCGGCCTCGGCGCCGACGGCCGAAATGGCCCCGTCCTCCGGCGCACGCAGCACCGCGTAGCCGAGGTGATCTTCCGCCAGGCGAAGCTTCGCTTCGGCGGCCCGGACGGCGGCCCGGGCGGCATCGCGCCCCTTCAACGCGGCATCGTATTTGGACCGGGTCGTCCATCCGCTGGACAATAGTTGCGACTGCCGCCCCTCCTCGGCGTCGGCCTGGACGAGGCTGGCTTGGGCGGAGGCCAACTCGGCCCGGGCTGCGGTCCGCTGGTTGCGCTCGTCCTGTTCGTCCAGGCGAGCCAGTATGTCGCCCTTGCGCACGATGGACCCCAGATCGACGCTTCGTTCGATCACTTTGCCGGCGATCTTGAAACCCAGGTCACTCTCGGCGTGCGAGCGGATTTCCCCCACTTGGGAGGGGAGGTCGCTCCATGCTTCGCTGCGGGCGACCACGGTGCGCACCGGCCTGACCTCGGCGTCGCGCGGGGCATCCTTGCCGTCGCAACCGGCCACCAGCACCGCGATCGCGGCGGCGACCGAAACTTGCTGAAAGAATGTCATGACGGGCTCCTCCATACCGGCGCGGCGGACATTCCGGCCAGCAATGCGTCGATCACCAGGTCGGCGATCAGCGATGGCGGTTCGAACGGAAAGCTGGCCGAGGAATTGGGAAGGGTGAGGGTGCCGTGAACACCGGCCCAAAGGGCCTGCGCTACCAAATCGGGCTTCTCGATCCGCAATCGCCCCTGTTCGATGGCCTCGGCCACCCGCTGGCGGACCAGACGATAGGAGTCGTGGTAGACGCCGGCATTCTTCAGCTCGGAGGCCAGGGCGCCTTGGTCGGCCATGAACACCACGCGAAAGCGCGCCGGATTCTCCAAGGCGAAATCGACATAGGCGCGCCCGAGCGACCGTATGGCGGCGATGGGGTCGGGCTCCTCCTGCGAAAGCACCGCCATCCTCGAATGCAACTCGTCCAGGGCATCCCACCAGAATGTCAATCGGCGTCGAAAATTGACCCCCCTTGAACCCCGAATCGGCGTCCAATTTTG
>CAJANL010000129.1 GCA_903941105.1 uncultured Rhodospirillaceae bacterium
CCCTTGCGCCAGGCGGCCGGGCGGCCGCCCTTCGGGAAACCGGGGGGAGGAAAGTCCGGGCTCCACGGAAACACGGTGCCGGATAACGTCCGGCGGGGGCGACCCTAGGGAAAGTGCCACAGAAAGCAAACCGCCGCTGTCCGCAGCGGTAAGGGTGAAAGGGTGCGGTAAGAGCGCACCGCGCGACCGGCAACGGGAGCGGCACGGTAAACCCCACCGGGAGCAAGACCAAATAGGGGCGGCGGTTCCCTCGCAAGAGGGACGAAACGCGTTTCCGCGTAGTCGCCCGGGTCGGTCGCGTGAGGCGTCCGGTAACGGACGTCCCAGATGAATGGTCGTCACCCGCCGCAAGGCGGGGACAGAACCCGGCTTACAGGCCGCCTGGCGCAACAACGAAAGAGCTGCAACGAAAGAGCGGGAACACGGGCGGGACGCCCGCGCTCCCCATGGCTCCCGGCGCCCTCCGGTTGTTCACGGAACGCCCCGCGAACAAAATTCTCGCCCCTTTTACCATCCCTTCGATTCTTCGCAATGAATCAAGCCTTTGCATAAACTTCTTCCACTACTTTCCGAAAAACTGAAACGAATTGTCCAAGTGGCACTTCGACCCATGGATTTACTACTCAGTACCATTGACGACCATGTCATCCCATGATATCCCATATACACCCACTGAACGTGATCGCCCGGGGCGGGGTGCGTCCGTTGCAATGGGGCCAGGGGCAACCAACGGGGACAGCGGCAGGGGATGGCTCTCTTCCTCTCCACATTCGTCAACAAGATCGACCGGAAAGGACGGGTGTCCGTGCCGGCGACCTTCCGTGCGTCCCTGTCGGCGCTGAGTTTCCAGGGTGTGGTGCTGTACCGCTCGTTCACCGCCGCCTGCATCGAGGGCTGTGGCATGGATTTCATGGAGCGCCTGTCCGACAGCACCGCCGAGTTCGCCGCGTTCAGCCCCGAGCAGGAGGAGATGAGCGCGCTGATCTTCGCCGACGCCCGCCAGCTGACCTGGGACCCCGAGGGCCGCATCATGCTGCCCGAGGACGTCATCGAGCATGCCGCGCTGAACGAGACCGCCGCCTTCGTCGGCAAGGGCCAGACCTTCCAGCTGTGGCAGCCCGAGGTCTACAAGGCGGCCGAGGCGGACATTCGCGCCCGCGCCCTCAAGAACCGTCCCACCCTTCCCTTGCGCCCACGGGTTCCGGCCGGAGACGGACGATGACTCCGGCGCGCCCCCACGACACCGACGCTCCGCACATTTCGGTGCTGCTGGCCGAGGTGGTGGCGGCGCTCGCCCCCGCCGCCGATCGCACCTATGTGGACGGCACCTTCGGCGCCGGCGGCTATTCGCTGGCCATCCTCGACACCGCCCGCTGCCGGGTGTGGGGCATCGACCGCGATCCCGCTGCCGTGGCGCGCGGCCGGGAATTGGCCGCCGCCCTTCCCGGGCAGTTCCAGATGATCGAGGGCCGCTTCGGCGACATGGAGGCGCTGCTTGCCGCCGACGGCGTCACCCGGGTGGATGGCGTGGCGCTCGACATCGGCGTTTCGTCCATGCAGATCAACGAGGCCGAGCGCGGCTTCTCGTTCGCCAAGGACGGTCCGCTCGACATGCGCATGGAGCAATCGGGCACCTCGGCCGCCGATCTGGTCAACCGGGCGGAAGAGGCCGAACTGGCCGACATCATCTACCGCTACGGCGAGGAGCGCATGGCCCGCCGGGTCGCCCGCGCCATCGTCAAGGCCCGCGCCGACAAGCCGTTCGAGCGCACCGGCGAGTTGGCCGACGTGGTTCGCCGGGTGGTTCGCGGCGGCCATGACGCCATCGACCCGGCGACGCGGACCTTCCAGGCGCTGCGCATCGCCGTCAACGACGAGTTGGGCGAACTGGAGCGCGGCCTCGCCGCCGCCGAGCGCATCCTGGCGCCGGGCGGACGCCTGGCGGTGGTGAGCTTCCATTCGCTGGAGGACCGGGTGGTCAAGACCTTCCTCAAGGCGCGCAGCGGCGAGGCGGCACAGCCCTCCCGCCATATGCCCCAGGCAGCCGGCGGCCCCGCCCCCAGTTTCACCCTGCTGCACCGCAAGGCCGTGCGCCCCGGCCCGGACGAGACGTCGCGCAACCCGCGCGCCCGTTCGGCCAAGCTGCGCGCCGCCATCCGCACCGAGGCCCCGGCCTGGGCTTCTTCCAACCGCAAAGGCGCCTGACATGCTGCGCGGACTGACCGGAACCATCCTGTGGACCTGCCTGGCCGGCGCCGTCGGCGTCGTGCTGTTCACCGTCAAGCACGAGGTCAAGGACCAGGAGCGCCGGCTGACCGAGCTCAATCGCGATATCCAGCGCGAGCAGGAGGCCATCCACGTCCTGAAGGCGGAATGGAGCTATCTCAACGATCCGACCCGCCTGCGCGCCCTGTCCGAGAAGCATCTCGGCATGCGCCCGATCGGCCCGACCCAGGTGGCATCGCTGGACAGCATCGCCCGGCCCAACGGCCCGGCCCTGGCGGTCCGTGACGCCGTGGCCAAGGCGCCGTCCCTGACCAGGCCGGACCCCAAGGCGCCGCAGCCGCCGCCGGCGCCCCGGCCGCAGACCCAGGCGCGCGGCACCCTGGCTTCGGCCGAACCGGTGGGCCGCCCCCCTGGACGCACCCCGGCACGCACCATCGTCATCCCGTCGCCAGCACTGGCACAAAGCGAGCTTACGAGCGCGGAGGACCGGTGAGCCTCTTCACCCCCCGACGTACCCTGCAAAGCTTCCATGCCGGCGAGGATCTGCAGGCCAGGGCGGCGGTGCGGCTAGACGGGGTCAGGGCGCGCGCCCTGGAGACGGGACGGGCACGGCTGATGGCCACCTCGGTGCTGTTCCTCGCCGCTTTCGCCGTCGTCGGCGTGCGAATGGTCGACGTCGCCGTGTTCGATCGCACCCCCACCAAGGCCCGCCCGCTGCCCCAGGCCCGCACCGAAGGGCTGGAAATGGAACGGGCCGACATTACCGACCGCAACGGCCAGCTTCTCGCCACCTCGCTGCCTACCGTCTCGCTGTACGCCAAGGCGCACGAGGTGCTCGACACCCGCGAGGCCGCCGCCAAACTGGTCACCGTGCTGCCGGATCTCGACCGGACGGAGGTCGAGGGCAAGCTGACCGCGGGCCGGCAATTCGTCTATCTGCGGCGCAACCTGACGCCGCGCCAGCAATATGACGTCAATGCCCTGGGAATACCCGGGTTGTACTTCGAGAAGGGCGAAAGGCGGGTCTACCCCCACGGTGCCCTCGCTGCCCATATCGTCGGCATGGCCGACATCGACAACAAAGGCATCGCCGGCATCGAGAAGCGTTTCGATGCTGCCCTCACCGCCGAACATCAGCCCGTCCAGCTGTCGCTCGACATCCGGGTGCAGACGGTGGTGCGCAACGAACTGGCCCGCGCAGTGCGGGAATTCAGCGCCGTGGGCGGCACCGGCATGGTGATGGACGTCCGCACCGGCGAACTGCTGGCCATGGTCAGCCTGCCCGACTTCGATCCCCAGGACCCGCCCGCAGCCACTGACCCGTCCATGTTCAACCGCGCCACCAAAGGCGCCTATGAGATGGGCTCCACCTTCAAGTTGTTCAACACCGCCATGGCGCTGGACACCGGCCGCATCGGCATCAACTCCAGCTTCGACGCCACCCGCCCGTTGAAGATCGGCAGTCACGAGATCCACGACGACCACGCCCAGCACCGCTGGATGAGCGTCCCCGAAATATTGATTCACTCCTCCAATATCGGCTCGGCGCGCATGGCGATGGAGGCCGGCACCGATGCGCAGAAGAACTTCATGAGCCGGGCCGGCCTGCTGACTCCGGCCGCCGTCGAGCTGCCCGAGGTGGCGGCGCCCCTGGTGCCGCATCCGTGGCGCGAGATCAACACCATGACCATCGCCTTCGGCCACGGCCTCTCGGTCACGCCGTTGCAGATGGTGACCGGCATCGCGGCCCTGGTGAACGGTGGGGAGTTCCATCCCGCCACCATCCTGGCCCGCCCCGAGGACGAGCCCGTCCCCGGCGAGCGCATCATCAAGAAGCGCACGTCGGACCACATGCGCATCCTGATGCGCAGCGTCGTCACCGACGGCACCGGCAAGAAGGCCGACGTTCCCGGCTACGAGGTCGGCGGCAAGACCGGCACCGCCGAAAAGGCCGTCAACGGTTCGTACAGAAAGAAGGCGGTACTGTCCTCCTTCATCGCCGCCTTCCCCATCGATGCGCCGCGCTACGCGGTTCTGATGATGATCGACGAGCCTCAAGCGACGAAAGAAACGCATGGCTTTATTACCGCAGGTTGGACGGCGGCACCGGCGATTGCGCGCGTCATCGCGCAGGTCGCCCCGTTGATGGGCCTGATGCCGAAATCGTTTCCCACGGTTTCGCCGCAGGCTCCCGGCGGCAAGGCCATGGCCCACGGGTTCGGGAGTAAAGAAGTTGCCGCGGTTGAGTGAAATGATGGGCAAGGCGTTGAGCAAGGACGTGGATGTCACCGGATTGACCGCCGATTCGCGCGCGGTCAAACCCGGCTTCCTGTTCGCCGCCCTGCCGGGGACCAAGTCGGATGGACGTGATTTCGTGCCGCAGGCGGTGGCCGGCGGCGCCGTCGCCGTGCTGGCGCCCGAGGGCTCGAAGCTGAAACTGCCGGCAGGCGTGGCGCTGATCACCGACGGCAACCCCCGGCGTCGCTTCGCCCTGATGGCCGCCGCCTTCCACCAGCGCCAGCCCGAGACCATGGTGGCGGTGACCGGGACCAACGGCAAGACCTCGACCGCCGCCTTCTATCGCCAGATCTGGCAGCGCCTGGGGCACCGCGCCGCCGCCATCGGCACCCTGGGGGTCATCGCCGAGGGCTGGAGCAACACCGGCGGTCTGACCACCCCCGATCCGGCCGGGCTGCACAAGACCCTGGCCGCGCTGGCTGAATTCGGCGTCACCCATGCCTGCATGGAGGCCTCCAGCCACGGCCTCGACCAGTACAGGCTGGACGGTGTCAAATTGAAGGTCGCCGCCTTCACCAACCTGACCCGCGACCATCTCGACTACCACCCGGACATGGCGGCCTACGGCAAGGCCAAGCTGCGCCTGTTCGCCGAACTGCTGCCGGCCGACGCCACCGTAGTGGTCAATGCCGACGACGCCCTGGCCGCCGACATCCGCGAGATCGCCGCCAGCCGCGGCCAGACCGTGCTCAACTATGGCTACCGCGCCCGGGAGCTGCGGCTGATCCAGGCTCAGCCGGGGGTCAACGGCCAGTTGCTGACCCTCGACATCCTGGGCCGCCGCTGCGAGGTCGCCTTCCCGCTGGCCGGCACCTTCCAGGTCCACAATGCCCTGGCCGCGCTGGGACTGGCGGTGGCCACCGGTGCCGAGCCGGCGGCGGTGCTGGACGCCTTCGAGCACATGGAGGGCGTGCCCGGTCGCCTCCAGAAGGTGGCGGAACGCAACAACGGCGCCGCCGTCTATGTGGATTACGCCCACACCCCCGACGCCCTGGAAACGGTGCTGGCGGCGCTGGAACCGCACGCCATGCGCCGGCTGATCCTGGTGTTCGGCTGCGGCGGCGACCGCGACCCGGGCAAGCGGCCGCAGATGGGGGCCATTGCCGCCCGCCTCGCCACCAAGACCATCGTCACCGATGACAATCCGCGCACCGAGAGCGCCGGCGCCATCCGCAAGGCCATTCTGGCCGCCTGCCCCCACGCTCACGAAATCGGCGACCGCCGCCTGGCCATCCGCACCGCCGTCGACATGCTGGAACCGGGCGACCTGCTGGTGATCGCCGGCAAGGGCCACGAATCGGGTCAGATCGTCGGCGCTACGGTGCATCCGTTCGACGACGCCGATGAGGCCCGCGCCGCGGTGGCCGAGTTCGACGGAGGCGCGGCATGAGCGCGCTATGGACCGGAACGGAAGCCGCGACCGCCACCGGCGGCACCCTGGTGCATTCCGGCTGGGAGGCCCTGGGCGTCGCCGTCGACAGCCGTAGCGTGGTGCCCGGCGACCTGTTCGTGGCACTGAAAGGCTGCAACGACAACGGCCACGACCATGTGGCGACAGCCCTGGCGGCCGGCGCTGTCGCCGCCCTGGTGGAGCGCGTTCCCGAGGGGCTGCCCGCGGGCGCCGCCCTGCTGCTGGTCAAGGATACCCTGGCCGCCCTGGGTGATCTGGGCCGCGCCGCCCGTGCCCGATCCACCGCCAGGGTGATCGCCATCACCGGCAGCATCGGCAAGACCGGCACCAAGGAAATGCTGCGGCTGGCGCTGGCCGAACAGGGCGCGACCCATGCCTGCGACAGCTCGGACAACAGCCCCTGTGACGTGCTGCTAAGCCTGTCGCGGCTGCCGCGCTCGGCCCGCTTCGCCATATTCGAGCTTGGTCACCCGGGCGAGTTCACATCATTGACACGCCTGGTACGGCCACACGTCGCCATTATCACCACCGTGGAAACCGTACACACCGCCCATTTCAAGACCATCGACGACATCGCCGACGCCAAGGCCGGGATCTTTCTCGGTCTGGAGCCGGGCGGGGTGGCGGTGCTCAACCGCGACAACCGCCAGTTCCGCCGGCTGGCCGCCGCCGCCGGCCATGCCGGGGTGGAAACCATTCTGTCGTTCGGCAGCCATATCGATGCCAGTGCCCGCCTGCTCGACTGCGGTATCGACCCCGACGAGACCGCCGTGTTCGCCCTGCTGAAGGACCACGCGATAGCCTATCGCGTCGGCGTGCCGGGGCTGCACTGGGCGATGAACTCGCTGGCGGTTCTGCTGGCGGTGCGCAGCGTCGGCGGCGACCCCGACCGGGCCGCCGGCAAGCTGGCCGACATGACTCCGCCCAAGGGGTACGGCCAGCGCCACGTGGTGCGGATGGACCACGGTTCGTACGAGGTCATCGACGAAAGCTACCACGCCTCTCCGGCCTCCATGACGGCCGCCATCGCCACCTTGGCCGCGGCACGTCCCGCCAAGGGCGCCCGCCGCATAGCCGTCCTCGGCGACATGCTGGATCTGGGTCGTGATGCCTCCGCCCTGCATGCCGGACTGGCGGAGGCCATCGACTCGTGGCGCACCGACCTGGTGTTCACCATCGGGCCGCTGATGGCATCGCTCTACGCCGCCATTCCCGAGCACAAGCGCGGCTGCCACGCCGCCTCGGCGGAAGAGGCGGCGCCGCTGGTCAAGGCGGCGATACGGCCGGGCGACGTGGTGATGGTGAAGGGCTCGGCGGGCAGCCGCATGGGCGACGTGGTCAAGACATTGATCGAGGGGGAATAGGGACGGATGCTTTACAACCTGCTCTATCCGCTGGCCGATCAGGTCGGCGTGTTCAACCTCTTCAAATACCTCACCTTCCGCACCGGCGGCGCGGTGGTCACCGCCCTGCTGGTGGCCTTCCTCATCGGGCCGGCGCTGATCACCTGGCTGCGCAAATGGCAGAAGCAGGGCCAGCCCATCCGCCTCGACGGCCCCGAAAGCCACCTGCTAACCAAGAAGGGCACGCCCACCATGGGCGGGTTCCTCATCCTGATCGCTCTGGTGGTGGCCACCCTGCTGTGGGCCGACCTGCGATCGCACTATGTGTGGATCGTGCTGATGGTCACCCTGGGCTACGGCCTGATCGGCTTCCTCGATGATTTCCTCAAGGTCTCCAAGAAGAACACCAAGGGACTGCCGGGCAAGCTGAAGCTGGCCGGCCAGATCGCCATCGCCCTGATCGCCGCCGGCTGGGTGATGGCCCTGCAGCGCGAGCCCATGTCGGGCGCCATGGCGGTGCCGTTCCTCAAGGCGGTGCTGATCCAGCTCGGCTGGCTGTACCTGCCCTTCGCGGTGCTGGTGGTGGTGGGGGCCTCCAACGCGGTCAACCTGACCGACGGGCTGGATGGCCTGGCCATCGTGCCGGTGATGATCGCCTCGGGGGTGTTCGCGGTGATCGCCTACCTGGTCGGCCACGCGGTGTTCGCCAACTACCTGCAGATCCATTACGTCGCCGGCTCGGGGGAACTGGCAGTGTTCTGCGGCGCCCTGGTGGGAGCCGGCCTCGGCTTCCTGTGGTTCAACGCCCCGCCGGCCATGGTGTTCATGGGCGACACCGGTTCGCTGGCCATGGGCGGCGCCTTGGGCGCCGTCTCGGTGGTGACCAAGCACGAACTGGTGCTGGCCATCGTCGGCGGCCTGTTCGTGCTGGAGACCGTCTCGGTCATCGTCCAGGTGGTCTCGTTCAAGCTGACCGGCAAGCGGGTGTTCCGCATGGCGCCGCTGCACCACCACTTCGAAAAGAAGGGCTGGGCCGAGCCCACCGTGGTGATCCGCTTCTGGATCATCGCCAGTATCCTGGGGCTAGCCGGCCTCGCCACCCTGAAGCTGCGTTAGGGGCACGGGCGATGATCCAGGTTCCCTCCCTCAAGGGCAAGGCGGTGGCGGTGATGGGGCTCGGCAAGTCCGGGCTGGCCACGGCGCGCGCCCTGATGGCCGGGGGCGCTGGAGTGATCGCGTGGGATGACGAGGACGGCGCCCGCCGCGCCGGTGCCGAGGCCGCCATCCCCATCGCCGACCCGCTGGTGATCAACCTCGCCAAGGCCGCCCTGCTGGTGTGGAGCCCGGGCATCGCCCACACCCATCCCAGGCCGCATGCGGTCGCCGACCGGGCGCGGGCGCTGGGCATCCCGATCCTGTGCGACGTCGAGCTGCTGGCCCTGGCCAAGCCGGAGGCGCATTTCCTCGCGGTCAGCGGCACCAACGGCAAATCCACCACCACCACCCTGCTGGCCCATGTCCTCGACCGGTGCGGCCGTGCGGTGGCGGCGGGCGGCAATCTCGGCACCGCGGCGCTCGACATGCCCGAACTGGACGCCGACGGCCGCTACGTGCTGGAACTCAGCTCCTACCAGCTCGAACTGGTCGACACCCTGTCGCTCGACGTGGCCATCCTGCTCAACATCACCCCCGACCATCTCGGCCGCCACGGCGGCATGGCGGGCTATGTCGAGGCCAAGCGCCGCCTGTTCCGGCAACTCAAGCCGGGCGGCACCGCGGTGATCGGAGCCGACGACGAACACTGCCGTGCCATCGCCGACGAGGTCGAGGGCCGGGGCCTCAAGGTGGTGCGCATCTCGTCCCAGCGCGTGCTGGCCAAGGGCATCTCGGCGGTTGACGGCCTGTTGCTGGAGGACGGCCGCGCCGTCGCCGACCTCACCGGCATCACCCGCCTGCCCGGCAGCCACAACGGGCAGAACGCCTGCGCCGTGTTCGCCGCGGCGCGGGCCGACGGACTGACGGCCGAGGCGATCATCACCGCCCTCGCCAGCTATCCCGGCCTCGCCCATCGCCAGGAGCTGGTGGCCGAGATCGACGACGTGCTCTACGTCAACGACTCCAAGGCCACCAACGCCGACGCCGCCGAGAAGGCGCTGGTGTGCTACGACCGCATCTACTGGATCATCGGCGGTCAGGCCAAGGACGGCGGCATCGCCGCCCTGGAGCCGCAGTTCCACCGCATCGTCCACGCCTTTCTGATCGGCGAGGCGGCCGAGGCGTTCGCCGCCACCCTCGACGGCAAGGTGCCCTACACCCGCTGCGGCGAACTGGCCAAGGCGGTTGCCGCCGCGCGCAACCTCGCCGTTTCGGACGGTCACGAGGGCGCGGTGGTGCTGCTGTCGCCGGCCTGCGCCTCGTGGGACCAGTTCAAGAGCTTCGAGCATCGCGGCGAGACCTTCCGCCAGCTGGTCGGCGCCATCCCCGGACGGAGGGCGCCATGAGCCTGTCCTTCGGCCGTACCGACACCTCCGTTCTCGGCCGCTGGTGGTGGACCGTCGACCGCTGGACCATCGCGGCGCTGTTCATCCTGGTGGGCGTCGGCCTGATGCTGACCATGGCGGCCAGCCCGGCGGTGGCCGAGCGCATCGGCGCCGACAGCTTCCACTTCGTGCGTCGCCAGTTCGTCTTCTTGGCGCCGGCCTTGGCGGTGATGCTGGGGGTGTCGCTGTGCACGCCGAAACAGATCCGCCGCCTGGCGGTGGTGGGCCTGCTCGGCGCTGTGATCATGCTGGTGGCCGTGCTGGTGCTGGGGGCCGAGGTCAAGGGCGCCCGGCGCTGGCTCAGCCTGGCCGGCATGTCCATCCAGCCGTCGGAATTCGTCAAGCCCATGTTCGCCGTGGTGGCGGCCTGGATGTTCGCCGAGGCACGACTCAACCCCGGTTTCCCGGGCAAGACCATCGCCACCGCGCTCTACGGCATCGTGGCGCTGCTGCTGCTGCTGCAGCCCGATGTCGGCCAGACCCTGATCGTCTCTGCCATCTGGGGCGCCCAGTTCTTCCTGGCCGGCCTGCCCATGGCGCTGGTGGTGGGGCTGCTGGTGTTGGGACTGTTCGGTGGCATCGGCGCCTATTTCACCTTCCACCATGTCCAGTCCCGCATCGACCGCTTTATCGACCCCAGCGGCGGCGACGCCTTCCAGGTGACCACCGCCTTGAACGCCTTCCGCAACGGCGGGCTATTCGGCCGTGGCCCCGGCGAGGGCCGCGTCAAGCTGGTGCTGCCCGACGCCCACACCGACTTCATCCTGGCAGTGGGCGGCGAGGAGTTCGGCGTCGGCCTGTGCCTGGTGGTGGTGGCGCTGTTCGCCTTCGTGGTGCTGCGCGGCTTCTCGCGCATCCTCAAGGAGGACAACCTGTTCGTGGTGCTGGCCACCGCCGGGCTGCTGGTGCAGTTCGGCTTGCAGGCCATCATCAACATGGCCTCGACCCTGCGCCTGATGCCCACCAAGGGCATGACGTTGCCGTTCATCTCCTATGGCGGCTCGTCCATGCTGGCCCTGGCCCTGGGCATGGGCATGGTGCTGGCGCTGACTCGCACCCGCTATGGCACCGAGGGGTTGAACACATGACCTCTCCCCTGATCCTGCTGACGGCCGGCGGCACCGGGGGGCACGTCTTTCCCGCCGAGGCGCTCGCCGTGGATCTGACGGCGCGCGGCTATCGCCTCGCGTTGATCACCGACCGGCGCGGCCAGGCCTATGGCGGTGCGCTGGGCGCCATTGAAACCCACCGTATCGCCGCCGGCGGCATCGCCGGGCGTGGCCTCGTCGCCAGGATCCGGGCGGTGCTGGAGCTGGGCCTGGGCGTCATCCAGGCCCGCCGGCTGCTGAAGAGCCTGCGGCCCGCCGCGGTGGTGGGCTTCGGCGGCTATGCCTCGGTGCCGGCCATGGTGGCGGCGGCGCTGACCGGCTGCCCATCGGCGCTTCACGAACAGAATGCGGTGCTCGGCCGCGCCAACCGCCTGCTGGCCGGCAAGGTGCGCCGTATCGCCACCTCGTTCGGCGAGGTTTCGCACATGGACGAGCGCCTCAAGGGCAAGGTGGTGCATACCGGAATGCCGGTGCGCGCCGCTGTGGCAGCCCTGCGCGACGCGCCCTATCCGCCGCTGGACGAGACCGCGCCGGTCTCGCTGCTGGTGTTGGGCGGCAGCCAGGGGGCGCGCGTGCTGTCCGAGGTCGTCCCGGCGGCATTGGCCCGCCTGCCCGAGACCATCCGCGCCCGCCTGTCGGTGAGCCAGCAGTGCCGTCCCGAGGACCTCGACACGGTGCGGGCCGCCTATGCCGGCACCGGCATCGCCGCCACGCTGGAAAGCTTCTTCCACGATGTGCCCAAGCGCCTGGCCGCCGCCCATCTGGTCATCGCCCGCGCCGGTGCCTCGACGGTGGCGGAGCTGACCGCCTTGGGGCGGCCTGCCATACTGGTGCCATATCCGCACGCCATAGATGACCACCAGACGGCCAACGCCCACGCCTTCGACGAGGCGGGCGGCGGCTGGCTGATGCCGCAGGACGCCTTCACGCCGGAGGCGGTGGCGGCACGACTTCAATCCCTGTTCACCCAGCCCGGGACTCTTGCCCGGGCGGCGGGGTGCGCGCGAGCGGCCGGCCGGCCGGACGCGGCGGCACGCCTGGCCGACGTGGTGGCCGACCTGTTTGCGAGGAGCACCCCATGAGGACGATGCCGCTGTCCATCGGCACCATCCATTTCGTCGGCATCGGCGGCATCGGCATGTCCGGTATCGCCGAAATCCTGCACAACCTGGGCTACACGGTTCAGGGCAGCGACATCGCCGACAACTACAATGTCGAACGCCTGCGCAAGAAGGGCATCGTCATCCACATCGGCCATGCCGCCGAGAACCTGGGCGATGCCCGCGTCGTGGTGGTGTCCTCGGCGGTGAAGTCGGAGAATCCCGAGCTGGTGGCGGCGCGGGCCAAGCTGGTGCCGGTGGTGCGCCGGGCCGAGATGCTGGCCGAGCTGATGCGGCTCAAGAACGCCATCGCCATCGGTGGCACCCACGGCAAGACCACCACCACCAGCCTGATCGCCCAGCTGTTCGATACCGCCGGCCTCGATCCGACGGTGATCAACGGCGGCATCATCAACGCCTATGGCACCAATGCCCGCCTCGGCGCCTCGGACTGGATGGTGGTCGAGGCCGATGAATCCGACGGCAGCTTCATCAAGCTGCCCTCCACCGTGGTGGTGGTGACCAACATCGACCCCGAACACATGGACTACTACGGCAGCTTCGACCGGCTGCGCGACGCCTTCCGCACCTTCGTCGAGAACATCCCGTTCTATGGCTTCGCCTGCCTGTGCATCGACCACCCCGAGGTCCAGGCGCTGATCCCCAAGGTGCTCGACCGCAAGATCGTCACCTACGGCTTCAGCCCGCAAGCCATGGTGCGCGCCACCAACCTGCGCATCGGCTCGACCGGCGCCCGCTACGACGCGGTGCTCACCGACCGGGTGACCGGCGAGCAGCGCACCATCTCGGACCTGCGCCTGCCCATGTTCGGCGAGCACAACGTGCAGAATTCGCTGGCCGCCGTGGCGGTGGCCAACGAGCTCGGCCTGTCGGACGACGTGGTGACGGCGGCGCTGGCCAACTTCGCCGGCGTCAAGCGGCGCTTCACCAAGACCGGCGAGACCCGCGGCATCACCGTCATCGACGACTACGGCCACCATCCGGTGGAGATCGCCTGCGTGCTGAAGGCGGCCCGCTCGGCTTCGACCGGCAACGTGGTGGCCGTGGTTCAGCCGCACCGCTACTCGCGCCTGTCCAGCCTGTTCGCCGAGTTCTGCACCTGCTTCAACGACGCCGACACGGTGATCGTCGCCGATGTCTATGCCGCCGGCGAGCAGCCCATGGCCGGCTTCGACAAGGACAATCTGGTGCGCGGCCTGCAGGAACACGGCCACCGTCATGTTCTCGCCCTTTCCGAGCCGAAGCAACTCGCCGCCATGGTCAACGACATCGCCCGCTCCGGCGATCTGGTGGTGTGCCTGGGCGCCGGCAGCGTCACCACCTGGGCGCATGCCCTGCCCGGCGAGCTCGATGCCCTTCCCCCCCGCAAGGAGGCCGGCGAATGATGACGGCCGTGCGCAAGGGTGACTGGCGTGAGGCGCTGCCCGCGGTGCGCGGGCGGATCGCCTTCGATGCGCCCTTGGGCTCGCTGACATGGTTCCGCGTCGGCGGCCCGGCCGAGGTGCTGTTCCGTCCCGCCGACCGTGACGATCTGGCGACCCTGCTCGCCGCCCTGCCCCCCGAGGTGCCGGTGACGGTGATCGGGGTCGGCTCCAATCTGCTGGTGCGCGACGGCGGCGTCCCCGGCGTGGTGATCCGCATGACCGGTCCCTTCGCCGAGTTGGCGATGAACGGCACCGTCATCACCGCCGGCGCCGCCGCCCTCGACATGACGGTGGCCTTGACGGCACTGGAAAGCGGCATCGCCGGGCTGGAATTCCTGTCCGGTGTGCCGGGCACCATCGGCGGCGCGTTGCGCATGAACGCCGGCGCCTTCGGTGGCGAAATGAAGGATGTGACCCTGGCGGTCGAGGCCATGGATCGCGGCGGCAACCTCCGCACCCTGACGCCGGCCGAGATGAGCTTCGGCTATCGTCGCTGCGGCGTGGCGGAAGATTGGCTGTTCCTTTCGGCCACCCTTCAGGGCCAGGCGGGCGACAAGGCCGAGGTCTCGGCGCGCATGGCCGATATCCGCGCCAAGCGGGAAGAGGCGCAGCCGACCCGCGCCCGCACCGGCGGCTCGACCTTCGCCAACCCCGAAGGCGCCAAGGCGTGGGAGCTGATCGACCGCGCCGGCTGCCGGGGCATGGTCAAGGGCGGCGCCCAGGTCAGCGAGAAGCACTGCAACTTCCTGATCAATCTGGGCGACGCCACCGCCGCCGACATCGAGGACCTGGGGGAAGAGGTTCGCGGCCGTGTGCTGGCGACCTCGGGTGTCGACCTGCATTGGGAAATCCGCCGCATCGGTGTGCGGGCCGGCGTAGCCAGGGATGGCATGGGGGAGATCGCAGCATGCGACGCGTGAGCTCAAGCGACATCGTCATCACCCCCGACGACCGCCCCGGTGGCGTTCACCGGCCGCGCCGCGACGTGACGGGGATGCGCGGCTCCGAGCCCAAGCCGGCCAAGCCCAAGCGCAAGCTGCCGCGCGTCCGGATACGCTTCACCGCGCTGCAGAAGCTGATCGCGGGCGGCGTCCTCACCACCGCCCTGCTGGTGGCGGTCGGGGTGCTGTGGCACCAGGGCACGCCGCAGCGAATTGTGCGCGAGACCGGTCAATCCATCCTGCGCCTCACCGCCGACGCCGGCTTCCGTATCGAGGAGATCACGGTTTCCGGCCGCAGCCGCACGCCGGCCGACCAGATTCTGGCGGCACTGGGCGTCCGCCACGGCGACCCCATCCTGGGCGTCAACCTCGCAGTGGTGAAGGACCGGCTGGAGGCGATTCCCTCGGTGCGCGTCGCCGCCGTCGAGCGCCGCCTGCCCGGCGCCGTCCACCTCGCCATCGTCGAACGCCAGCCGGTGGCGCTGTGGCAGCAAGGCAAGAACTTTACCCTGGTCGATCGCGACGGCCACCAGATCCCCGGCGACATCCAGGGATTCGAGGACTTGCCGCTGGTGGTGGGCGACGGCGCCCCGGCCCACGCCGCCGAACTGATGACCATGCTGGCCTCCGAACCCAAACTGGCGTCGCGCGTCAAGGCGGCGGTGCGGGTCGGCAGCCGCCGCTGGAACCTCAAGTTCGACGACGCCGAGCGCGGCCTCGAAGTGCGGTTGCCCGAAAGTGACGCGGAAGCGGCATGGCACCGCCTGGCCGAGCTCGACCGCGAGCGGTCCCTGACCAGCCGCCGCATCGCCATGATCGATCTGCGACTGCCCGACCGGCTGGTGCTCAAGCCCGAGCACGAGCAAACGGCCGAGCGGCAATAGGGGGACCACCGACGTGCGCAACGGACTGATCGCCGCCCTGGATGTCGGGACCACGAAAGTGGCCTGCTTCCTCGCGCGCGTCCAGGACGACGGCGTGCCGCGCATTGCCGGGATCGGCCATCAGGTGGCACGCGGCATGCGCAACGGCGCCGTGGTCGACATGGAGGTGCTCGAACACTCCATCCGCGCCTCGGTGGACGCCGCCGAGGAGATGGCGGGTGAGCGGGTGCGCACCGTGGTGGTCAACATCGCCGGCGGCCAGCCCCATTCGGCCAACGTCAAGGTCGAGGTGGCCATGAACGGCCACCCGGTGGGCGAGGCCGACATCCGCCGCATGCTGGAGCATGGCCGCGCCCATCACGAAAGCGCCGAACGCGAACTGATCCACGCCATCCCGGTGGAATACACCATCGACGGCAACGAGGGCGTCCGCGACCCGCGCGGCATGTTCGGCGAGCGCCTGGGCGTGGCCATCCACGTCATCTCGGCTGCCGTCGGACCGGTGCGCAACCTCTCGACCGTGGTCAACCGCTGCCACCTCGACATCGAGGCCCGGGTGATCAGCCCCTATGCCGCCGGCCTCGCCTGCCTGGTGGAGGACGAGAAGGAACTGGGCGTCACCTGCATCGACATGGGGGGCGGCACCACCTCGCTGGCGGTATTCCTCGGCGGCCAGCTGGTGCACACCGACGTCATCGCGGTGGGGGGAGCCCACGTCACCAACGATATCGCCCGCGGCCTCTCGACGCCGCTGGCCAGCGCCGAGCGCATGAAGACGCTGTACGGCTCGGCCATCCCCTCCGCCGCCGACGACCGCGAGATCCTCAAGGTACCGCTGGTGGGCGAGGACGAGGACGGCGCCGCCAACAGCGTGCCGCGCTCCATGCTGATCCAGATCATCCAGCCACGGCTCGAAGAGACCTTCGAGCTGGTGCGCTCCCATCTTGAGCATGGCGGCTTCGACAAGCTCGCCGGGCGCCGCGTCGTGTTGACCGGCGGCGCCAGCCAGATGCAGGGCGTGCGCGAACTGGCCGGTCTCGTTCTCGACAAGCAGGTCCGGCTGGGGCGTCCCGTCGGCCTGCAGGGATTGCCCGAAGCCACGGGCGGTCCGGCCTTTTCCGCCTGTGCCGGACTGATCCGCTACGCCCTCGCCCACGCCCCCGCGCCCACCCGCGGCCGGCGCCAGGCGGTGGCGGAAGGCGGGGACTCCGGCCCGGGGCTGGGGCGCATAGGACGTTGGTTGAAACGGAATTTCTAAATCAAACCAAGGCCGGCAACGCACCGGCCGATACGCGCGGAGGACAGAAAGATGCTCAATTTCCTGCCCGGGGTTCCCAACGAACTCAAGCCGAGGATCACCGTCATCGGTGTCGGCGGCGCCGGCGGCAACGCCGTCAACAACATGATCCTGTCGCGCCTTGAAGGCGTCGAATTCATGGTCGCCAACACCGACGCCCAGTCGTTGGGCCAAAGCCGCACCGAGCGGCGCATCCAGCTCGGCACCGCCGCCACCCAAGGTCTCGGCGCCGGTTCGCGCCCCGACATCGGCCGGGCCGCCGCCGAAGAGAGCATCGAAGAGATCCTCGGCCAGATCGGCGGCGCCAACATGGTGTTCATCACCGCCGGCATGGGCGGCGGCACCGGCACCGGCGCCGCGCCGGTCATCGCCCGCGCCGCTCGCGAGAAGGGCATCCTGACGGTGGGCGTGGTCACCAAGCCGTTCCACTTCGAGGGCGCGCACCGCATGCGCACCGCCGAGGCCGGCATCGAGGAGCTGCAGCAGTACGTCGACACCCTGATCATCATCCCCAACCAGAACCTGTTCCGGGTCGCCACCGAGCGCACCACCTTCGCCGACGCCTTCAAGATGGCCGACGACGTGCTGTATTCGGGCGTGCGCGGCGTCACCGACCTGATGATCATGCCCGGCCTGATCAACCTCGA
>CAJANL010000130.1 GCA_903941105.1 uncultured Rhodospirillaceae bacterium
CGCGGTCGGCCAAGGTGGCGGCGCGGCTGCTGGCGGCGGTGCGCGGCGGCGCTTCCCTGGCTGACGCCATGGCGGCCGAGCCGCGCGTCTTCCCGCGCTTCGCCGTCGGCATGGTGCGGGCGGGCGAGGCGGCCGGCGCGCTGGAAGTGGTCATGTCGCGGCTGGCCGAGTTCCACGAGCGCTCGCTGGCGCTGACCGACGCCATCGTTACCGCGCTGATCTACCCGGTGCTGCTGCTGGTGGGCGCCATGGGCACGGTGGCGGTGCTGGTCGGGGTGGTCATTCCGCAATTCCGCCCCCTGTTCGAGCAGGCCAACCGCGCCCTGCCGCTGCCCACCCGCATGGTGCTGGCCGGCAGCGATGCGGTGGCGACGTGGTGGTGGCTGCTGCCGCTGCTGCTGGTGTTCGGCGCCGCCGTCGTGGTGCGCAGCCGCAGCGACCTGACGCTGCGGCAGGCCCTCGATCGCCGCCTGTTGGCGCTGCCGCTGCTGGGGCCGCTGTTGGCCGAGTTGGAGGTGGCGCGGCTGCTGCGCGGGCTCGGCACCCTGCTTGTCAATGGCGTGCCGCTCCTGGCGGCGCTGGGGATCCTCAAGGGCACCCTGGGCAACGCCGAGGTGGCCGAAGCGGTGGAGCGTGCCGCCGAAAGCCTCAAGCACGGCCGTGGATTGGTGGAGCCCCTGGCCGCCCGGGCGTGGTTTCCGCCGGTGGCCGCCCGCCTGCTGGCGGTGGGCGAGGAGACCGCCCGCCTCGACGAGATGGTGGTTCGTGCCGCCGACCTGCTGGACGAACGCTGCCAGCGTCTCGTGACGCGCGGTCTGGCCCTGCTGGGGCCGGCCATGACGCTGGTGTTGGGCGTGCTGGTGGCCGGCGTCATCGCCGCCATCCTGCTGGCGGTGCTGGGCGTCAACGATTTGGCCATGTGAGGAGGACGCGATGCCGGACCGTCATTCGCCGCAAGGCGGCTTCACCCTGCTCGAACTGCTGGTGGTGCTGGCCATCCTCGGCATGCTGATGGCCATCGCGGCGCCGCAGGTGCTGAAGCATCTCGGCACCGCCAAGGCCGACGCCGCCCGCATCCAGGTGCAGAACCTCTCCACCGTGCTCGACCTCTACCGGCTGAAGTCCGGCCGCTATCCCAGCGAGAAGGACGGCCTGATCGCCCTGGTGGAGAAGCCGGCCGGCGCGGTGGCCTGGGACGGCCCCTACCTCAAGCGCAAGGACTCGCTGCTCGACCCCTGGGGCAAGCCGTGGGTCTACCGCATCCCCGGGCGCCACGGCGCCTACGACCTCTATTCCCTGGGCGCCGACAGCCGCGAAGGCGGTGAGGGCGAGGATCAGGACGTCACCAGTTGGTAAGGACCAAGGACGACCATGCGCAACGGCTTCACATTGCTTGAACTTCTGGTGGTACTGACCGTGGTCGGCCTGCTGGCCGCCCTGGCGCCGCCCTATCTCGGCAAGGCACTGCTGCATTTCCGCGCCGAGGGTGTCGCCGATGACCTCTCCGCCGCGTTGATGCAGGCGCACGACCTGGCCATGGCGCGCAACCGCATCGTGCGTGTCGCCATCGACGAGACGCGGCGCCACTGGCGGGTGGACAACAGCTACAGCGACCGCCTACCCGAAGGCGTCGCCATCGCCGGGCCGCAGGCCGATATCCTGTTCTATCCCGACGGCAGCTCCACCGGCGGGCAGGTGGTGGTGTCGGCCGGCGACGAGGCGTGGTCGGTGGCGGTGGAACTGCTCACCGGCGGAGTTCGCCGTCGTCATGCCTCGGCGTATTGAAGTCCCTCGCCGGCCACCGGGCGGCTGGATCCTGCTGGAGGTCCTGGCGGCGCTGGCGGTGCTGTCGCTGTCCTTGGCCGGGCTGTTCCAGGCCTTCTCCAGCGCCGCCACTGCCGCCCGCATTGCCGAACAGCGGTTGCAGGAGGTGCTGGCGGCGCAATCGGCGCTAGAACAATCGGCGCAGTGGACGCTGGTCAGCCCCGGAGTGCCGCCGCTGTACGAGGTCAGGGCGACGGTGGGAGTGGTGACGCTGACCACGTGGCGGCTGGGGGAAGGCGATGCGCGGTAGCGGCATGGCTCTCTCCCCCGTGGGAAGAGGGAGTTCCGGCTTCACCCTGCTGGAGGTCCTGGTCGCCGCCGCCCTGTTCGCCTTGGTGATGCTGCTGGCCGGGGGAGCGACCTCGATGGCGCTGAAGGGCTGGCGCGAGGCCGGCGCGCGGGCGGAGCAGAGCCGGCGGCTGGCCGCCGCGCATCTTCTGGTTCGCCGCCTGGTGTCCGAGGCGTGGCCGGCGGCCGACGGGAAGCGCATCGCCTTTGCCGGCGAGCCGGATCGGCTGCGTCTGGTATCGCTCGGTCCCATGGGCACCGGGCGGCAGACCGCGTTCGAACTGCGCCTGGCCGGCGGTGCCCTGGAGGCGGTGAGTGCTGCCCTCGATCCGGCCGAGCGGCTGCCCTTCGCCGCACTGGCCCGGGGCCGATCCACCGTGCTGCTGGACCGGCTGGCCGGCGGGCGCTTCTCCTATTACGGCACCTTGCAGCCCGGGCGCCCGCCGCTATGGCACGACGTTTGGGCCGACCCGGTGAGCCTGCCGCTGCTGGTGCGGTTGCGCCTCGATTTCCCATCCGGCGACGGGCGGCGCTGGCCGGAGATGGTGGCCGCCCCGAAAATGGAAAGCCCGGTCACCTTCTGAGCCGGCCCCCTTGGCGCGTCGCCGCGCTACCATCGCGCAATGGATGCCCTGCGCCGTTTCCTCAGCTGGTGGATCGCGGAACTGACCGCACTGCTGCCGGCCCGCCGTCGCGGGCCGGTGCTGCGGCTGCCCGAGGGCACCGCCCTGTGGCGCCGTCTGGTGCTGCCCGAGGCGGCGGCCGGCGACCTGCGGGCGGCGCTGGCCTTCGAGATGGACCGCCAGACCCCCTTCACCGCCGCCGAGGTGCTGTTCGACTGCGTCGTGGTCGAGCGTGGCGGCGGCCACATCACGGTGGAGATGCTGCTGGCTCCCCGCGCCGCCGTGGAGCAGGCACTGGCCGAGGCCAGGGCGGCGGGAATCGTGCCGGTGGCCATCGAGGCGGCGGCGCCTTCGGCGCATCGATTCAACCTGCTGCCGGTGGCCGGCTCCGGGCGGCGGGATCGCCTGGCCTTTGCCCTGGCGATGGCGGCTGTGCTGATGCTGCCGGCGGCCTTCGCCGTCGGACTCGACCGCCGGCAGGAAACGGCCCGCCACCTCGACGCCGAGGCGGCCCTCGCCCGGGGCCGCGCCGGAGCGGCGATTGATTTACGGGGCGCGCTGGACGTTCTCGACCGTGACGCCCTCGCCCTGGCCGAGCGCAAGGCCACCCGCCCGGCCATGGTGCTGCTGCTCGACGAGTTGACCCGCGCCCTGCCCGACGAGGTCTGGCTGACCCAGCTTGAAATAGCCGACGGCGAGGCGCAACTGTGGGGCTATGCCCCTTCGGCCTCCGCGGTGGTGCGGCAGCTGGAGCAGTCGGCCATCCTCCACCGTGCCGAGTTCCGCGCTCCCGTGGTTCAGGAGGCCGGGCACGAGCGCTTCCATATCGTGGCGAAGCTGCGGACCAACATCGTGGCGAAGCTGCCGACGGAGGAGGAGAAATGAGGCGTCTCGCCGCCATCCTTCTCGTTGCCGGCCTGCTCGCCGCCGTCTGGTTCGCCGCCATCGCTCCCCTGGTGGAACGCTGGACCGAAGCCGGCGAGGCCGTCACCACTGCGGGGCAGCGGCTGGCGCAGGTCGTGGCGGCGGCCGAGGGCGCCGGGGAATTGGAAACGGCGCTGGCCGCGCGCCGGACCTCCGCCGCCAGCCTGTTCGGCGGTGCCAGCGACGCCCTGGCGGCGGCGCAGGTGCAGGATCGCCTGAAGGCGGCGGCGGCGGAGGCCGGTGCCACACTGTCCAGCGTCCAGGTGCTGCCCTCGGTCGATGACGGCCCGTTCCGCCGCATCGTGCTCAAGGCCGAGTTGGAGGCGCCGCTGCCCGCCTTGCAGCGCTTGCTGCACACTCTGGAAGGCGACCGGCCGCCCATGGTACTCGACACCTTGTCGCTGCGCCCGGCCCAGCGCGACGACCTGCTCGCCGCCCGTCTCGACCTCTTCGCCTTTGCCCGGCTGGATGCGCCATGAGCCGCCTCGCCCTCGCGCTGCTGTCCTCGATCGCCGCCGCGGTCCTTCTGCTGGCCGCCGCCACCATGGAGCCGACGGCGGGTATCGGCGTCATCGAAGCACCCGTCGTGCCGGTCGAGCCACCGGCTGCCGTCCCGCTGCCCGCCGTCGAGGCCTTCGCCGAGACGCTGGAGCGGCCGCTGTTCAGCCGTGGGCGGCGCGGCACCGCGGTTCGCCTGGTACAGCAGGCCGGGCCGCGTCTGTCGCTGGCCGGCATCGCCATTAACGGCGGCCGCCGCATCGCCTTGGTCGAGGTGGAGGGGATAAAGGATCTGGTGTCCCTGGTCGAGGGGGGGCAGGTGCAGGGCTGGACCGTCGCCCAGGTGCTGCCCGGCCGCATCCGTCTCACCCGTGGCGCCGAGGCATTCGAGGCCGACCTGCGCCCGGTCAAGGCCGTACGCCCCCCTCCGCGCTAGGCCGCTCGGCCGCATTGCCGTGACCGTGGGGCGGGCATATCTGCCTCCTCGCCATCTCTCCGCAATGAGGCCGTCTTGCACCCTCTCGTCGTCCTCGGCCTCTTCGTGTTCCTCGCCTCGTGCACGCAGCCGGCGCGACCGCCCGCTTGGGACGCCACCGCCGCCGCCCGTCCCGACGAGCCTGTCGCCGAGGCGCCGCCGCCGGTGGAGACCTCGGCCCTGACCGGCGGCTCGGACAAGCGCCGCGACACCTTGATGGTCGAGGGCACCGGCCGCTTCGCCCGGCCCAAGCCCAAGGTCGAGGCCCTCACCACCGAGAACGGCGACATCACCTTCAGCTTCGTCGAGGCCGACCTGCGCGCCGTGTTGAAGGCGGTGCTGGGCGACATCCTGGGACGGCGTTATGTGGTCTCTCCCAAGGTGCAGGGCACGGTGACGGTGCAGACCAGCCAGCCCATGTCGAGGGATGCCGCCTTCGCCACCCTGGAGACGGTGCTGCGCCTGCACGGTATCGCCATGGTCGAGGTCGGCGGCACCCTCAAGGTGGTGCCCTACGAGGATGCCCCCCGGGTGGGCGGCGAGGCTCGCCTGCTGCCCGCTCCCGACGAGCGCCCGGCCGGCTACGGCGTCGAGATCGTGCCGCTGGCCTTCGTCTCGGCCGGCGAGATGAAAAAGATGCTGGAGCCCATGGCGCCGCCCGGCGCGGTGCTGCAGGCCGACGACGCCCGCAACATCCTGATGTTCTCAGGCACCGGCCAGGAGCGCCGGGCCATGCGCGACATGGTCGATATCTTCGACGTCGACTGGCTGCGCGGCATGTCCTTCGCGCTGATCCCCCTCAGCCACTCCGACGCCAAGGCGGTGGCCGGCGAACTGGGCGGCTTGTTCGGCGAAGGCGGCACAGGGCCGCTCAAGAACATGATGCGCTTCACGCCGGTGGAGCGGCTGAATTCGGTGCTGGCCATCGCCACCAACCCCGACTATCTCGGGCAGGCGCGGCGCTGGGTGGAGAACCTCGACCGTGCCGGCGAGGCATCTGGCGGCGGGCGGCGGCTGCACGTCATCGCGCTGCAGAATGGCCGTGCCGCCGATCTCGCCATGGTGCTGGACGGTCTGTTCGGTAGCCGCTCGGCCACCGCCTCGCTGGCGGCGGCGCCCTTGCCGCGCCGGACCCAGCGCCAACCTGAACGCACGCAGTCCTCGCCGGGCGGTGCGTCCCCCCTGCTGGACCGGCGCCAGCCCGCCGCCGAGGCCGAGGGGCCGGTGGCGGCCACCGTCTCGGTGCTGGAGCACGGCGCCCGCATCGTCGCCGACGAGGCCAACAACGCCTTGGTCATTCTCGCCAGCCCCGAGGAGTTCAAGACCATCGAGCAGGCGGTGCGCCGTCTCGATATCCTGCCGTTGCAGGTGCTGGTCGAGGCCACCATTGCCGAGGTGACCCTCAACGACAACCTGCGCTACGGCCTGCAGTGGTTCTTCAGCAAGGGCGACGTCTCCGCCACCTTCTCGTCGTTGGCCTCGGGGGCGGTGAGCTCGGCGTTCCCCGGCTTCTCGTTCGCGTTGCAAGGGACCGACGCCCGCGTGGTTCTGAACGCGCTGTCGAGCGTCACCAACGTCAACGTCATCTCGGCTCCCACCCTGATGGTGCTGGGAAACCAGACGGCGGTGCTCCAGGTGGGCGATCAGGTGCCGGTGGCGGTGCAGCAGGCGCGCAGCGTCGTCGAGGCCCAGGCGCCCATCGTCAACACCATCCAGTTTCGCGACACCGGCGTCATTCTCCGGGTGACGCCCCGGGTCAACGCCAGCGGGCTGGTGTTCCTCGACATCGAGCAGGAGGTCTCGGACGTCGCCGCCACCACCTCGTCCAACATCGACAGCCCCACCATCCGCCAGCGCCGCATCGCCTCGACGGTGGCGGTGCAGTCGGGCGAGACCGTGGCCCTGGGCGGGCTGATCCGCGACACCCGTAACAAAGGCAAGGGCGGCGTGCCGCTGCTGGGCGACCTTCCCGTGCTCGGTCACCTGTTCTCCGCCACCACCGACGACGCCGCCCGCACCGAATTGCTGGTGCTGCTGTCGCCCCGGGTGATGCGCTCCCGCGAGGACACGCGCGGCGCGACCGAGGAGCTTCGCCGCCGCCTCAAGGGATTGCAGGCGTTGCAGGAGGGCGGGAGGTGAAGGGTCAAGGCGGCTTCGCCCTGATTTCCGTCCTGTGGATCGTCGCCCTGCTGGCCCTGGCCACCCTGGCGGCGTTGTCCCAGGCGCGACGGGCCACGGATGGCGCGTTGATGGTGGAGGATGTCGCGCTGGCGCAGGCCCTGGCCGATGGTGCGGTGATGCGCACCGTGCACGGGCTGCTCGCCTACGACGCCGGGCAAGGGCCATGGCCGGTCGCCGAAGGGGTCACGGTGCAGGACGAGGGCGGCCTGCTCGATCTCAACGATGCCGCCGAGGAGACGCTGGCCGCCCTGTTCCGCGGGCTGGGGAGCGACCGGGCGGCGGCCGCGTCCCTGGCCGCTGCCATCGCCGACTGGCGCGACGAGGACCAGTTGGCCCATCTCGGCGGTGCCGAGGCGGATGCCTATCGCCGCGCCGGATTTCCCCATCGCCCGCGCGACGGCCTGTTCGAGACGGTGGACGAACTGCGGCTGGTCCTCGGGATGACGCCCGAGCTGTTTAGCCGCACCCGGCCGCTGCTGACCGTCTGGGGCCATCGGCCCGAGCCCGATACCGATCTGGCGCCGCTGGCCCTGGTGCAGGCGCTCGGCGGCCTCGACGAGCAGCGGGCGCGGGGGGTGATGGCGCTGCGGCCCGAGCGGCCGGGCTTTTCCGCCTCGCGCAGTTTCGGCATCCGCGCCGTCGCCACCACGGCGGCCGGCGGCGTCTTCGTGCGCGAGGCGGTGGTGCGGCTGACCCGCGAGCCGCGCCATCCGGTGCAGGTGTTGCTGTGGCGACAAGGAGAGGAAGCATGAGCGTTTCCCTGATGGTGCAGGCCTGCGGGCTGGGTGCCGCTCTGGTGGCGTTGTCGGTGATCGACCTGCGGCGGCAGGTGCTGCCCGATGCCTTGACCTTTCCGCTGCTGGTGTTCGGCCTGTTCGTGGCGATGACCTATCAGCCCGACGAGGTCGCCGACCGCCTGCTGGCCGTCTGTCTCGGCTGGCTGGGCTTCGCCATGCTCTCCGCCTGGTACCGTCGCCGCCGCGGTGTCGAGGGGCTGGGAGCCGGCGACGCCCGGCTGCTGGCGGCGGCGGGGGCCTGGGTAGGGCCGATGGGGCTGCCGTGGGTGGTCCTGCTCGCGGCCCTGGGCGGCATTGCGGCGGTGGCGGTGATGCGCCGTCGCCAGGGCTGGGAAACCGACCGCCGGCTGCCGTTCGGGCCGTTCCTGTCGGCGGCGCTGTTCGCCGTGTGGCTGTGGATGTCCTCCGCGCCGACTTGACCGTTTGCGGGGCTGTCGCTAGGGTGCAGTGCAGTATTCACCCGAGGCGGTTTTCATGGCGTCCAAGCCCAGTTTCCAGCAGCTCATCCTGACGTTGCAGGCCTTCTGGGCCGAGCAGGGGTGCGTCATCCTGCAGCCCTACGACATGGAAGTGGGGGCGGGGACATTTCATCCCGCCACCACCCTGCGCGCCCTCGGTCCCAAGCCGTGGAAATGCGCCTATGTGCAGCCGTCGCGGCGGCCCAAGGACGGGCGCTATGGCGAGAACCCCAACCGGCTGCAACATTACTACCAGTTCCAGGTGCTGCTGAAGCCCAGCCCGCAGAACTCGCAGGAGCTTTACCTCGAGTCGCTGCGTCGCCTGGGCGTCGATCCCATGGCGCACGACATCCGCTTCGTCGAGGACGACTGGGAGAGCCCGACGCTGGGCGCCTGGGGCCTGGGCTGGGAAGTGTGGTGCGACGGCATGGAGGTGACCCAGTTCACCTATTTCCAGCAGGTGGGCGGCATCGAATGCGATCCCGTCGCGGTCGAGCTGACCTACGGCCTCGAACGCCTCGCCCTGTACATCCAGGGCGTCGAGAACGTCTACGACCTGGACTTCAACGGGTCGGGCGTCAAATACGGCGACGTCTTCCTGCAGGCCGAGCGCGAGTATTCCGCCCATAATTTCGAGCATGCCGACACCGACATGCTGCTGCGCCACTTCCTCGACGCCGAGAAGGAGTGCCAGCAGCTGCTGGCCGCCAAGCTGGCGCTGCCCGCCTATGATCAGGCCATCAAGGCCAGCCACCGTTTCAACCTGCTGGACGCGCGCGGCGTCATCTCGGTGACCGAGCGCCAGGCCTATATCGGCCGTGTCCGCACCCTCGCCAAGGCCTGCTGCGAAGGCTGGCTCGCCACCCAAGGGGAGGCTTAGGCCATGGCCGAATTGCTGCTTGAAATCCTCTCCGAGGAAATCCCCGCCCGCATGCAGGCCCGCGCCGCCGACGACCTGCATAAGCTGGTCACCGACGCGCTGAAGGCCAACGGCCTGACCTTCGACGGCGCCCGCGCCTATGTCGGCCCGCGCCGCCTTGCCCTGGTGGTCGAGGGCCTGCCGCTGGCCGGCCCCGACGTGGCGGAAGAGCGTCGCGGCCCGCGCGTCGGCGCTCCCGAACAGGCCATGGACGGCTTTCTCAAGGCCAGCGGCCTGCCGCTCGACCAGTTGGAGAAGCGCGACACCGGCAAGGGCGAGTTCTGGTTCGCCGTCATCTCGAAGAAGGGTCGTCCCACTCCCGAGGTGGTCACGGAGGCGGTCGAGGCCGCCATGGCCAACTTCCCCTGGCCCAAGTCGCAACGCTGGGGCGCCAACACGGTGCGCTGGGTGCGGCCGGTGCAGTCCATTCTGTGCCTGTTCGCGGGCGCGGTGGTGCCGGTAACCTTCGGCCCCATCACGGCCTCCAACACCACGCGCGGCCACCGCTTCCTGGCGCCGGCCGAGTTCGCGGTGAAGGACTTCGCCGACTATTTCGCCAGGCTGGCCGAGGCCAAGGTGATGCTCGATCCGGTCGAGCGCCGCCACGCCATCCTGCGACAGGCCGAAGAGGCCGCCGCTGCCGAGGGACTGTGCCTGCGGGCCGACGACGGCCTGCTGGCCGAGGTCACCGGGCTGGTGGAATGGCCCACCGTGCTGGTGGGCAGCATCGACGACACCTTCATGTCGGTGCCGCAGGAGGTGCTGATCACCTCCATGCGCTCGCACCAGAAATACTTCTCGCTGTTGACCAAGGACGGCAAGCTGGCGCCGCGCTTCCTGGTGGTGGCCAACATGACCTCGGGGCAGGCCATCGTCGCCGGCAACCAGCGGGTGCTGCGGGCGCGGCTGTCCGACGCCGCCTTCTTCTGGGAGACCGACCGCAAGCACGCCCTGCGCAGCCGTCTGCCCAAGCTGTCCGAGCGCACCTTCTACGCCAGCCTGGGCACCGTCGCCGACAAGGTCGAGCGGATCCAGACCCTGGTGTCGCAGTTGCCGTTCCTCTCCATGGAGCAGAAGGGCGCTGCCTTGGTGGCCGCCACCCTGTGCAAGGCCGATCTGTCCTCCGAGATGGTGGGCGAATTCCCCGAGTTGCAGGGCATCATGGGCCGTTACTACGCCCTCAATGACGGCCTCAGCCCGGAAGTGGCCGACGCCATCGCCGAGCATTATGCGCCGCAGGGACCGGGCGACAGCTGCCCCACCGCCGCCGTCAGCGTGGCGGTGTCGCTGGCCGACAAGATCGACAGCCTAGTGGGCTTTTTCGCCATCGACGAAAAGCCCACCGGCTCCAAGGACCCCTTCGCCCTGCGCCGCCAGGCCTTGGGGGTCATCCGGCTGGTGGTGGAAAACGGGCTGCGGTTGCCGCTGACCACGCTGTTCATCCAGGCTCATGCCGCTTTCGCCACGGGCACCCTGACCCGCCCGGCCGCCGAGGTCGCCCGCGACCTGCTCGACTTCTTCGCCGACCGCCTGAAGGTGGCGCTGAAGGAGAAGGGCGTCCGCCACGACCTGATCACGGCGGTGTTCGCCCTGGGAGGCGAGGACGATCTGGTCCGCCTGCTGGCCCGGGTCGATGCTCTGGCCGGCTTCCTGCGCTCGGACGACGGCGCCAATCTGCTGGTGGCCTATCGCCGCGCCGCCAACATCGTGCGCATCGAGGAGAAGAAGGACGGCACCGCCTATGCCGGCCCGGCCGATGCGGCCCTGCTCGACCAGCCCGAGGAGCGCGCGCTGCATGCGGCGCTGGCCGAGGTGGCGGCGGGGGTCGATACCGCAGTCAAGGCGGAAGGCTTCGCCGCGGCGATGACGGTGCTTGCGAAATTGCGCCAGCCGGTGGATTCCTTCTTCGACCGGGTGACGGTCAACGCCGACGATGCCGCTCTGCGGGTCAATCGGTTGAAGCTTTTGGCCGAAATCGGCGTTGCCATGGGGCGCATTGCGGATTTCTCCCGGGTCGAAGGCTGATTTTGGGGTATAACACAGAGCTCGCATAAACGGGCCAGGGTCGGTAATTCAAATTCAGGGGTGGAGAGGCCACATCATGAGCAAGTGGGTGTACAGCTTCGGGGCAGGCAAGGCCGAGGGCCGCGCTGAAATGAAGAATCTGCTGGGCGGCAAGGGTGCCAACCTGGCGGAGATGAGCAATCTGGGGATTCCGGTGCCGCCGGGCTTTACCGTCACCACCGAGGTCTGCACCTACTATTACTCCCACGGCAATACCTACCCCCCCGAGCTGAAGGCCGAGGTCGAAGCCGGCATCGCCCAGATCGAGAAGACCATCGGCGCCAAGTTCGGTGACGTGGCCAATCCGCTGCTGGTCTCGGTGCGCTCCGGCGCCCGGGCCTCCATGCCGGGCATGATGGACACCATCCTCAACCTGGGCCTCAACGACCAGTCGGTCGAGGGCCTGGCCAAGCGCGCCAACGATCCGCGCTTCGCCTATGACAGCTATCGCCGCTTCATCCAGATGTATTCGAACGTGGTGCTCGACATCGACCACCACAATTTCGAGGAAATCCTGGAGGAGGTGAAGGACGACAAGCGCTACCGCCTCGACACCGACCTGACCGCCGACGACTGGAAGAAGGTGGTCGCCCGCTACAAGGAGAAGGTCGAGGAGCAGCTCGGCCGCCCCTTCCCGCAGGACGTCAAGGAGCAGTTGTGGGGCGCCGTCGGCGCCGTGTTCGGTTCGTGGATGAACCAGCGCGCCATCACTTATCGCCGCCTGCATGAGATCCCCGAGAGCTGGGGCACCGCCGTCAACATCCAGTCCATGGTGTTCGGCAACATGGGCGAGGACTGCTCGACCGGCGTCTGCTTCACCCGTAATCCGTCCACCGGCGACAACGAGTTCTACGGCGAATTCCTCATCAACGCCCAGGGCGAGGACGTGGTGGCCGGCATTCGGACGCCGCAGCAGTTGACCGTGCAGGGCAAGGACGCCCAAAGCTCCACCCTGCCCGCCATGGAAGAGTGCATGAGCGAGGTCTTCAAGGAGCTGGACGCGGTGCGTCAGCGGCTGGAGGCCCACTACAAGGACATGCAGGACATGGAGTTCACCGTCCAGCAGGGCCGCCTGTGGATGCTCCAGACCCGCACCGGCAAGCGCACCACCAAGGCGGCGCTGAAGATCGCCGTCGACATGGCGGCGGAGGGCCTCATCACCCGGGAAGAGGCGGTCAAGCGCATCGATCCGGCGGCGCTCGACCAGTTGCTGCACCCGACCCTCGACCCCAAGGCGCCGCGCAAGATGGTGGCCCGCGGCCTGCCGGCTTCGCCCGGCGCCGCCGCCGGCAAGGTGGTGTTCTCGGCCGAGGACGCCGAGGAGTGGGTCAACAACCGCAAGGAAAAGGTCATTCTGGTCCGCGTCGAGACCAGCCCCGAGGACATCGGCGGCATGCATGTGGCGGAAGGCATCCTGACCACCCGTGGCGGCATGACCAGCCATGCCGCCGTGGTGGCGCGCGGCATGGGCACGCCCTGCGTCGCCGGTGCCGGCGAGATCCGCGTCGACTATGCCGCCAAGACCCTGAAGGCCGGCGGCCAGCTGATCAAGGAAGGTGAGCTGATCACCCTCGACGGCTCCACCGGCGAGGTCTTCCTGGGCGAGGTGGCCACCATCCAGCCCGAGCTGACCGGCGACTTCGGCACCCTGATGGAGTGGGTTGACGGCATCCGGACCATGAAGGTGCGCGCCAACGCCGAGACGCCGCTCGACGCCGCCACCGCGCGCAAGTTCGGCGCCGAGGGCATCGGCCTGTGCCGCACCGAGCACATGTTCTTCGACCCCAAGCGCATTATCGCCATGCGCGAGATGATCCTGGCCGAGACCGAGAAGGGCCGCCGCGCCGCGCTGTCGAAGCTGCTGCCGTTCCAGCGTCAGGACTTCATCGAGTTGTTCGAGATCATGGGCGACCTGCCGGTGACCATCCGTCTGCTCGACCCGCCGCTGCACGAGTTCCTGCCCCATACCGACGAGGACATCGCCGAGGTGGCGCAGGCTGCCGGCATCGACCCGGCGGTGGTGCGGGCGCGCAATGCGTCCCTGCATGAGTCCAATCCCATGCTGGGCCATCGCGGCTGCCGTCTCGGCATCACCTATCCCGAGATCTACGAGATGCAGGCCCGCGCCATCTTCGAGGCCGCCGTGCACGTGGCCAAGGGCACCCGGCGCACCGTCATCCCCGAGGTGATGATTCCGCTGGTGGCGTCGAAGATGGAACTCGACGTGCTGAAGACCGCCATCGACCATGTGGCGGCGCAGGTGTTCTCGGAAAGCGGCTTCCAGCTGAAATACCTCGTCGGCACCATGATCGAGCTGCCGCGCGCGGCTCTGATGGCGGGCGAGATCGCCGAGACGGCGGCCTTCTTCTCGTTCGGCACCAACGACCTGACCCAGACCACCTTCGGCATGTCCCGCGACGACTCGGGGCCGTTCGTCGAGGTCTACCGCAAGAAGGGCATTTACGAGCACGATCCCTTCGCCACCCTCGATCAGGAAGGCGTCGGCGAACTGATCAAGATCGCCGCCGAACGCGGCCGTGCCACCCGCTCCGGCATCAAGCTGGGCATCTGCGGCGAGCACGGCGGCGACCCGTCCTCCATCGCCTTCTGCCAGAAGGTCGGGCTCGACTACGTGTCGTGCTCGCCCTACCGGGTGCCGATCGCCCGCCTCGCGGCGGCCCAGGCGGCCCTGGGCACCGCCGGATCGACCGGCACGGCGTAAGCCAAAAAGGAAAGGCCCCCGGGAACGGGGGTCTTTTTTGTTGGTTTATCGCGAATTAGTGGGGCCGTTGACGCAAGTTGGCGCCGGCCCTCCCCTGGCGAAGCCGGGGGAGGTGAGGTGGGGGCCCAAGCGAAGCGCGGGAGTGTATCCGCGCGGCACCAATCCCGCCTCGCTCTCGCTCGTTGGGCCCCCACCCCAACCCTCCCCCGCCTGCGGCAGGGGAGGGGGCCGCTCCTCTTCCCTGCCGGTTTCCTCACAGTCCTCTCGGATTCCCCTTCTCGACCTTGGTAATAGTTACTCCTTCCGATCCGTCAAGTTCGATCTCGACGTACTTGCCGCCTTCCTTCGCGTAGGTTCTGACGCAGCGGCTAGTCATGCGGGGATTTTCCCACTTCACGCAAGTCTGACCATCAGCCTTGACTTCGTAAGTTCCCTTGCTGTCGAAGCTGCTGCTGCTGTCCGCCTTGTAGGAAACCGAGCCGTCGGCTTTCCAGAAGCCTGCGCCCGTGTAGCCATTGGCCGTCTGAACAGAGATGGTGTTGTCGGAACGCAAAGCCGTGACCTCAGCGGCGGTTATCGGCTTTTTGCCGGCTTCCATGAGCGCCTGTTCGGCAGTCTTGCAGCCGGCAAGGGTGATGCCGGCCAAAAGTACAAGTACGATCTTCCTCATCGTTCCCCCTATCACATCAGTGGGTTCATGCCCGAAAGGGCGCTTCCCGAAGCAGCACCACGGCGCGCGGCGGTGGATAGCCGCAATCCGTAGTATCGCTCGTGTAGTTACATAATTACCGCGCGTGACGCCATTCACCAAGCGTCATTTTCGGAGAACCATGCGGCATGAATATCCGAAGCCGCGTCGCACTCCGAATTCGAACGATCCGCAAGAGCAGGGGGCTCACACAAGAGGATCTTGCGGCCATAATCGACCGTTCCGTGGATGCTGTTTCCAATATCGAGCGCGGCACCAGCCTTGCCGGTTACGACACGCTGGAAAGGCTTGCCAATGGGCTTGGCGTGCCGGTCGCTGAGTTTTTCGCGGACTTTGAAGCCGGATCGCCACGGCGAACGGAGGCAATGCAGCGGCTCATAGATGCCGCCCGGATGCTGGATGACGACGGCCTCGAAATGGCGGCTGCGATCATTGAGGTGCTGACGGGGAGAAAGAATTAGTCCTCAATCTTTGAGGCGCTTCTCCTTCAGGAAACAGGTAGGGCAGGAGGCACTCAACGAGCGAAGGCGAGGCGGGAGTGGTGCCGCGCGGAAACACTCCCGCGCTTCGCTTGGGCCCCCACCCAACCCTCCCCCGCCTGCGGCAGGGGAGGGGGTTTCTATTAGGGCTCTATTCCCCGAACACCCGCTTGAAGATGGTGTCGACGTGCTTGGTGTGGTAGCCGAGGTCGAACAGCTCCTCGATCTTGGCGGCCGGCAGCAGGGCCACCACCTCGGCGTCGGCCTTCAGCAGCTCCAGGAAGTTCCCCCCCTTGCCAGTTGACGGGCCGGCGCCGGCGGCGTGCCACACTTCCATGGCGTTGCGCTGCACCGCCTTGTAGGCGTCCTCGCGGCTCATGCCGGCCTGGGTGAGGGCCAGCAGCACCCGCTGCGAGTGGATCAGGCCGCCCAACTGGTCGAGGTTGCGCTTCACCGCGTCGGGGTAGATCACCAGCTTCTCGATGACGCCGGCCAGACGGTTGAGGGCGAAGTCCAGCGTTACCGTGGCGTCGGGGCCGATCATGCGCTCGACCGACGAGTGCGAGATGTCGCGCTCGTGCCACAGGGCGACGTTCTCCATGGCGGGAATCACCATGCCGCGCACCAGCCGGGCCAGGCCGGTGAGGTTCTCGGTCAGCACCGGGTTGCGCTTGTGCGGCATGGCCGAGCTGCCCTTCTGGCCGGGCGAGAAGTATTCCTCGGCCTCGCGCACTTCGGTGCGCTGCAGATGGCGGATCTCGATGGCGACGTGCTCGATGCCGCTGGCGATGACGCCCAGCACCGCAAAGAACTGGGCGTGGCGGTCGCGCGGAATCACCTGGGTCGAGATGGGCTCGGGGCGCAGGCCGAGCTTGTCGGCGACCCACTCCTCGACGCTGGGATCGATGTTGGCGAAGGTGCCCACCGCGCCCGAGATGGCGCAGGTGGCGATGTCCTCGCGGGCCGATTTCAGGCGGCGCTTGTTGCGCTGGAACTCGGCGTGGAAGCCGGCGAATTTCAGCCCCATGGTCACCGGCTCGGCGTGGATGCCGTGGCTGCGGCCCATGCAGGGCAGGTCCTTGTATTCGTGGGCGCGTTTCTCCAGCGCCGCCAGCAGCCGGTCGAGGTCGGCCAGCAGCAGGTCGGCGGCTTGGGTCAACTGCACGCTGAGGCAGGTGTCGAGCACGTCCGACGAGGTCATGCCCTGGTGGATGAAGCGCGATTCCTCGCCCACATGCTCGGCCAGCTCGGTGAGGAAGGCGATGACGTCGTGCTTGGTCTCGCGCTCGATGTCGTCGATGCGGGCCGAGCGTGCCGGGGTATAGGGCTTGTCGCCCTTGGCCCACACCGCGCGGGCGGCATCCTTGGGAATGACCCCGATCTCGGCCAGAGCGTCGCAGGCATGCGCCTCGATCTCGAACCAGATGCGGAACTTGTTCTCGGGTTCCCAGATACGGGTCATCTCGGGACGGGAATAGCGCGGGATCATCGCTTCGCGGCTCCTAATCGGGTGGGCAGGGGGGACATAGCACGGGAGGGAGCGGTGCGAAAGGGGGCGCGCCAGTCGAGCCTTGCAAACCCAGGTCGGCATGGCCGATAATCATGTCCGGATGGGCGCGGGAATTGGGGACTTGTCCATGGACGTCGTCGAAGGCGGCCTTGCCCGTTGTGCTTTGTTCGCGTCGCTGCCGGCCGAGGCCATTCGCGAGGTTGATGCCCGCTGCACGTGGCAGCGTTATTCCTCCGGTCAGCAGGTTTTCGACAAGGAAAGCGACACCCTCGACGTCTATTTCGTGGTCGAGGGCGCGGTGCGCATCCTCACCCCCGGCGCGGACGAGCAGGAAGTGGCGTTGGCCGACGTGGTTGCCGGCAACTATTTCGGCGAATTGGCGGCCATCGACAGCATGAAGCGCTCGGCCCGCGTGGTGGCGACGCAGGAGTCGCTGCTGGCGTCGCTGGACGGCCCCGGCTTCCTCGACCTTATGCATCGCTACCCCGGTCTGGCGGTGCATGTGCTGGAGCGGCTGACCCGCATCATCCGCAACCTCGACGCCCGTGTCACCCGGCTCTCCACCCAGAGCGACAGCCAGCGGGTGATGAGCGAACTGGTGCGCCTGGCCGAACCAGACCCGTCGCGGCCCGAGGGGTGGCTCATCACCGATCTGCCCAACCACAAGGAAATCGCCTCGTGGGCCGGCACCAGCCGCGAGGCGGTCGCCCAGGTCATCGGCGAATTGGCTCGCGACGGCATTGTCCGCCGCAAGAGCATGGGCCTGATGATCTGCGACTGGAGCCGCCTGCAACTGATGGCGCGGGCGGCGGCGTAGCCTTCTCGCGGAAATCCATAAAATTGTCAGCAAAAACTCTGCAAAATAAAAATGCGGAGAATTTTGTATATTGTGAATGCCGTCACAGAAATGCATTGGCGATCTGAGTATAACTGTACTCATGGAACGGGGCGGGGCGGACTGAATCCAACCACGGGACCCAGCTCCAGAAAGAAACAACTCAAGACCTCTGCAACAAGCGAGGTCCCGTCAAGGAGAAAGACAATGTTGGCTTCCATATACGAAATGGCCCGCAAGCTCCGTTACGACGAAGAAGGCGCCACCGCCATCGAATACGGCCTGATCGCCGCCCTGCTTGCCGTCGCCATCGTCACCATCCTGGGCACCGCCGGCGAGAACCTGACCGGCACCTTCACCAAGGTCAGCAACGAACTGGCCAAGGGCAAGTAGAAGCCTCTCTCCCGGTCCTTCCGACCACAAGACGCCTCCCCATCGGGGAGGCGTATTTGCTTTGTCGGCCTGCCGTGATGACAATAAAAATCGCAAATATTCGTCGAGTGTGAGTGCCGTCACAGAAATGCCTGAAAGAAATTAGTATAACTGTACTCATGGAACGGGGCGGGATGGAATAAAACCAACCATGGGACCCAGCTCCAGAAATAAAATCAGACGACCTCTGCGAAACGCGAGGTCCCATCAAGGAGAAAGACAATGTTGGCTTCCATCTACGAAATGGCCCGCAAGCTCCGCTACAACGAAGAAGGCGCCACCGCCATCGAATACGGCCTGATCGCCGCCCTGCTCGCCGTCGCCATCGTCACCATCCTGGGCACTGCCGGAGAGAACCTGAGCGGCGTGTTCACCAAGGTCAGCAACGAACTGGCCAAGGGCAAGTAAGGCCACCGTCGCCGGCTCTTCCGACCACAAGGCGCCTCCCTCACCGGGGAGGCGCTTTTGCTTTGGCCAGATGCATAAAATTGTCATTAAATTAGTGCAAAAATAAAAAATATAAAATATGCAGCATTTGTGAGTGCTATCACAGAAATGAACTGTGTCAGTCGATATAACAGTACTCATGAAGCGCGGGCGGGACGGAAGAATTTCCAACCAAGGGACCTGGCGCCGAAAGGAAAAACACCACGACCTCTGCGGCAAGCGGGGTCACAGACTGAGAGAAATACAATGTTGGCTTCCATCTACGAAATGGTCCGCAAGCTCCGCTACGACGATGAAGGCGCCACCGCCATCGAATACGGGCTCATCGCCGGGTTGCTGGCTGTGGCCATCGTCACCATCCTGGGCACCGCCGGCGAAAATCTCACCGGTACCTTCACCAAGGTCAGCAATGAGCTGGCGAAGGGCAAGTAGGACGTAAAAATTTCCCCAAGGCTTTCCGTATCGCGAAGCGCCTCCCCTCTCCCCGGGGAGGCGTTTTTATTTCCAGTGTTTGCGTTGTCACGAAAATGCCCCTTATCTGTGATTTTTTTCACTGTGAGGCTAATATTTTGGTGATACACCGAATGATAGGGAAGTGAATTGGCAGGGCGGGCCAAAACCATGCAGTCCGAAACCTTCATAGCCATTCCAGGCATCATCTTTACTGCGGCACTGGTGGATGCCGGTGTCAGCGATTTTCGTGGTTTTCGCATTCCCGATCGCGCGCCGTTGCTGTTGCTGGCCGGTTTCGCCCCGGCGGCCTGGGCGCTTGGTCTGCCGCTGACCGACATGTTGTGGAATCTGGGATGCGCCGTGGCGGTGTTCGCCGGCGCCGTGGCCCTGTTCGCGGCCCGGCTGTGGGGCGGTGGCGACGCCAAGCTGCTGCCGGCGGTGGCGTTGTGGACCGGCCTGGCCGGCTTGCCGCGGCTGCTGCTGGTCATCGCCGTGGTCGGCGGCGTCCTGGCGCTGGTCGTTCTGCTGGCGCGGCGCGCCGGGGTGGAGAAGTTTGCCGGCGGCCATGTGCCCTACGGCATCGCCATCGCCGCCGGTGGGTTCGACTGGGCGGCGGCGGCGGTTCTGCCGCGGCTGATGGGCTGAGGAGGGCGTCATGCGGCCGGTAGCGATCATTCTGGTGGTGGTGGCGGCGCTGGCGGCAGTGCTGACCGGGTTCCTCGCCAAGCGCTGGCTGGAGGGCCAGGTTCGCCCGATCCCCGACGCGCCGCAATTGGTCGAGGTGCTGGTGGCGGCGCGTGAGGTGCCGGCCGGCAGTACCCTGGCGTCCGGGGATCTGCGTTACGACCCGTGGCCGCCATCCGCGACCACCTCCCGGCTGTTGTCGCGGCAGAATGGCGACGACCCCAAGGCCCGCTTCCTCGGCCAGGTGTCCCGCCGTGCCCTGGTGGAGGGTGAGCCCTTCGCCGAGACGGTGGTGGTGCGCCATGACGTCGCCGGTGTGCTGGCGGCCATGCTGGCGCCGGGAATGCGGGCGGTCAGCATCGCCATTACCACTGCATCCGGCGTATCGGGCTTCATCACCCCCGGCGATCGCGTCGACGTGGTGCTGGCCGCCGATGTGCGCAAGGCCGAGGGTGGCGATAATCAGGACCTCAAGGGCGGCGCGCTGGTGCGCTTCGCCGCCGAGACCGTGCTGGAGGACGTCAAGGTTCTGGCCATCGACCAGCAGATCGCCCGCGGCCGCGACGGCAGCGCCATCCAGGGCAAGACCGCCACCGTCGAGGTCAGCTCCAAACAGGCCGAATTGCTGACCGCCGCCGGCATGCTGGGCAATCTCTCGCTGGTGCTGCGCGGCTTCGAGACAGACACCGCCCGTACCGCCACCCAGCCCTCCAGCTTCACCTCCGACCTCGAAGCCAGCAAGGCGCTGCAATCCCTGCACGGTCCCAAGGCCAAGCCGGCCGCCCCCCATGGCGGCGGCGTGCAGATCAATCGCGCCGGCCAGCTTTCCACTCAGAGTATCAGGCCATGAAACCCACCCGCCTTTTGCGCACCCTGGCCGTCGCCGTAATGGCGATGACGGGGGCCGCCCTCGCCCAGGAGCCCGCCGAGCCGCCGGCTCCTGCCGCCGCGCCCCGCGCGGATGTAATGACGACGCCCCGCGCGGATGTAATGACGACGCCCCGCGCCAAGGTCATCGCTGTGGGACAGCCTGCCCGGCCGGTGACCCTGCGTGGCACCCTGCCGGTGGCGGCCGAGTCGATCAGGGTGGCGCTCAACAAGACCGCCGAGGTCGAACTGCCGGTCGACGTCAAGGATATCGTCGTCGGCAATCCCGACATCGCCGACATCATGGTGCGGGCGCCGGGCAAGGCGTTCCTTACCGGGCGCACGGTGGGCCAGACCAACCTGTTCCTGCTCGACCGCGGCGGTCATGCGGTGCGGCGCCTGGAGGTGGACGTGCACCTGGACGCCGCCGCGCTCAAGGACGTCATCCGTCAGGTGATGCCCGAGGAGCGCGGCCTGCAAGTCTCGGCGGTGGCGGACAGCGTCTATCTCTCGGGGACGGTGAGGAGCGACGGCGCCGTTGCCATGGCCCGCAATCTGGCGCGCCGCTTCGTCACCGCCGACGCCAACGTGGTCACCCTGCTGAAGATCGGCAACGAGCAGCAGGTTCTGCTGCACGTCAAGGTCGCCGAGATGCAGAAGACGGTGCTGAAGGAACTGGGAGTCGGCCTCTCCGGGACCAATCTCCCCATCTTCGGCGACATGCGCCTCACCGGCAGCACCAGCGCCTTTGTCGGCCTGACCCAGAGTGCCAGCCAGGTGTTCGGCAGCGCCACCATCACCGGGCTGGGGGTCAATTCCCTGGTGGCCTCGCTGGCCCTGCTGGAGCGTCAGGGGCTGATCAAGACCCTGGTCGAACCCAATCTGACGGCGGTGTCGGGCGAGACCGCCAGCATGCTGGCCGGCGGCGAGATTCCCATTCCCATCGCCGACTCCAACGGCCAGATCAGCATCGAGTTCAAGCCGTTCGGCGTGCTGCTGTCATTCACTCCGGTGGTGCTCGACCCCGGCCGCATGAGCCTCAAGATGTCCACCGAGGTCTCCAGCCTGTCCAACACCCGGACCATCAAGCTGTCCTCGGCCGAGATCCCCGCCATCAATGTCCGCCGCGCCTCGACCACGGTGGAGTTGCCGTCGGGTGGCAGCCTGATGATCGCCGGACTGTTGCAGAACGATGTCACCTCCACCGCCAGCGGCCTGCCCGGGCTGATGGATCTGCCGGTGCTGGGGGCACTGTTCAAGTCCAATTCGTTCCAGCGCAGCGAGACCGAGATGGTGGTGATCCTGTCGGCCTATGTGGTGCAGCCCATGGAAAAACCCGAGCTGGCCATGCCTACCGACGGGTTCGCGCCCACCTCGGACATCGACCGCTTCCTGTTCGGCCGGCTGCAGCAGATCAACACCCGCCGCGGCGAGCCGGCCGCGCCGCCGGTGCATGATATGCTGCAGGGTCCGTTCGGCTATATCGTCGAGTGAGGAGGATGCCATGAAGATCCGTATCGTCCTTGCCGCCGTCCTGCTGACGGGGTGCGCCGGGGCCGACCTGTCCGAGCACGACTGGCGCATCGCCCACCCGGTGGCGGTCGAGCGTCATGCCGCGGTGGCGGTGTTCGACGGCCCCACCCTGTCGGCCTTCGACCGCGACCGCCTGGGCCGCCTCGCCGCCGAGCATCGCCGCCGCGGAGCCGGCCCGGTGGAACTGGTGGCCGGCGCCAATGCCAAGGGGTTCGCCCAACTGCTGGCCGCCGAGTTGGACGGCGTCGAGGCCATGATCGTCGAAGGCGGTCCATCGCCCGATGCCGTCACCCTGCGGGTTCCCATCTGGACGGCCCGGGTGCCCGACTGCGGCACCTTCGAGCGCGGCCTCAACCCCGATCCGCATAACGCGCCCAACAGCAATTTCGGCTGCTCGCTGGTCCGCAACCGCGCCCTGATGCTGCAGAACCCCGCCGATCTGGTGCGGGCCCGCGAGCCCACCGGCCGCGACGGCAACCGCGCCGCCGATGTGCTGGAGAAGTACGGCAAGGGCCAGGCCACCGCCAGCCAGGCCGAGGCCGGCGGCAGTGCGACGGTCAGCACCGTCGGCGCCGGCAAATAGGAGGCCGCCATGTTCTTCCGCCTGACCATCGACGCCTTCGCGCTGACCCCCGGCGTCGCCGAGGTGCTGAAGCAGGTGCGCGACGACCGCCAGATGGCCAAGTCGCGCATGGAGGTGCTGCCGGGCGGGCTTGCCGCGGCCCCCCTGCATTACGCCGACAAGGGCACGCCGCAGGTGGTGATCGTCGAGGAGGAGGGGGACGACGCCGCCCTGCTGGCCGGGCTCGACCGCCTGGCGGAGGTGTGCGAATCCGGCACCCGCGTGCTGGTGATCGGCGAGGCCAACGACATCCGCCTCTATCGCACCCTGATGGGGCGCGGTGTCAGCGAATATATGCTGCGGCCGGTGGGTGCGCGCCAGATTCTCGACGCCCTGGCCACCCTGTTCGCCGAGCCGGGGGCGGCACCCAAGGGCCGCGTGACGGCGTGCTGGGGGGCGAGGGGAGGGGCCGGCTCGTCGACGCTGGCGCAGAATCTCGCCTTCGAGCTGGCGCGCTTCCTGCGCGAGCCGGTGGTCTATGCCGATCTCGATCTCGCCTTCGGTACCTCGGTGCTGGCCTTCAACATCGACGCCAAGCAGACGGTGGCCGACGCGCTGGCCCATCCCGAGCGCCTCGACGAGGTGCTGATGGAACGCTGCATGGTCGATTACGACGACCATCTCAAGGTGCTGGCCGCACCGGGTGACTGCCGCTCGGCCGGCCGCATCGAGGTCGAGGCCATCGACCGCATGCTGGAGCTGGCCTCGCGCATGGCCGGCACGGTGGTGGTCGACCTGCCGCATCAGTGGTGCGAATGGACGGATCATCTGCTGTCGGTCGCCGATGAGGTGGTGATCACCGCCACCCCTGACCTCGCCAGCTTGCGCGACTGCAAGACATTGAAGGAGGCACTGCTGGCCCGACGCGGCTCGGCCGGTCCGCGGCTGGTGCTCAACCGCATGGACGCCGCCAAGAAGACCCAGTTGACCGCCAAGGACTTCGAGGAAACCATCGGCCTGAAGCCGATGCTGGTGATACCCTACGAGCCGCAGCTGTTCGGCGAGGCCGCCAATAACGGCCAGATGATCGGCGAGCACTCCAAGGCCCACCGCGTCGCCGAACTCTTCCGCCAACTGGCCGGGCAACTGGCGGGCAAGGCCCCGGTGGTGCGCAAGGTCGAGACGAAGAAAAAGGGGCTGATGGATATGTTCAGGAGATAGGCCATGTTCGGCCGGCGCAGCACGTCACATCCCCAGCCGCAGGCGGCACCCCAGCCGCAGGCGCCGGCGGCTGCGCGCTCGGCCGAGGTCGACCAGCGGCTGTCGGACATCAAGGTCGGCATCTTCAACGACCTGATCGACTCGGTCGATCCCACCGAGTTGGGCAAGCTGGAACCGGCCCAGGTACGCGAGGAGATCTCGGACATCGTGGCCGAGATCATCAGCATGCGGAATCTGGTGCTGTCGGCCGGCGAGCAACAGGTGGTCATCGCTGACATCTGCAACGACGTGCTCGGCCTGGGGCCGCTGGAGCCGCTGATCGCGCGCGACGACATCGCCGACATCATGGTCAATGGCGCCGAGCGGGTCTACATCGAGACCGAGGGGCGCATCGAGCTCACCGACATCAAATTCCGCGACAACGCCCAGTTGATGAACATCTGCCAGCGCATCGTCTCGGCGGTGGGGCGCCGGGTCGACGAATCCAGCCCGATCTGCGACGCGCGGCTGGCCGACGGTTCGCGCGTCAACGTCATCGTGCCGCCTTTGGCCATCGACGGCCCAACGCTCACCATCCGCAAGTTCCGCCGCGAGAAACTGACGCTGGAGAAGCTGGTGGAGTACGGCTCCGTCAGCCCCCAGGCGGCCAAGGTGCTCCAGGTGGCGGCGGCCTGCCGCTGCAACATCCTGATTTCGGGCGGCACCGGCTCGGGCAAGACGACGCTGCTCAACTGCCTGACCCGCTACATCGAGCGCACCGAGCGCATCGTCACCTGCGAGGACGCCGCCGAACTGCAACTGCAACAGCCGCATGTGGTGCGACTGGAGACCCGCCCGCCCAATCTGGAAGGGGTCGGGCAGGTGACCATGCGCGATCTGGTGCGCAACTGCCTGCGCATGCGCCCCGAACGCATCATCGTCGGCGAGGTGCGCGGCCCCGAGGCCTTCGACCTGTTGCAGGCCATGAACACCGGCCACGATGGCTCCATGGGCACCATCCACGCCAACACGCCGCGCGATGCCCTGTCCCGCGTCGAGAACATGGTCGCCATGGGCGGCTACAACCTGCCGGCCAAGGCGGTGCGCGATCAGATCGCGTCCGCGATCAACGTCATCGTCCAGGCCTCGCGCCTGCGCGACGGCACCCGCAAGATCACCCACGTCACCGAGGTGGTGGGCATGGAGGGCGAGGTCATCACCCTCCAGGACCTCGTGGTCTACGAGATCCAGGGCGAGGACGCCCATGGCCGCATCCTCGGCCGCCACCGCTCTACCGGCATTCGCCCCGCCTTCTGGGACCGCGCCCGCTACTTCGGCCTGGAGCGCGAGCTGGCCGAGGGACTGGGGGACGGCCATGCTTGAATCCCTCGCCCGCCTGCCCACCGAGGTCGGCCTGTTCGTCGTGGCGCTGCTGGCCGCGCTGGTGGCGCTGGGCTGGGCCATGTACCTGCTGATGTACGGCCCGCGCGCTGAGTTGAAGCGGCGCATGGCGGTGGTCGTGGGCAACCAGCCCACCAGCCGCCGCTCCTTCAAACTCGCCTTTGGGCCGAAGCGCAAGAGCGTGCAGAGCCGCCTCAAGGAGGTGGACGACGGCCGCACCCGGAAGCGCGGCTGGCGCCTGCGCGAGGAGCTGTTGCAGGCCGGTTTGCGTGTCGAGCTGTGGCACTATCTGGCGGCCAGCATCGGCCTGGCGGCGGCGGTGTTCGCGGCGGCACGGATCGCCTCGCTCAATCCGCTGGCGGCGCTGCTGGCGGCGGTGGTGATGGGGGTCGGCCTGCCCAAGATGGTGGTCGCCATCATGGCCCGCCGGCGCCTGGGCAAGTTCACCAGCCAATTCGCCGACGGCCTCGACGTCATCACCCGCGGCATCCGTTCCGGCCTGCCGCTGGGCGAATGCATCTCGATCATCGGCCGCGAGATGGAAGATCCCATCGGCGCCGAGTTCCGGCTGATCTCGGAAGGCCAGCGGCTGGGGTTGTCGCTCAACGAGTCGATCCAGCGCGCCGTCGAGCGCATGCCGACCCCCGAGTTGCGCTATTTCAATATCGTCATCGCCATCCAGCAGCAGACCGGCGGCAATCTGGCCGAGACCCTGGCCAAGTTGTCCGAAGTGCTGCGCGCCCGCAAGCGCATGCGCGACAAGGTGCAGGCCTTCGCCTCGGAGGCGCGCGCCTCGGCCATGATCATCGGCTCGCTGCCCATCGGGGTGACCGCCATCCTGTCTGTGGTGGCGCCGAAATACATCGGCCTGCTGTTCACCACCGACTTTGGCAACGTGCTGGTGTTCATCGGCCTGTCGATCATGGTCATGGGAGCGCTGGTGATGCGCAAGATGATCAACTTCGATATTTAACAGGGTGCGGAAAAACTCAACTTTCCTTTCGTCATTCCCGCTAATGCGGGAATCCATGCGGCCGGCAGCACAGCATATTGGGGCA
>CAJANL010000131.1 GCA_903941105.1 uncultured Rhodospirillaceae bacterium
CCAGGTGATCGTCAACGACGATCTCGGCGCCTTCTCCGACCTTGCGCGGCGCATGGGCCAGGGCGCAGCCGAGACCGAGGCCCGCCTGCTGGTCGAACTGGTGGAGGCCAATTCCGGCAACGGGCCGAAGCTGTCGGACAATAAGCCGCTGTTCCACGCCGACCATGGCAACAAGGCCGGATCGGGCGCGGCCATCTCCGACACCACCCTGTCCGCCGCCCGGCTGGCACTGCGTACCCAGAAAGGCATCGAGGACCGCATCATCCGTGTGACGCCCAAATACCTGCTGGTGCCCCCGGCCCTGGAGACCGAGGCCGAACGCTGGCTGGCCTCGGTGGCGGCGGCCAAGGCGGCCGACGTCAATCCCTTCGCCGGCTCGCTGACCATGGTGGTCGAACCCCGCCTGTCCAGCGCCAGCCGGTGGTACGTCACCGCCGACCCGGCCGAGATCGACGGGCTGGAATTCGCCTATCTGTCGGGAGCCGAAGGGCCGCAGGTGGAATCCAAGTCCGGCTGGGATGTGGACGGCGTCGAGATCCGGGTGATCCTCGATTTCGGCGCCGGCTTCGTCGATCACCGCGGCTGGTACGCCAATGCGGGGGCCGCGTAATGGCCGACCGCGATCAACTGCTGGCCTGGCGGGAGGCGCTGCTGCGCGCCCGCTATGCCGGCACCCGCATTGTGGAATGCGACGGGCGCAAGGTGGAGTACCGCTCGGATTCCGAGATGGCCTCGGCCCTGGCGGACCTGGAGCGCCGCCTCGGCACCAACGCCCGCGTCACCCAGGTGCGGATCAATTCGAGCAAGGGAGTATGAGAGCATGAAGAACTTCATCCAGACCGGCGCCATGATCTCGGTGCCCGCCCCGGCCGGCGGCGTGGCCTCGGGCCAGGGTATGATCGTCGGCGGCCTGTTCGGCATCGCCGCCACCACCGCGCAGGAAGGGACCAGCCTGGAAATCGCCACCACCGGCGTCTATGACCTGCCCAAGGCCCCGGCGACGGTGTTCGCCCTGGGCGACCGGGTGGCGTGGGACGATACCGCCAAGGTGATCGCCCCGCCCGCGACCGGGCTGTACCCGGTCGGTGTCGCCATCACCGCCGCCGGCAATGGCACCGTCATCGTGCGGGTGCGTCTGGACGGGGTGGCGACGGTTGCTGCGTGATTGCGTGAACGTCCCAGCAACATCGGCTGATTTCCGTGTCGCATCCGTGTTGCACGGTGTGAAGGGGCGGGGGATATTGGACGGCGGGGATTGGCGGGATATGCCGGGAATGGGCGGGACATCGTGGGACGCGGGGCGTTGATTTCTGCGGCCTCGGGGGTGGCGCCCTCTAAAATTTGCCCGGCGGGAGCGTCGTTGGTCTTTTGGACGGGCGGCGGCCCAACTTCCACAAAATGGCGCCCGATTTTGGACGACCCTACGCAGGTGCGTAGGTTGTCCGGGACGGGTGGGGTTTGTATGCAATCGGCTGGAGCATAATGGACCAGCCTCAGGCCTTTTGGCCGCCCGCGAGGTCGCCGGTGGGGTTGGCGATGGCGGCGCGGAGGTCGCGGCGGAGCTGGTCGACGGCGAGGCGCAGGCCATACTCCTGCTGGTCTGGGGTGCCGCCGGCGGCGGTGATGCCGGCGGCGATGCGGGCGGCGCGGGCGGCGACCTGGCGCAGGGTGGCGGTGTAGCCACATTCCTTGTAAGCCACTGATACGGCTTCGGTAACTTTTCCATACAGGTCTTCATCGACCGGTGCGGGAGCCCCTTCTGGGGCTGCCTGCGGTGTGCGCATTTCCTCTTCGCCGGTCAGCAACCAGTAAATGTTGAAGCCCATGCGGCCGATGGCTTCAAGCGCTTCGGCAGACGGGGCGCGTCCACCGGCATAGTGGGCATATGTCCGCAATGCGACGCCCATTCGCGCACACATTTCCGCCTGTGTTAAGCCCAGGTGTGACCGTATTTGTTCCAGGCGTTCGGCTGCAGTCATTGCATCCGACCTGACAGCGCTAAGTCGGATGCTGGCATCCGACCTGCCCGCCAGCATCCGACTTGATAATTCTTCATTGATATCAGCGGCATAGATGAAAATGCCCAATTATGCACGGCAAATCGAGTCGGATGCGCACCTCTGGGCTTGACGTGCATGTTTGGGCATCTTATAACGATCGTCATGACGAATGACCTTTCAACCGTGCACATCCCCGAAAAACCCGCCGATCGGCGGGCGTGGACCATCTATCAGCTTCGCCTGCGGGGCACCTCGCTCCGCCGGCTGGCGGTCCGCGAGGGGGTGTCGCCCCAGGCCATGAGCAACGCGCTGATGCTGCCATCATCGCATCTGCGGGAGGTCATCGCGACCGCCCTGGGGCTTACCCCGCAGAGGCTGTTTCCGGAGGACTTCGACGCCGCCGGCAACCGCCTGGGTTGGACCCGTGATCAACAGCGTACCACGCGGCGCACCGGCCGCAATGTCGAAGAGGGACGCGCGGCATGAACACGGCCCGGACGATTACCGATTGGCGCGCCGCGTACCTCAAGCTGACCGGCTTGCTGGTGCGGCGGCGCGAGGCCCAGCGGATCAGTCAGCAGGATCTGGCCGACCGGCTGGGCATCGGGCGCCGCACCCTGCAGCGCTGGGAGCACGGTGACGCCGAGCCGCCGGCGATGCGGCTGTTCCAGTGGGGCGCCCTGTTGGGCGTCAGCATTGCGCCAGATGTGGCGCAGGTCAACGAGGAGGTCGAGGCATGAACACCCGCGTGTGGCCCAAGGACAAGCTGCTGCCCCATCCGCCGGAACTGCCGATAGACGAGCGCATCCGCCGCTATCAGCACAACCTGATCACCATCCGCGAGGCCGGCTTCCAGCCGTTCAGCGCCCAGGTGGACAGCCTGGATGCCGATGTGATCCGCGCCTGGTTCGAGGCAGGGGAGCGGCGCGTGCAGGCGCTGAAGACGGCCATCAGGTTCGTCGCCAGCCTGCCGGTGGACGAGGAGGGCTACGCCCTGTTGCCCGACATGATGGCGGGGCCGGAAGAGGTCGCACCCATGCCCGAGGCGGTTGAAGTCGCCAAGCGGCAGTTGCTTGGCATTCCCAACAAAACCAAGACGCCTGATCCCTTCACCCCCGAGGCGCGGCTGGCGCTTGTGGCGGAGGTGATCGCCTTGATGCGGCGCCACTACGGCAAGGCGCCGGAGAGCGGTGCCGAGGATCTCGCCACCGCCCTTGTCGCCCTGGTTGGTGTTCCTGCCGCCAGATCGCTACTCGGCGTCGACTAACCGACGAAGGTGGTTGAAGTAATGCGACGCCAACTCGCTCAACAGATCGCTGTCACCAGCCTTTTTCGCCTGGACGCGCGCCGTGTGTTTCACGCTGGCGGCTTCGGTGGAATTGCTGGCCAAAGCAGCCTTTGTCAGGTCGACAGCCAAGCGCAGCACTTCAATCTTCTGGTCAGTGTTCATAATTTTTCCCCTATCGGTGGTCATTGCAAGCCGATGATAGGGGAAGTGCGGCAGGGAGTCATCGCCACCTTGGCGGCGGCTTCCGGCCATTCCATCCCTGGCGCCGAGGGCATCGGCGCGCCTCCCAAACTCAAGGCCGGACGCGGACGTGCACAAAGCCCGTCCGGCCTCTTTTTGGGGGAGTTGGTTCCATGCGGGCCTGCGCCCGTTGGCAACGACAATAATCCGGAGGTCCGCATGACTGACAGAGTCCGTAAGGGCCGGCGGTCGGCTGATCCGAGGCAGGCCGATTTCCTCGCCCTGCTGGATCTGCCCGGCGCCGCTTTGCTCCCTGCCCCCATCCCCGCATCGACCCTGCCCGGCGGACTGGATTTCGCCCAACGCATGCGCCAGCTGCTCAACGACGCGATCAAGGCCGGCCCCTTCGCCGACCGCGAGACCCTGGCCGAGGCGGTCAGCATCCCGGCCGGGCGCACGATCACTAAGGCGATGATCGACAGCTGGACCGGGGCCAGCCGCCCGCACCATTTCCCCGCCGACATGGTGCCGGCATTCTGCGCCGCGCTGGGCAATTCGATCCTGCTGCAGGGCCTGGCCGAGGCGGCCGGCTGCACCGTGGCCGAGGGCTGGCAGGTGCAGCAGGCGCGACTGGACCGGTTGCGGCTGTTCATCCAGTACGCGCGGGGCGAACAGCGCCGCATCGTCGCCGGCCTGCCGCTGTTTCGGCAAGGCGGTGCGCGATGATCAATCCGTCTTCACAAAAGGCGCAGCCCCGGCAAACGGCCATGCCGACGGTAGTTTACCCCGAACCTGAAGATATGCATCCCCTGCGGCTGCTGCCATCGACCTATAGCCAATGCCCGCCTCAAGGCTGTTGCTGGCAATTGCTGATAGCAGAATTTGGCCTCGCTGAAGATGGAGAAGTGCTGCCCATACAAGCTGCCGATGAAGATGTGGATCTGCCCACGCCTTGCGCTTCTTGCGTTGGGAAGGTGTGGATGCCGCAAACTGAGATATCTGCCCGGCATTCTGGATTTGCCAAGCTGACCAGTAGGCTGGAGTTGCGGTATCAAGATTTCGTCTCAGACTTTCGACATCTTCTGGTGAGAGCGACTGCCGCAGCTCTTCGATCAGTCCTTGGCACTCTTCAGCATAGCGAGAAAGAGACATTAGTCGTCTCCCTTGAGTTGCAAGACGCCAGCTTGCCCGCAATCATCCCCCTCGGCAAGGCGGTGCGTGATGACCGGTGAATGGCGCAGCGCGGCGGGGTGGGCGGCCGAGGCCAAGGCCCTGGGGGTCGATCCCAAGGCGGTCATGCCGCACAGCGAGCGGAACGTGCGCGACAAGGCCGATCGCGAGAGCTGGTCCTTCCGCGAGCGGACCAAGGGTGGCGGCGGGCGGGAGTATCCGCTGTCGGCGTTGCCGGCGGTGTTCCAGAAAGCCCTGGCGCGCAAGACGTTGAAGGCCGCTTCGGCCGAGCTTCACGGGCAGCTTGCTCTGCCGCTGCTGGAGGCCGCCGACCTCAAGACCTACCAGCGCAGCCCGATGGAGGCCCGCGCCGCCCTGCTGGGCCATATCGACCATGTGATGATCACCCAGGGCATCAGCCAGGGCAAGGCGATCGAGGCGCTGATCGACCTGGCCGATAAGCGCGAGCTGCCGCCCGAGCTGCAGCGCGCGGTAGCGGTGGCCAACACCCGCACCAACACCGGCCGCACCCTGTCCCGGGCCACCGTCTATGGCTGGCTGAAGGCGCGGGGGGAGGCCGCCGGCAATGTGGTGGCGCTGGCCCCCAAGGCGGCCCCGGAAGTCGAGCGGCCCGCCTACGCCTGGACTCTGATCAAGCTGTGGTGCCGCCCGACCAAGCCAAACATCACCGAGATCCTGGAAGGGTGGCCGGAGGGCGAGGAGAAGCCGAGCTATTTTCAAGCCCGGCGCTACCTCAAGAAACTGGACGAAATCACCAAGAACCGGGGCCGGATGGGGCCGCGCCTGCTGAAATCGCTGCAAGCCTATGTGGCGCGCGACACCTCGGAGCTGTGGCCGGGGGCCATCTTCATCGGCGACGGCCACACCTTCAAGCGCGAGGTCGCCCACCCCATTCATGGCCGGCCGTTCCGCCCCGAGGTGACGTCGTTCCTCGACGTCTATACCCGCCGCTGGGTGGGCTGGTCGGCGGCGCTGGCGGAAAACACCTGGTCGGTGGCCGACGCGCTGCGTAGCGCGGTGACCGCCACCACCTGCTGCGACATCGTCTATTACGACAATGGCGCCGGTGCGAAAAACAAGACCTGGGACGACGACGTCACCGGCCTGATCGCCCGGCTGTCGATCACCAAGCTGCACAGCGCGCCGTGGTCGAGCCAGGCGCGCGGCATCATCGAGCGCTTCCACTCCTCGGTGCTGCACAAGGTGGCGCGGCAGGCGGTGACCTATGTCGGCCAGCGCATGGACCCCGAGGCGCGGCAAAAGGCGTTTCAGGCCACCCGCAAGCAAATCGCGCTGACCGGATCGTCGCCGTTGTTGACGCCCTGGCAGGCGTTCATCGCCGAGATCGATGCGGCGATGGTCGAGTACAACGACCGCCCGCACGATGGGCTGCCCAAGAGCATCGACCCCGAGACCGGCAAGCGCCGCCATCTGACCCCCAACGAGATGTGGGAAATGGCGGTGATGGAAGGCTGGCAGCCCGACCCGATCACCACCGCCGAAGCGGTGGACCTGTTCCGCCCGGCGGTCACCCGCAAGGTCAATCGCGGTTTGGTGCAGTTGTTCGACAACACCTATTACCACGACGCCTTGCGTGCCCTGCATGGCGAGAGGGTGGTGGTCGGGTTCGATCTTCACGACGCCACCAAGGTGTGGGTGCGGCTGAAGGACGGGCGCTTCGTCTGCGAGGCCATCTGGGACGGCCACAAACGGGCCTACCTTCCAGTCAGCGTCGCCACGCAAGCACTGGAAAAGCGGGTCGCCGGCAAGGTGGCGCGTCTCGACAAGCACCGCGACACCGCCATGGCCGAGCTGCCGGGCGCCGCCGGCCGCGTGGTGGATGCCACGCCCTTGACCGAGGATCAGGCCCGCCAGTTGGAGGCCATGGAGGCCGAGTGGGAGGAGATCCCGCCGCTGGCGGAAGTGTCAGCCCTGCTGGCCGCCCCCATGCGGGAGGATCTGCACGAGGAGCTGATGCAGCAGCTGGAGGCCGAGTGGGCCAGCGCGCCGGAAAGTTCGGGGCAGCCGCTGCCCGGCCTGCCCGAGCCGGTGGCCGCGCCCGACCCCGCCGCCAAGGTTATCTCGCTGCCCGTCACCCACGCCGACGTCAAGAAGGAGCGCTTCGCCCGCGCCCTGGATATCCGCCGCCGCATGGAAGTGCTGGAGGTGGTGGCCAACGACGAGGCGCTGTGGTTCGCCCGCTACAGCATCAGCCCCGAATACCGGTCCTGCTCGGCGCTCTACGACGACTTCGGAGACGACTGGCTGACCGGCTGAAACAAGAAACTCCCCCGCCTGGCCGGGCGAGGGAGCTGAAGCAAACGTCACATCACAGAGGAAGAGAAAATGAACCTGCCCGTACCCCCTGTCAATCCCACCATCGCGCCCTTGCGCAACGTCATGTTGTTCACCGGCCTGGTCGAGGGCGTGATGAGCCGCACCGAGGGCCTGCCCGGCCTGGGTGTTTTCAAGGGCCGCTCCGGCGATGGCAAGACCACCGCCACCATCTATGCCGCCAACAAGTTCCGCGCTTACCACGTGCAGATGAAGTCGGTGTGGACCCGCAAGAAGATCTGCACCGCCATCCTCAACGAGATGGGCATTCTTCCGGCGGCGCGGATCGAGGACATGGTCGAGCAGATCGGCTACGAGCTGACCGCTTCCGGCCGGCCGCTGTTCATCGACGAGGCGGACTTCCTGGTCTCGAAGAACATGATCGAGGTGGTCCGCGACATCCACGAAAGCGGCCGCGTCACCATCATCCTGATCGGCGAGGAGGCGATCCAGCAGAAGCTCAAGCGCTGGGAGCGGGTCTATCGCCGGGTGCTGATCTGGGAGGATACCCAGCCCACCGACATGCGGGACGCCCGCCATCTGGCCAAGCTGTACTGCAAGGGCATCGAGATCGCCGACGATTTGCTCTCCGACCTGGTCACCGCCTCGGGGGCCAACGCAGGCCACATCGTCGTCAACCTCGACCGGGTAATGAAGGTGGCGCTGAACAGCGGCCTGGAGAAGATCAGCCGCGCCGAATTCAAGGAGGTCTTCCTCACCGGCGCCCCCTCGCCCCGGAAGCCGCTGTGATGGACGCGGTCGAGTACCAGCGGACCAAGGGGCATGCGGGCCGCAAGCCGGTGCACCTGACGGTCACCAGCGGCAAGCCGCAGGGTCGGCAGGGCATCTGGGAGGCCATCCGCGCCCAGCGTGAGGGCTTCACCGTCGCCTCGCTGGCGACGGCCACCGACATCCACCGCGACACCATCCGCACCTATGTGCGCGGCCTGGAGGCGGCGGGGTATGTCGACGTGCCGGCCCCCATCGCACCGTTCTATCGCCTCGTCCGCGACGTCGGCGTCGAGGCCCCTCGCGTCACCCGCGACGGCAAGCCGGTGACGCAGGGCGCCGCCCGCGAGCAGATGTGGCGGGCGGCCAAGATGCTGACCGAGTTCAGCTGGCGCGACCTGGCGATCGCGGCCTCGACCGAGGCGACGCCGGTCAACGAGGACGACGCCAAGGACTACTGTGCCAATCTGGCCAAGGCCGGCTACCTCGCTGTGGTGGTCCTCGGCAAGGCCTCGGGCAAGGGCAGCATGCCCACCCGCTACCGCTTCGTGCGGTCGCGCAACACCGGCCCCAGACCGCCCATGGTGCAGCGCCTGCACTCGGTGTTCGACCCCAACGAGCGCCGCATCGTCTGGCAGGAGGCCCCCCGCGATGAATAGCCCCGCCACCGCCGCCGGCAAGGTCGCCGCCGCCTGGGGCGACAAATCTCCCGCGTGGGTGATCGCCCTGGCCGCCGAGTGCGACCGCACCACCGCCGCCGCTACCGCCCGGCGCATCGGCTATTCGCCGGCGTTGGTCAGTCAGGTGCTGGCCTGCAAGTACCCGGGCGATTTAACGGCGGTTGAACAGGCCGTGAGCGGCGCCCTGATGGCCGCCACCGTTGCCTGCCCTGTGGTGGGCGAACTGGCCGCCGATACCTGCCTCGCGCATCAGCGCGCGGCGTGGTCGCCCCACAACCCGCAGCGCATCGCCTTCTTTCGGGCCTGTCGCGGCGGCTGTGCCAACTCCAGGACCGGAGGCGGAAATGCTCAGTGACGATGTGCGCTGCCTGCTCAACACCTTCACCAACATCATCCGCCCGGCCATCGAACGCGAATGCGACCGCAAGGTGCTGGCCGCCGCCCGGGTGTTCGAGCGCAACCTCGCCGACCTGGTCGAGACGGCCGCCGAATGGGAGGCTACCGTCGGCCCCGACGCCGTCGCCCGTCTCACTGCGGCTGACCAGCCGCAGAAGGTGGTGCGGCTGACGCCCAAGGCGGCCCGCGATGTTGCGCCCGGCCAGCCGTGGACCTTCCCCCATCATCGCAGCCTGGGCGAGGTGATGGCGGCCAGTGATCCTTCGGATGGGGGAGACGCGGCATGAGCCCACTCCCCTTCACCGCCGCCACGGTGTTCCGCCCCGCCGAGGGGGTCGCCGCTCGCGCGGTCGGCGCCATCCCCTGCCGCACCGGCACCCGCGTCGTGCTGCAGGACACCACCGAGGCCCATTGGGTGGTCGAACTGGATGCCGCCGGCCGCCTCACCGAGGTTCTGGCCGGCCCGGTCACCGCCGAACAGGCCCTGCACGCCGCCGAGCTGGTGGTGTCCGGCGTTCCCGATCACCACTCGGTGGCCGGCTTGGCCGCCACGGTGTTCCGCCCCGCCGAGGGGGTCGCCGCTCGCGCGGTCGGCGCCATCCCCTGCCGCACCGGCATCCGCGTGGTGCTGCAGGATACCGCCGAGGCTCATTGGGTGGTCTCGCTGGATGCAACCGGCCGCCTCACCGAAGTGCTGGCCGGCCCGGTCACCGCCGAACAGGCCCTGCACGCCGCCGAGCTGGTGGTGTCCGGCGTCCCCGATCACCACTCGGTGGCCGGCCTGGTCAACATCCTGGCCATCGGTCTGGTGATGCGTGCGCTGGCCGACGGGAGGGCGGCATGAGCGCCCGCCGCCTCTCCATTCCGATGATCCAGCACGAGGTCGCCCGCGCCTTCGGCATCGACCCGGTGATGATGACCTCGGCCCAGCGCGGCAAGCTGCTGGCCCGGCCGCGTCAGATCGCCATGTGGATCGTCGGCGAGGTCATGCCGCAGCTGTCGCTGCCGCGCATCGGCCGCGCCTTCGGTGGGCGCGACCACTCCACGGTGCTGCATGCCCAACGCAAGATCACGGCGATGCGGGCCGACGATCCCGGCTTCGCCACCCTGGTGGATGATCTGCTGCTGGCCATCGTCGGCGTGGCGGTCGAGAGCCCCGGCGCCGACACCCTGGAGGCCGAGCGGATGGCCATCAGCCTGTCCGAAGCCTTCACGGCGGCGGCGCTGCGCCTCGCCCGCTCCGACCCGGAGGCCGCCTTCCGCGTCTTCGCGCCGCTGGCCCGCGAGCTGCTGAGCCCCCTCCAGCCCGAGGAGGCCGCGCCATGCCGCATCGTCTGATCCCCGTCATCGCCGTGCTGACGGTGTTTGCCGCCGCGTTCGGCGCGCTCGGTGGCCAACTGGTCGCCGGTACCCACCGCCAGGTCGAGGCGGCCCGCGCCGACGCCGTCATTCGCGATGCCGCCCTGTGGCTGCGGAGCGGCCATTACATCCCGCCCAGTCCCTGAGGAGCCATCCATGGCCAAGCGATCCACTCGCGTGAAGACCCCCGCCGCCGCCTTCGCCGTCCCCCAAACGGCCGAGGAGGCCAACGACTTCATCGCCCGCCTCGGCGCCGCCCAGCGCGAACGTGTCCTGATCGAAACCGCGATGAACGAGGAGCTGGCCGCCGCCAAGGCCCGCCACGAGGCCACCGCCGCGCCCCACAAGGCAAAGGCCGAGGCCCTGATCCGGGGCCTGCAGACCTACGCCGAGGCCCACCGCACCGAGCTGACCAAGGACGGCCGCGTGAAGTTCCACCGCTTCGGCGCCGGCGAGGTGTCGTGGCGCACCCGGCCGCCCAAGGTGACCATCCGTGGGCTGGAGACCGTCATCGACGCCCTGAAGCGTCTCGGTCTCGGCCGGTTCCTCCGCGTCAAGGAGGAGGTCAACAAGGAGGCGATGCTGGCCGAGCCGGAGACCGCCGCCACCGTTGCCGGCGTCAGCATCGGCAGCGCCGGCGAGGACTTCATCGTCAAGCCGTTCGAGACCGAGCTGGAAGAGGTGGCGCCATGAACACCATCTACGCCTACTGCTGGTCCACTGGCCTGATCGAGTTTGGCGACGAGAGGCCCAAGGGTGCCCTGCCGATCGCCAAGGGGCGTGAGGAGGCGCTCCGCAACCTGATCTGCGCCACCTCCCGCCATGCCTATGACGGCGAAAGTCTGCTCGTTCCCGGCGTTCCCGAGGCCAAGGACGGCTTCGCCGCCGTCGATGCCCTGATGAAGTGGTGCGACTGGCTGGCCCAACGCGACACCGATGGTGTCGAGATCATTGGCTGTCGCCGCGAGGCGGTGCCTGCTGGCGCGGCGGAGGGCTGAGGCATGGCCTTCCCCCTCAACACCCGCACCCTGGCCGACGTCGACAACTGGTGGCAGGACGAAACCACCGCTGTGCTGCTGGAGGCCCTGTACCATCAGGGCCACTCCTTCGCCCGTATGGCCGAACTGTTGGGCGCCCCCAGCAGCCACGCGGTCCAGTACCGCGCCCGCCAGCTTGGTCTGCAGAAGAGCCACCCGCGCAATCCCGAAACGCTGGAAGCCCGTAACCGCACTCGGGCCGAGCGACGGGCCGAGACGGTTCCCGCCGGCTGGCCGAAGCAAAAGCAGTGCCTGAGATGTCGCAAGACGTTCGCGAGCGACGGGCCGCACAACCACGTCTGCCCGTCCTGCTCGTCCACCAATAACGCCACCAGCCTCGGGCTGGGCGGCATGTACATGGACTGACCGCCATGGCCCTGCTCGACGCCCTCGTTCAGCTCGACAATGCCGCCCGCGTCGGCGCGCGGGTGCTCGGCACCCACAGTGCCGCCGGCCGTGAGCTGCAGCAGGTCGTCGCCGATCTGCGCCGCGAGGTCGCGCCGGTGGCATTGCACCATGTGGCCGACAGCTTCGACCCCAAGACCGACCTGATGCGCGTTTTTGCCGCCGCCGAGGCAGCCGGCCTGGATTGGCCCGACATGCGGGATGCCCTCAACGACTACCACGAACAGCACGCGGGGAAATGACCATGGCCGACAAGTCGAATATCCAGTGGACCGAGGCGACGTGGAACCCCATCGCCGGCTGCTCCATCGCGTCGACCGGCTGCAGGAACTGTTACGCCATGGCCCACGCCGCGCGCCTAGAACGTATTGGGCTGATCAAGTACGCCAACCTCACCACCGAGAGCAAAGCCGGGCCGGTGTGGAGTGGCAACGTCGCCCTCGACGAGCGCAGCCTCGACCAGCCGATGCGCTGGCGCCGGCCCCGGCTGATCTTCGTCAACAGCATGTCGGACCTCTTCCACGAGGCTCTCAGCGACGCCCAGATCGATCGCGTCTTCGCCGCCATGGCGTTGTCGCCGCAGCACACCCTTCAAGTGGTGACGAAGCGGTCGGCGCGGATGCGGTCCTATCTCGGCGACCCCGACACCAAGTTCCGCATCGCCCAGGCTGCCTTGCGCGTCGGCAGTGATCTCCCCCATGGCCATCCCGGCTGGAAGAAGAGCAACTGGCGGGTGGCGGGCGACGGTACCAAGCCGGCCGTGGTGCCCCGCTGGCCGCTGCCGAACCTGTGGATGGGTGTCAGCGTCGAGGATCAGGACGCGGCCGACGCGCGGATCGGCGACCTGGAGGCGTCTCCGGCGGCGTTGCGCTTCATCTCGGCGGAACCGCTGTTGGGGGAAATTGATCTGCAGCTCGCAGACAGCGACGGGTTCCGCCTGCGCTCCATCGACTGGGTGATCGTCGGCGGTGAGAGCGGACCACGGGCGCGGACATGCCGCGTCGAATGGATCACCGACCTGGTGCGCCAGTGCCGCAATGCCGCCGTCCCGGTGTTCGTCAAGCAACTGGGGGCGCGATACCTGGACGAACGCGACTTCGTGGGCGGTGCCGCCATCCGGCTGCCGGCCGAGGCCGGCCGCGACCTGACCCGCCGGCTTAAGCACCGCAAGGGCGCCGATATGGCCGAGTGGCCGGAATACCTGCGCGTCCAGCAGATGCCGGAGGTACGGGCATGACCGTCCCCGACACCGCCTCCCTTCGCCGCACCTGGTTCGCCGCCTGCCGAGAGGCCGGGCTCGATGAGGACGGCCGCAAGGCCATCCAGGAGCGCGTCACCCGCAAGGCCTCGGCCACCGCCATGACGGCCAGGGACTTCAACGCCTGTTTAACCGATCTCAAAGACCGGGGGGTGTGGAAGCCCCGCAAGCAGCCGAAGCGGGCGGGGTCGCGACCGCTGGCCGATGGCGACCAGGTCGCCAAGATGCGGGCGCTGTGGCTGGCCCTCTATCACCTGGGCGCGGTGCGCAACCCCGAGGAGGCCGCCCTGGCCGCCTTCGCCCAGCGGCAGACCGGGGTGACGGCGTTGCAGTGGTTGCAGGTGACGCAGGCCAATACGGTGATCGAGACGCTCAAGGACTGGTGCCGTCGTGAGGATTTCGTCATTGGCCGCGACTGGATGGAGGCCAAGCGCGAGCTGTTGCGCTGCCTCTGGCGCAAGCTCGCCGCCGCCGGCGCCGTGCGGATCGCCGACCTGGGCGCGCTGGATCACTGGTTCACCACTGCGGGGATTTCGCCCCACACCACCGCCATCAGCCATCTCGACATCGCCCAGCTCGACCAGGCCGCCGAGAAGCTGGGCGCTTGGGTGCGGCGGTCGATGGCCAAGAAGGCCACGCCATGATGTTCGGTTACGCTCGCGTCTCCACCGACAAGCAGGACACCGCCTTGCAGATGGATGCCCTGGCGGCACATGGCGTGGCCAACGACAACATCTATACCGACGTGATGTCGGGCGGGCGCGACGATCGGCCCGGGCTGCTGGCGGTTATCGAGAAACTGGGGTCGGGTGACACGTTGACGGTCTATCGCGTCGACCGCGCCAGCCGCTCGGCGCGCCATCTGCTGGACACCATCGACCGCATCGAGGCCAAGGGTGCCAACTTCAAGAGCCTGACCGAGCCGTTCGATCTGGCGGCGCCGGAAGGCCGCTTCATGTTCACCTTGCTCGCGGGCTTCGCCGAGTGGGAGCGCAACATCATCCGCCGCCGCACCCGCGACGGCTTGGCGGCGGCTAAGGCCAGAGGGGTGGTGCTGGGCCGCAAGTTCACCTTCCCGGAAGGCAGCGAGGGATGGGTACGGGTGCGCGACAAGATCATCCGAGGCATTCCTGGCCACATCATCGCCCGCGAGGAGAAGTGCTCGGAGGCAACACTTTACAAGGCCTTCCCTGGCGGCCGGCGCGCACTGCTCGCGGCTATGAGGACGGTCTGACAATTGTCGAAATGCGAGACCATCCGATGACCGACCACACCGGCATCCTGGCCGAGATTGTTGACGTCGCCGGCGAGGCGGCGGCGTTGCAGTTGGCTCACGCCAAGGGCGGGCTGGAGCGTGTCTATATCCCCAAGCCAGAGAACCTCGCCAAGAAGAAGGGCCGGTGGCTGGTCGACCTGGTGGGCGAGGTGGCCGCCAGGGCGATCGCCAAGCGTTTCGGCGGCGGTCAGGTCGAGATCACCATGGGCACCACAGCCAAACGAGCGCGGCGGTGGCGGGTGATGAATGACGCCCTGGCCCAGGGCAAGAGCGCCGCCGAGGCGGCCCGGGCGGCCGGTGTCCATCAGCGCACGGTACGCCGACACCGCAATGGGCACTCGGGTTCCGGCGGCAATGACGGTGGCCAGGGCAACCTGTTCTGACCGATTGCATACCGGGCGCCGCCGCGCCATAGTTCCCCCGCTTCCCCACTCCCGAATATGCGACGCCCGGACAGTGTCCGTGCGCCGCCGTTCGCCGGCTCCGACTACCTTCGCGTGACAGTCGTTTTCCACGCGCGAGGGTTCCCCGTGACCGACCTCGACCCCCGATTTCTTTCCGCCGTCGCCGTGGTGTTCGCGCACGAGGGCGGCTGGGTTCATGCCGCCGCCGACCCTGGCGGCCCCACCAACTTCGGCGTCAGCTTGCGCTTCGCCCTGGCCGAGCTGGCCAAGGACGGCGACGGGGACGGCTACCTCGACGGCGACTTCGACCACGACGGCGACATCGACGCGGCCGACATCCGGGCCATGAGCATCGACGATGCGGCCGAGGTCTACCGGGTTCACTGGTGGGACCGCTACGGCTACGCCCGCCTGACCGACGACGCAGTGGCCACCAAGGTGTTCGACCTCGCCGTCAACATGGGGTCGCGACAGGCCCACAAGCTCTTGCAGCGCGCCATCGCCAAGGTGTGGTGCCCGCTCGCCTGCGACGGCGTCCTCGGCGTTCAGTCCATCCAGTTCGCCAACCAGGCCAACGCCGGCCAGTTGCTGGCCGGCCTGCGGGATGAGGCCACCACGTTCTATCACGACCTGGTCGCCGCCCGGCCCGCCCTGGGGAAGTTCCTTCGCGGCTGGCTCAACCGCGTCAATAGCTGAGGAGATTGCCGTGTTCCAAGACCTCTACCTGATCGGCATTACCGGCCTGGTCATCGTCGCTGCCGGCATCTTGGTGGGTGTGCTGATCTACGCCGTTGGCCGGCACTTCACTTGGTGGCAGCCGGTGGGGCCGTGCCTCGCCAAACTGTGGACTTGGGTCCGGAGCTGGGCTTGGGCGGTGCTGTTGCCGGTCGTATTCTGGTCTACCGCCTGGTCGATCTTGGCCCTGGGGCTGGCACTGGTGGCGGAGGCCGTCGCCGTCTATCAGGCCGGCCGGGTCCGCTCCGGGTCCGAGGCGTACGGCGTGCTGGTGGTCTACGTGGCGGCGCTATTGCTGCTGATCATCGGCGTGCTGCTGACCGGTGTTGGCCTGATCTACTCGGGGCCGCAGTAATGGACCCCATCTCCATTGCCCTCGGCCTTGCCCAGTTCGTCCCCTCCGCCATCCGCTTTTTCTCGGGCGACGACACCTCGAAGGCGGCGGCAGCGGCCGACAAGCTGATCGGCGTCGCCAAGACGGTCACCGGCATGGACAGCGGCGATGAGGCCCTGGCCGCCATCAAGGCCGACCCGGCGCTGGCGCTGCAGCTGCAGCAGTCGTGGATGGCCCATGAGGTCGCCATGCTGCAGGAGGACACCAGGCAGTTGGCCGAGATCAACGCCACCATCCGGGCCGAGGCGGCCAGCTCCGACAAATATGTCAGCCGCTGGCGGCCCACCTTCGGCTACGCCATGGCCGCGACCTGGACCGCCCAGATGGGCGCTGTCTCCTGGGCCATCATCGCGGAGCCCACGCAGGCACCGGCCATCATCAACGCCATGGTCAACACCGCACCGATCTGGGCCATCGCCCTGGCGGTGCTGGGTGTCTCGGTGGCCAGCCGCACCAAGGACAAGGCGATCGCCGCCGGTGCTACGCCGCCGGCCAGCCTGCTGGCGGGTCTGGTCGGCAAGGTCACCGGCCGTGGCTGATCTGGTCGACCACGCCCAGGATCTTGAGGAGCGCCACCGCTGCGCAGCGCTGGCCAGGGCCGGCGTCATGCCGCGAGCGATCGAGATACCGCCGCCCCACCGGGGCGAGCAACCGCCGGAATTCTGCCGCACCTGCGGCGGCAAGCCGGAGATAGGAGCGCTGTGCGGGCCGTGTTCGCATCAGCTCGACAAGGGGGGACGATGATGCCCGAGTGGTTCAACAAGGACACGGTGGCGATTGCCTGCTTCGTTTTTTCGGCCATTGTCGGCCCGTTGCTGGTGTTCTACCTCGGCCGTTACTTCGCCAAACGTGAAGCCGTCGATGCCGTGGTCAAGGCGTTCCAGGATTATCAAAAGCAGCATGCCTCCGAGCACGAGGAGATCGACGATCGCCTCGACCATGGCGAGAACCGGTTCACCACGCTGGAGGCGTCGATCCGCGAGGTCAAGACGGCGGCGGGAGAGGCTCGCAGGGCAGCGGAGAATGCCCAGGCGGCGGCCGAGAAGGTCAATGGGGCGTTGATCGAGATCGAGCGGGTGCGTGGCGATCTCAAGGAGATGCGGGCGCTGGTGGGGCCGCTGAAGTCCATCGTTGCGGCCGCCATGGTCAAGATCGGAGACGGCCAGTGATCGTCGGCGGCAACTCGGTCCCCGGCCTTCGGGACATCCTGCGTGCCAGTGCGCGGCTCGCCATTCTCCGTTTTCTGGCGGACGACAGCGATTACCGCCTCAACACTTCCGTGCTGGAGGATGCGCTGGTGGCCATCGGCCTCGACCTCACCCGTGGACAAATCGAAACCGAATGCGCCTGGCTGGAGGAGCGCGATTGCGTTGCTTCTGAGCGGGTGGGGACCGTCACTGTTATCCGTCTGACCGAGCGAGGCGGAGACGTTGCCGCCGGCAGAGTGCGGGTTGAAGGCGTCAAGCGACCCGGCCCCGGAGCCTGATCAATGGCCCCCCGATCCAAAATTAAGACGGACCTCACCGACCAGGCCCGCGCGGAACTGGACAAGCGCCTCGCCGCCGGCAGGCATTCTCTCGACGACCTGGTCGGCTGGCTGGACGAGCTCGGGTTCAAGATTTCCCGGTCGTCACTGCATCGCTATTCCCAGGACTTTGAGGACATGGCGGCCGATATTCGCTTGACGCGCGAGATGTCGAAGGCCGTCGGGCGCGAATTGGAAGATCTGGCCGACGGCGATGCCACGCCAATGCTGGTGGAGAGCCTCCACGCCCTGCTCGTCAAGTCGCGCAAACAGCTGGTGGACTCGGGCGACATCACCCCAAAGGCGGTGGCCGACCTGGCGCGAGCGGTAAAGGATCTTTCGTCCGCCCTCGGTCAACGCGCGGCCATGGAGATGCGCATCCGCTCCGAAGCCGAAAAAAGAACAAAGGCCGAGGCGGCCAAGGCGGTTGAGACGGTGGCCAAGGAGAGGGGCCTGTCGGCCGAGACCGTGGCGGCCTTCAAGGCCGGCATCCTCGGGGTAAAGCTGTCGGCCGGGCCAGCCTGACCATGGCCGCGATGCTGACCCGGACGGAATGGGAAGATCTGCGCCGGCAGGCCAGCCAGTCCATGCCCTGCTGGATGGAGGCCGCCGGCCTCAACGACCTGACGCGATTGCCCGACGTGCTGTTGGCCTATCAGCAGCAGCTGCTGGCCAGCACCGCCACCCATCGTGTCGTCGTGGTCGAGAAGTCACGGCGTACCGGCTACACCTGGGCCGTCGCCGCCGATGCGGTGTTGAGCGCCGCCGCGTCACGCCAGGCCGGCGGCATGAACGTCTATTACATGGGCTATAACCTGGAGATGGCGCGCGATTTCATCGACGTCTCCGCCATGTGGGCCAGGGGGTTCGGCCCGGTGGCCAGCGAGGTCGAGGAGTTCATCTTCGACGACACCGTCGGCCGCGAAGACCGCTCGATCAAGGCCTTCCGCATCACCTTTGCCAGCGGCTATTCCATCGTCGCCCTCCCCAGCTTCGCCCGATCCTTGCGCGGCAAGCAGGGCTACGTGATCCTGGACGAGGCGGCCTTCCACGACGAGTTGGCCGAGGTGCTGAAGGCGGCGCTGGCGCTGCTGATGTGGGGCGGCAAGGTGCTGGTGATCAGTACCCATGACGGCGACGACAATCCCTTCAACGCGCTGTGCGAAGACATCCGCAAGCAGCGCCGGCCCTATCAGCTGATCACGCTCGACTTCGACCAGGCGCTGCGGGATGGCCTCTATCAGCGTATCTGCCTGGTCACCGGTCAGGCCTGGAGCCCCGAGGCGGAAGCGGCTTGGCGCGAGGAGATCATCTCTTTTTACGGCGACGCCGCCGACGAGGAGCTTTACGTCATCCCGGCCGCCGGCTCCGGCACCTATATTCCACCGGTGCTGATCGAGAAGAGCCAGCGCCGCGGTATTCCCGTGGTGCGCCTGGATCTGGACGCCAGCTTCCTCGAATTGGCCGAGCATCTTCGGCAGGCCGAGATCCATGACTGGTGCGAGCGCGAGCTGAAACCCTTGCTGGCGAGCCTGACCGGCGAGTTCCGCACCTTCTTCGGCATGGACTTCGCCATGAGCGGTGACCTGTCGGTGATCTGGCCGGTGCAGTTGCTGGCCGACATGACCGACGCGCCCCCCTTCGTGGTCGAGCTGCGTGCCATCGGTTACGCCGCCCAGAAGCAGATCCTCTGGTACATCCTCGACCGGCTGCCCCGCTTCATCGGCGGCTGCATGGATGCCACCGGCAATGGCGGACCGTTGGCCCAGGAAACCGCCACCCGCTATGGGCAGGGCCGCATCGCCGAGGTCAAGATCAGCGAGGGCTGGTACCGCGAGAAGATGCCGCTGTTCAAGGCGGCCTTCGAAAGCTTCTCGACGGCCACCCCCGCCGACACCGAAATCTACAACGACCACCGCTCGATCAAGCTGGTGCGCGGCGTGCCGCAGGTGGTGCGCCAGCCCAAGGACGGTGGCAAGGGCGAAGCGGCGGCGGCCGCCAAGGGAAAGAAGAAGCAGCGCCACGGCGACAGCGCCATCGCCCACCTGATGGCCTTCCTCGCCACCCGCATGGAGGCGGCCGACTGGGACGCCTTCGAGGCGGCCGGCCAACTGCGCCAGGCGCTGGGCGGCGGGCGGATGGCCGAAGATATCGCCGGCCTGCAGTTCGATGGCCACGACGACGATGGCATGACGATGGAGGGCTTCGAGTGATGGTCGACCAACCGGTTCCCCCCAGGCCCGATTTCGGCGAGCTGGCGGCCGCCGGCGACGCCAACGATACCACCGGCTGGCTGGTGGACGAACTGGCGGCGCCGCGGGACGAGATCCTGCGCACCCGTGGCGGCGGCAACCTCGACATCTACGAACGCCTCCGGCGCGACGACCAGGTGGCGAGCTGCTGGCAGCAGCGCACCCGCGGCGCAATCGCCCGCGAGTGGTTCGTCGAGCCGGGCGGCACCAGCAGCCAGGACGAGGCCGCCGCCGACTTCCTGCGGCAACAGCTGCAGTCCGTCAACTTCGACCGCGTCACCGCCAAAATGATGAATGGCGTGTTCTATGGCTACGCCGTGGGCGAATGCCTGTACCGGGCCAATGGCGGCCGCATCGAACTTGCGGGCATCAAGGTCCGGCGCGCCAAGCGCTTCCGTTGGGGCCGGGACGGCAGCCTCCGCCTGCTGCGCCCCGACAAGCCGCGGGGCGAGGCGATGCCGCCCAACAAGTTCTGGGCGTTCTCCGCCGGCGCCGAGGATGACGACGACCTTTACGGCCTGGGCCTCGGCCACTTCCTCTATTGGCCGGTGTGGTTCAAGCGCAACGGGTTGAAGTTCTGGGCGCTGTACCTGGAAAAGTTCGCCATGCCGACGGCGGTGGGCGTGCTGCCCGGCGGCTCCGGTCCCGAAGAGCGGCGCAAGCTGCTGGCTGCGTTGAAGGCGATCACCGGCGACAGCGCGGTGGTGCTGCCGCAGGGCGTCGATGCCAAGCTGATGGAGGCCACCCGGCAGTCGGGTGGCGACTATGAAGTCTTCTACGGCCTGATGGACGCGGCGATCGCCAAGATCATCCTGTCGCAGACCATGACCACCGACAACGGCAGCAGCCTTTCCCAGGCCCAGGTGCATGCCGACGTCAAGATGGAGGTGGTCAAGTCCGACAACGACCTGATCTGCGAGAGCTTCAACGTTGGCCCGGCGGCCTGGCTGACCGCCTGGAACTTCCCCGGCGCCGCCGTGCCTCGGGTGTGGCGCGACCATTCCGAACCCGAGGACATGAAGGTCCGTGCCGAGCGGGACGAGAAGGTTTATGGCATGGGTTACGAGCCGACACCGGAGTACGTCACCGAGACCTATGGTGCCGGCTGGGTCAAGCGCCCGGCCGGCTCGCCGGCCCAAACCGTGAATGATATCGGCCCGCTGGCCCCGGCCGTGAATGATGGTCAGGTGGCCAGCTTCGCCGAGGAGATCGATGGCGATGCCGCCGATCAGCTGACGCCGCAGTTGGCCCAGACGGCGCAGCCGGCAGTGGATGGCCTGGTCGCCGAGCTGAAGGGCCTGATCGACAGCGCCGACAGCCTGGAGGCGGTGCGCGAGCTGCTGCTGGCCAAGTCAATCGGCATGGACGTGGACGAGCTGGCGGCGGCGATCGGCGAGGCCATGGTGCTGGCCGACCTGCAGGGCCGCGCCGACATCGAGGCCGGCTGATGGCCATCGAGCCAAAGCCTGTCCACTTCCAGGAAGCCATCGACTTCTTCCGCCAGAAGGTCAGCCTGCCGACCAAGGCCTATACCGACCTGTGGGAGGGCATGCACGCCCGGGCCTTCGTCGTCGCCGGCGCCACCAAGGACGGCTTGGTCTCCGACCTGCGCGCCGCGGTCGACAAGGCGATCACCGCCGGCACCACGCTAGCCGAGTTCAACAAGGACTTCGACAAGGCGGTGGCCGATCATCAATGGCAATACAAGGGCAACCGCGCCTGGCGCACCGCCACCATCTTCAACACCAATCTTCGCATGGCCTATTCCGCCGGCAAATGGGACCAGGCCCAGCGGCTGAAGGAGCGGCGCCCCTATGGCCGCTACGTCCACACCCCCAGCGCCAACGAGCGCAAGGAACACGCCGCCTGGCACGGCACCATCGTGCTGCTCGACGATCCGTGGGTGGCGACCCATTGGGCTCCCAACGGCTGGGGCTGCAAATGCACCTGGCAGACCCTCTCGGCCAGGGACGCCAAGGCGTTGGGCTACGACCCCAAGGCGCCGCCGCCAGTGACCGAGTGGGAGACCGTCCCCGTCAACACCCCCAACGGCCCGGTCGATGTGCGAACCCCCAAGGGCATCGATCCGGGCTTCGGCTACAACGTGGGCGAAGCCGCCTGGGGCCGTGGCGCCCAGTCGATCGCCATGGAAAAGCATGGCGCCTGGGAGGCACTCGACGCCCCCGGTCAGCCCACCATGGCGGGGCCGCTGAAGGCACTGGCGCCGAAGGCCAAGCTCGGCCATCAGGCTCCCGATGGTGATGAGGTCCGCATGCGCGAATTGCTGCGCCAGGCGCTGGGCGGCGACAGCCGGGTCTTCGCCGACCCATTGGGCGGCCGCGTCTCGGTGGGGCAAGGCATTGCCGACCACATCATGGCGAAGCCGACCGAGCGCTGGGGCCGGCAGCGCTATTTCCCCCTGATCTCCGAGCTGGTGGAGGCCCCCCAGGAAATCTGGGTCGGCTGGACGCGCAACAGCGTCAGCGGGCGGGTGGCTATCCGCCGTCGATATGTCCGCCTGCTGGACCTGGGAAAGGACAAGACTTTCGGTCTGGTGGCCGACGCCGACAATGGCCAGTGGTCGGGCCTGACGGTCTTTCATGGCCAACCGAGCGGGCTGGTCAATCTGCGCAAGGGCCTGCGTATCTATCGGCAGTCGTGAGGGGAGAGACTATGGACCCGTACGTTCCACGTCGCCCGGCGCCGTCCATCGGTGTACGGCCCTCAACCGGCCGGCGCCTGCGGTCACCATCATAGCGCTTCCCGCCGCGCCCTGGAAGTGTATCATGCGGCTGGCGCGCCATAGCGCCGTAGCGTCCCGCCGGAGCCTCGCAGCCTCGGACGTACCAGCGGCAGCCCTTCCGCCCGCCCAGCCCCGTTTAATCCCCCTTTAACGTCGATCCTGGCCGAAGGGCCATCCCCCGGACAGTGTCCGGGCTATCGGCATGCCGTTCTCCCCATAGGGTGGCCTCTCCAATCAAGGGGGGATAGCCCGTGCCTGCCGCCAAAGCCGTATCGCCGATCGTCATCTTCCGGCCCGGCACCCACACCGCCACCAACGGCACGACGCTGGACTTCAGCGAGGACATGCTGGCCGGCGCGGTAGCCGCCTACGACCCGGCGTTGCACGACGCGCCGCTGGTGATTGGCCACCCCAAGGATACCGCCCCGGCCTATGGCTGGGTCCAGTCCATGGCTTTGGGCTCGGGTGGCGTGGTGGCGGTCAATCCCCACCAGGTCAATGCCGACTTCGCCGAGGTGGTGCGGGCCAAGGCCTACAAAAAAGTTTCCGCCAGTTGGTACCTGCCCGATGCGCCGGCCAACCCCAAGCCCGGCAGCCTGTACCTGCGCCACGTCGCCTTCCTGGGCGCGGTACCGCCGGCGCTCAAGGGCCTGCCGCCGGTGGAGTTCGCCGAGGGCGAGGCCGGCGTGGTCACCATCGACTTCGCCGAAGTCCCGACCTGGCAGCGCGCCTCGGCCTGGCGCTCGGTGGCGGCCCTGTTCCGTGGCCTGCGCGACCGTCTGGTCGAGGACAAAGGCGCCGAGGCCGCCGAGGCCCTGATGCCCGGCTACAGCATCGACAATCTGACGGCCCTCGCCGAGGCCGAAAGTAACGCCGGCGACACCCCCAACTATTCCGAACCCAACCCGGAGGACCCCGTGGCCGACCCCAAGCCCGACATCAACACCGCCGCGGACTTCGCCGAACGCGACGCCCGCATCGCCACCCTGGAGACCCAGGTGCGGCGCGGCGCCAACGAACGCTATCTCGACGGCCTGGTGGCCGAGGGCCGGCCGCTGCCGCTGGCCAAGACCAATCTGCTGGACTTCATGGAGGCCATCGCCGCCGGCTCCGGCACCATCGACTTCGGTGAGGCCGACGGCGGCAAGAAGACCCCGCTGGACGCCTTCAAGGTCATGCTCGGCGGTCTGCCCAAGCAGGTCGACTTCGCCGAGCGCGCCCCCGGCGATCCCGGCAGCGAGGGCATGGACGACCCCACCGACACCGCCCGCCTGGCGGTTTGCTACCAGGAAGAGATGCGCGGCAAGGGCGTGGCGGTCAGCACCACCGAAGCCGTGGCCCACGTCCGGAAGGAGGGCGGCAAATGAGCAACAGCGGCTTCTTCAAGACCCGCCTCGCGGGCGGCGCCATCGCGCCCTTCCGCATCGTCGCCCACGGCGCCGCCGACCACACCGTGCTGCAGGCGGCCGCGGCCACCAACGCCCTGTGCGGCCTGACCCAGCAGCTGGGCGCCAGTGCCGCCGGCAAGCAGGTGGACGTCTTCGTCCATCCCGGCGAGCACGGCCAGCCCGAGGTCGAGTACGGCGGCATCGTCACCCGCGGCGACCCGCTGACCAGTGACGCCGCCGGCAAGGCCATCAAGGCCGAAGCCGTCGCCGGCAGCACCGTTCGCATCATCGGCTTCGCCGACGTGTCCGGCGTCGCCGGCGATATCGTCGCGTTCCAGTTCGCGCCGGGCGTCATCTACGCCCCGGCGGCCGCCTAAGGAGTACCGAGAGACATGGCCAACGATAACCAGGCGCCCTTCCCGGTCCAGCCCGAGCTGACCGCGATCGCCATCGCCTACCGCAACGCCGCCTACACCCTGATCGGCGATCTGGTGATGCCGCGGGTCACCCCGCCGCTCGCCGTCAAGGCCTTCAAGTGGTTCGAGCACAACCTCGCCGACGGCTATTCGATCCCCGACACCGCCGTCGGCCGCCTCGGCCGCCCGGCCGAAGTCAGCTGGTCGGGCGTCGAGAAGGAAGGCGCCTGCAAGGACTACGGCCTGGACGAGCCGGTGCCCCAGGACGACATCGACCAGTCGCGGGGCACGCCCTTCAACCCGCTGGGCGGCGCCGTCGAGCGCACCACCAACCTGGTCATCCTCGACCGCGAGCGCCGGGTGGCCGGCATCACGTTCGATGCCGCCAATTACGAGGCGGCCAATGTCCAGACCCTGGTCGGCACCGATCAGTTCTCGGATTACGTCAATTCCGACCCGGTGGGCGTGCTGTCCGAAATGCTGGACGGCACCATCGTGCGGGCCAACTACCTGACCATGGGCCAGACGGTGTGGAGCAAGCTCAAGCTGCACCCCAAGATCATCAAGGCCATCTACCCCACCGGCAACGGCGCCGGCATCATCACCCGCCAGCAGATGGCCGAGCTGCTGGAGGTCAAGGAAATCCGGGTGGGCGAAAGCCGCGTCAACGTCTCCCGCAAGGGTCAGGCCGCCAACCTCGCCCGTACCTGGGGCTCGCACATCGCCGGCCATTTCCAGGACCCCAGCGCCACCCACCAAGGCGGCGTCACCTGGGGCCTGACGCTGCAGTACGGCACCAAGGTGGCCGGCTCCCGCCCCGACGGCAATATCGGCCTGCGTGGCGGCCAGCGGGTGCGCTCGGGGGAGAGCGTGGCCGAGCTGGTGCTGGCCAAGGCCGCCGGCTTCCTCCTCGTCAACGCGGTGGCGTGACATGGCTGACCGCAAGACCTACGTGGTCGGCCCCTACGCCATCCGTGGCAACGGCCGGCTCCATGCCTCGGGCGAAGACATCGAGCTGACCGAGGCCGAGGCCAACAGCCTGCCGCCTGGAGCGGTGACCGAGGCCGCCCCGTCGAAGGCCGAGGTCACCCCGCCCAAGCCGCCCGGGAAGGCCCCGCCCGGCGGCGGCAAGTAGCCCACCGATCAAACAGTCCCCAGGGCCGGTCGCCGGTCCTGGGGGCAAGATTTAAAGGGTATTTAAAGTGACCTACGCGACCCGCGATGATCTGGCCAAACGTTTCGGCGAAGTCCGCATGGGCGAGCTGGCCGACCGCGACGGCGACAACGTCGAGGATACCGGCGTGGTGGTCACCGCGTTGCTCGATGCCGACCACACCATCAACGCCTACCTCGCCGGCCGTTACCGCGTGCCGCTGGCCCCCGTCGAGGAACTGGTGGTGCGCCTGGCCAGCGAGTTGGCCTGGTACTTCCTGCACGGCGATGCGCCCCCCGAAGACGTGGTGGCCAAGTACAAGGCGGCGATCAAGACCCTGGAAGGCATCGCCGGCGGCTTTCCGAAGCTGCAGGCAGCCGGTCTGGCCGCCGAGCCTGCCGCCGCCGGCGACTTCAACGCCGAGACCGACGCGCCGCCTTCGCTGATGCGCGACGCCATGGAGAACTTCTGATGGCTGAGGCCGGCGTCAGCCTTTCCCTCACCCTCACCGGCGGCGACGCCGTCGGCCGGGCGCTGTTCGGCCTGCAGTTCCACGTCGAAAACCTGCGGCCGGTGCATGACGAGATCGGCGCCGCCTTCCTGATGCGCAGCCAGCGTTGCTTCGAGGAGGAGCGTGGCCCCGATGGCAAGCCGTGGAAGCTGCTGTCGGCCGAGACGGTGTTGAAGCGCGCCGGCGGCCGCGCCAAGGTCTACAACGCCAAGGGCGGCATCCGCAAACCGGCGGCGAAGCGCATCGGCGCCATCGCCATCCTGCGTGAGAGCGCCCGGCTGTTTCAATCCATGACCTATCGCGCCACCCGGACCGGGGTGGAGATCGGCACCAACGCCGTGTACGGCCGCATCCATCTGCTGGGGGGGCAGGCCGGCCGCGGCCGCAAGGTGGCCATCCCGGCGCGGCCCTACCTGCCGACCAAGGAGCTGCCCCACGGCTGGGCCGAGGACGCCCTGGCCATCGTCAACGACTACATCCGCGGGGGGCTGCCGCGATGATCGTCGCGATCGAGGACGCCTTCGTCGACCGCATCCGCTCGGCCTCCGAGTGCGGCCTGCTGGGCTACCGGCTCAAGACCGTCGATCTCTATGGCGGGCTGTTCGACGACGCCGACGAGGTCAAGCGGGCCATTCCCAACATGCCCGCCGCCTGGGTTTTCTTCCTGGACGAAAAGCCGGAGCGGGTGACCGGCAATGGCAAGTGGGAGATGGGCGCTGAATTCTCAGTGCTGGTGGCCACCACCAGCAAGCGCAACGAGAGCGACCGCCGCCACGGCACCGCCGGTGCGGTGGGCGTCTATCAGATGGCCCGGGACGCCCGCACCCTGCTGACCGACCAGACACTGGGGCTTGATATCGGCCGGGTGGAGTTCACCCGCACCCGCCCGGTTCGCCTGTCCTGGATGACCGCCCTGGGGGTGTCCGCCCTGGGGGTGGATTTCAAGGTTTCCTATGAGCTGCTGGCCGCCCCGGACGCCGGCGCTGCAGCCCTTGCCGCCGGTATCGCCGAGGGCAATCCCACCCTGATGGCCGCCATGAACCGGGCCGCCGGCATCACCGACTTCGCCCTGGTGCAGGCCGACTGGCAGGCGCCGCTCAATCTGTCCGCCACCGTTTATCTGGAGACCGCCCCGTGAGCGAACCCGTGCTCTACGTCAAGCCCGCCGTCCCGGGCGCCATCGTCCGCGACCCGGTGACCTTCCGGCCGCTGCCGCCCGAAGGCGAGGCCAAGCCCCGCACCGTCCACTGGCTGCGGATGATTGCCCGCGCCGATGTGGTCGAAACCACGGCCGAGGAGATCGCCGCCGCGGTGAACGCCAGCAAGCCCAAGCGCCAGGCCAAGGAGTAAATCGGCCATGATCAGCTTCAATCAGATTTCCGCCTTCCTCCGCACGCCCGGCTTCTACGTCGAGTTCGACAACTCGATGGCCAACAAGGGCCTGGTGCTGGACATGACCCGGGGTCTCCTTCTGGCCCAGAAATTGCCCACCGGCACCGCGCCGGCACTGACGCCGATCCGCACCCTGTCGGCCGACCAGGGGTCGAGGGATGGCGGCCGCGGTTCCATGGGCGACGCCATGGTGCGGGCCTTTAAGGCCGCCAACGACCAGGGCGACCTGTGGGTGATGTACCTTGACGACAACGTCGCCGGCACCGCCGCCGCCGGGTCGGTCACCGTCACCGGTCCCGCCACCGCCGCCGGCACGCTCAACCTCTATATCGGCGGCGTGCGCGTCCAGGTCGCGGTCGCTTCGGGTGCCACCGCCAACACGGTGGCCGCCGATCTGGCCGCCGCCATCGCCGCCCATGCCGACCTGGTGGTGACCGCGGCGGTGGCCGGCGGCACCCCCACCAAGGTGGACATCACCGCCCGCCACAAGGGCGAGGCGTTCAACGGCCTCGACATCCGGACCAACTACCATCAGGGCGAAGCGGCGCCGGCCGGCCTCACCCTGGCCTGCGTCAGTCTGGCTGCCGGCACCGGCAATCCCGACCTGACCGCCGCCCTGGCGGCGCTCGGCGACGTCCAGTATCACCACCTCGTCCTGCCTTACACCGACGCCGCCAACCTGGCGGCCGTGGTGGGCGAGTTCGCCGACCGCTGGAGCGCCACCCGGCAGATCGAGGGCCAGGTGTGGACGGCCCACTCGGGCAACCATGCGGC
>CAJANL010000132.1 GCA_903941105.1 uncultured Rhodospirillaceae bacterium
AGGAAGACGACATGCCTTGGAATCCTCAAGGGGGCGGCGGTGGCCCCTGGGGTAGCGGTGGTGGCGGCGGCGGCGGCGGTCCGTGGGGTCGCGGCCCCGGCGGCGGCGGCGGCGGAACACCCGGCCCCGATTTCGAGGAGATCATCCGTCGCGGCCAGGAAAAGCTGCGCCGCGCCATGCCGCGCCACAGCTTCGGCGGCGGCCAGGGCATCGGCGTCCTCGTGGCGCTGGCCCTGCTGGTCTGGGCGGCCACCGGCATCTACCGCGTCAATCCCGACGAACAGGGTGTGGTGCTGCGCTTCGGCAAGTGGGTCGATACCACCGAGCCTGGGCTGCACTATCGCCTGCCCTATCCCATCGGTACCGTGTTGCTGCCCAAGGTCACCAAGGTCAACCAGATGCAACTGGGCTTCCGCACCGCCGCCGATCGCACCGAAGTCCGTGGCGGCGGCAGTCGCAACGTCCCCGAGGAAAGCCGCATGCTGACCGGCGACGAGAACATCGTCGAGGCCGATTTCGCGGTGTTCTGGCGCATCAAGGACGCCGGCAAGTACCTGTTCAACGTGCGCGACCCCGAAGGCACCGTCAAGGTGGCCGCCGAAAGCGCCATGCGCGAGGTCGTCGGCCGCAACCCCATCCAGGCGGTGCTGTCCGACAAGCGCGAGCAGATCGCCATCCAGGCCCTCCAGGAGTTGCAGAAGCTGTTGGACTCCTATGACGCCGGCATCCACGTGCAGCAGGTGCAGTTGCAGAAGGTCGATCCGCCGGGCGCGGTCATCGATGCCTTCAACGACGTCCAGCGCGCCCGCGCCGACCAGGAACGCGCCCGCAACGAGGCCGAGGCCTACCGCAACGACATCATCCCGCGGGCTCGCGGCGAGGTCGAGCGGCTGATCCAGGAAGCCGAGGCCTACAAGGAGCAGGTGGTCAACCTGGCCGACGGCGACGCCAAGCGCTTCCTGTCGGTCTACGCCGCCTACAAGCAGGCCGAGGACGTCACCGCCCGCCGCCTCTACCTCGAGACCATGGAGGAGGTGCTGAAGAACGCCACCAAGATCGTCATCGAGCCCGGTGCCAAGGGCCAGGGCGTGCTGCCCTACCTGCCGCTGCCCGAGTTGCGCAAGCCCCAAGCCCAGAGCGGAGGCGCGAAATGAACCGGACCCCGCTGATCGGTATCGGCATCCTGGCGGCGATCCTGCTGCTGTTCGCCGGTTCGTCGCTGTTCGTGGTCAACCAGGCCGAGCAGGCGCTGGTACTGCGTCTCGGCGCCCACCGCGCCACCATCAAGGAGCCCGGCCTGCACTTCAAGCTGCCGCTGATCGAGGACGTGGTGCGCTACGACCTGCGCCTGCTGGCCCTCGACCCGCCCGACGAGCAGATCATCCTGGGCGACCAGAAGCGTATCGTGGTCGATACCTACACCCGCTTCCGCATCGCCGACCCGCTGAAGTTCTACCAGTCCATCCGCACCGAGGTGCAGGCGCGGGCGCAGCTCACCCAGATCGTCTCGTCGGCCCTGCGTCGCGAGATGGGTCAGGCCATGCTGCCCTCGATCCTGTCCGAGGAGCGCGCCCAGATCATGGCCAAGATCCTCAGGGAGGTGGCCGAGCCGGCCAGCAACCTGGGCATCGCGGTGGTGGATGTCCGCATCCGCCGCGCCGACCTGCCGGAGGAGACCAGCCAGTCCATCTACGACCGCATGAAGTCCGAGCGCGAACGCCAGGCCAAGGAACTGCGCGCCCAGGGCTACGAATGGTCGCAGCAGATCAAGGCGCGGGCCGAGCGCGAGCGCACCGTCATCCTGGCCGAGGCCCAGCGCCAGGCGCAGATCTTCCGTGGTCAGGGCGACGCCGAGGCCAATCGCATCTTCGCCGAGTCGTTCGGCAAGGATCCGTATTTCTTCTCGCTCTACCGCTCGCTGCAGGCCTATCGCCACGCATTGGGCGACAACCAGACCACCATGGTGCTGTCCCCCGAGGGCGAGTTCTTCCGCTTCTTCAACGGAACGGGAAGAGCCCGCAGGGAATAGCACGACCTGTACGGCTCCCCCCTTCGAGGCCACGCATCTCGAAGGGGGGAACCACACAGGCTTTCGTCTGACTGGCGCATCCGGCCATGATGACGCCATAGTCCCATTCGATGCTGCGCCGTCCCCGCATGCTTGAAGTCGGCGGTGGCGAAGACTAAATCGTTGCGAGCCCCGGGGCGATTCCCCGTGGGCGTTCCGTCTATCAGGAGGGCCTGTTCCGGTGTCCATCCCAAGAAGAAACGCCAACCGCCTGCTGGCCGGACTGGCCGCGCTGGCCCTGGCGCTACAGTCCGTCGCCGCCCTGGCCAAGGAGGCGCCGATCAGCTTCGCCGATCTGGCGGACAAGCTGCTGCCCAGCGTGGTCAACATCTCGACCACCCAGACCATCAAGAACCCCGACCGCATCCCCGAGATGCCCCAATTCCCCCCCGGCTCGCCGCTGGAGGACTTCTTCAAGGAGTTCTTCGAGCGCCAGGGCCGCGCCCCCGACGCCGCACCGCGCCGCGCCACCTCGCTGGGCTCCGGCTTCATCGTCGACAGCACGGGCTTCATCGTCACCAACAACCATGTCATCCAGGATGCCGACGAGATCAGCGTCAAGCTGCATGACGACTCGGTGTTCACCGCCACCCTGGTCGGCCGCGACACCAAGACCGACCTGGCGGTGCTGAAGATCGATCCCGGCAAGAAGGTCCTGCCGTCGGTGCCGTTCGGCAATTCCGACGAGGCCCGCGTCGGCGACTGGGTGCTGGCCATCGGCAATCCGTTCGGCTTCGGCGGCACGGTGACGGCCGGCATCGTCTCGGCCCGTGCCCGCGACATCAACGCCGGCCCCTATGACGACTTCCTGCAGACCGACGCCTCGATCAATCGCGGCAATTCCGGCGGCCCAATGTTCAACCTGAAGGGCGAGGTGATCGGCATCAATTCGGCCATCATTTCGCCGTCCGGCGGTTCCATCGGCATCGGCTTCGCCATCCCCGCCGGCCTGGCCAAGCCGGTGATCGACGACCTGCGGAAGTTCGGCAAGACCCGCCGCGGCTGGCTCGGCATCCACATCCAGTCGCTCGATCAGGAACTGGCCGAATCCATGGGTCTGTCCGACCAGCGCGGCGCCCTGGTGGCCAAGGTCGACGACACCGGCCCGGCGGCCAAGGCCGGCATCAAGGCGGGCGACATCATCCTGCGCTTCGACGGCAAGGACATCGGCGAAATGCGCCGCCTGCCCCGCATCGTCGCCGAAACCGCCATCGGCAAGAAGGCCGAGGTGGTGGTGTGGCGCGACGGCCGCAAGCAGAACCTGGAGGCCCAGGTCGGCGAAATGCCCGAGGAACCGGCCGAGCACGCCAAGGCGCCCGAGAAGCCGCAGCCCGGCCCCGCCAGCCAGCAGGCCATCCCCGGCACCGGCATGGCGGTGTCGGCGATCTCGCCGCAGCTGCGTGAGAAGTACGGCATCGACGATGCCACCAAGGGCGTGGTGGTCACCGACGTCAAGGGCGACGGCCCCGCCGCCGAACGCGGCCTGCGCCCCGGCGACGTCATCATCGAGGCCGGCCAGAAGCCGGTGCGCACGCCGCAGGATCTGGTCAAGCAGGTGGACGACGCCCGCAAGGCCGGCCAGAAGGCCCTCTTGCTCCGGGTCGAGAACCCGCAGCAACTGCGCTACGTCGCCCTGCCCCTGGCGGAAGCGAAGCCGCACGCCGGCAAGAAGTAGGCTTTTCTCCATCCCCTCCCCCGGCAATACCGGGGGAGGGGGCCCAACCCGCGAAGCGGGGCGGGAGTTCTCTTGCACATGCATCTCCCAGCCGCTAAGACCTTGCCGGTCTTTCCAGCCCAGGGAGCCCGCCCGTGTCCGTTCCGCTGCTTCGCCCCTTTCCCGGCCTGCGTCCCACTCCTCACTACGCCGCCCAGGTGGCGGCGCCGCCCTATGACGTGCTGTCCTCCGACGAGGCGCGGGTCATGGCCGAGGGCAAGGCCTGGAGCTTCCTGCACATCTCCAAGCCCGAGATCGACCTGCCGGCCGGCACCGACGTCTATGCCCCCGCCGTCTACGCCAAGGGCGCCGAGAACCTGACGAAGATGGTCGAGGCCGGCGTGCTGGTGCGCGACGCCAAGCCGTGCTTCTACGTCTATCGCATCCGGATGGGCGAACATGTCCAGACCGGCATCGTCGGCGGCGGCTCGGTGGCGGCCTATGACGTCAACCGCATTCGCAAGCACGAGTTCACCCGCCCCGACAAGGAGGACGACCGCGTCCGCCAGATCGACACCTGCGACGCCCAGACCGGCCCGGTACTGCTGGCCCACCGCAACGCCCCCGATCTTGCCGCCGCCGTTGCCGCCACCGCCGCCCAGGCCCCGGCCTACGAAGTCACCGCCGCCGACGGCATCGTCCATACCCTGTGGGTGATGGATGACGACGCCGCCATCACGGCGGTGGTCAAGGCCTTCGATGCCATGCCGGCGGTCTACATCGCCGACGGCCACCACCGCTCGGCGGCTGCGTCGCGCGTCGCCACCTTCCGCCGCGAGCGCAAGTGCTGCGCCAGCGGCGAGGAGGCCTACGAGTCGTTTCTGGTGGTGTCGTTCCCCATCGATGAGATGAAGATCTTCGACTACAACCGCGTCGTGGTCGACCTCTACGGCATGGACCGCGAGCAGTTCCTCGCCGCCCTCGCGGCCGAGTTCACCGTCACCCCGGTGGCGGCCCAGGCCCGCCCGACGGCGCCGCAGAGCTTCGGCATGTACCTCAAGGGCCAGTGGTACAGCCTCGGCCTGAAGAAGGGCGTTTCCACCGACCCGGTGGCGCGCCTCGACGTCAGCCTGTTGTCCGACCGCCTGCTCACCCCGGTGCTGGGTATCGCCGACCTGCGCAAGGACAAGCGCATCGACTTCGTCGGCGGCAAGCGCGGCCTGGGCGAGCTGGAGAAGCGGGTGGATTCGGGTGAGATGGCGGTGGCCTTCGCCCTGTTCGCCACCCGCATGGAAGACCTGGTGGCGGTGGCCGAGGCCGGCGAGGTCATGCCGCCCAAATCCACCTGGTTCGAGCCCAAACTGGCCGACGGCATGGTCAGCTACCCGCTGGATTGGCGGTAACGGGAGCGCTATCATCACGTTCATGGGCACCGCAAGACGGCTCCTGGACGAGAAGCGTGACGAAATCCTGCGGCTGGCGGCCCTTCACGGGGCCGGCCAGGTGCGGGTGTTCGGCTCGGTCGCCCGGGGCGACGACGGCCCCGACAGCGACATCGACCTGCTGGTTCTGCCCAGCGAACGCTGCGGCCTTATCGAAATGATCGCCTTCAAGCAGGGTGTTGAAGCACTGACCGGCCGTACCGTCGACGTCGTGAGTGAGCGCGCGCTCCACCGCCTTATTCGAGAACAGATTCTTTCGGAGGCCAAGCCGCTGTGAAGGACGATCGCCTGTATCTCGCTCACATCGCCGAGTGCATCGAGCGCATACGTGAGTATACGGCCGTGGGGAAGACCGAGTTCATCTCCAGCCGCCTCAGGCAGGATGCGGTGGCCCGCAATTTTGAGATCATCGGCGAGGCATCTTCCCGGGTCTCGCAGGCGACTCGCGATTTGGCCGCCGTTCCATGGGGCCAAATGAAGGGATTTCGGAACTTCCTGATCCACCAATATTCGGGCGTCGATGAGCACGTGATGTGGAAAATCGCCAGCGAGGATATTCCCATTCTCGCCGAGCAGATCGATGTGTTGCTGAAGCGGTTCGACCACTCGTGAGACCAGCACAGAGCGGCATCCGCCCCGCCCTGGTCATCGCCGGCCCCACCGCGTCCGGCAAGTCGGCTCTCGCCCTTGCCGTGGCGGAGGAGTTCGGCGGTACCGTCGTCAATGCCGACTCCATGCAGGTCTACGACACGCTGCGAGTCCTCACCGCCCGTCCCTCGCCGGCGGACGAGGCCCGGGTGCCGCATCGGCTGTACGGCTTCCTCTCCCCTGCCGTCGCCTGCTCCGCCGCGCTGTGGCGCGATGCCGCCGGCGGCGAGATGGAGGCCGCCTGGAGTGCCGGCCGGCTGCCGGTGGTGGTGGGCGGCACCGGTCTCTACCTGCGCAGCCTGATGCAGGGGCTGTCACCCATCCCCGAGATTCCCGAGCCCGTCCGCAGCGATGCCCGGGCTCAACTGGTCGAGTTGGGCAACACGGCCTTCCACGCCCGCCTCGCCGAGCGCGACCCGGTGATGGCCGCCCGCCTCGCCCCCGGCAATTCGCAGCGGCTGGTGCGCGCCTGGGAGGTGCTGGAGGCCACCGGCCGGTCGCTGGCCGAGTGGCAAGCGGTACCGCCGGTGGGGGGCGTGGCGGCCAGATGGCTGACCCTGGCCCTGCTGCCGCCGCGCCAGTCGCTCCATGCCGCCTGCAACGGCCGTTTCCGCACCATGGTCGCCGCCGGCGCGCTCGACGAGGTGGCGGCGCTGCTGGCCCTCGGCCTGGCCCCGGCCCTGCCGGCCATGAAGGCGCTGGGGGTGCCGGAACTGGCCGCCCACCTCGCTGGACGGATGACGCTGGACGAGGCCGTTGCCGCCGCCACCCAGGCGACACGCAGTTACGCCAAACGCCAGGTCACCTGGTTTCGTCACCAGCTGCCGGTGGACGAGGAAATTCCGGAGCAATTTTCGGAAAGTTTGCCGGAGCATTTCTTTCCGAAAATTCGTCAACACCTATTGACCGAGGCAGAGTGAGAGGCTAGGTTGTGCGCCTCGCGGTGCAGCACACGCAATTTTATTGCGCGCGCGGCGAGATGACACAGGCAACGCGGACAAGGTGCGGACATGGTGCAGCACGAACAGTTGAACGGGGCGGAAATTCTCCTCAAGGCGCTGGTCGACCAGGGCGTGGAGGTAATTTTCGGCTATCCGGGCGGCGCGGTCCTGCCTATCTACGACGAGCTGTTCAAGCAGAACCGGCTGCGCCACGTACTGGTGCGCCACGAGCAGGCCGCCGTGCATGCCGCCGAGGGCTACGCCCGCTCCACCGGCAAGGTCGGCTGCGTGCTGGTGACCTCGGGTCCCGGCGCCACCAACACCGTCACCGGCCTGGCCGACGCCCTGTGCGACTCGATCCCGCTGGTGTGCTTCACCGGCCAGGTGCCCACCCACCTGATCGGTAACGACGCCTTCCAGGAAGCCGACATCACCGGCATCACCCGGCCGTGCACCAAGCACAACTATCTGGTCAAGGACGTCAACAAGCTGTCGCGCACCGTGCACGAGGCCTTCCAGGTGGCGCGCGCCGGCCGCCCCGGCCCGGTGCTGGTCGACCTGCCCAAGGACGTGGTCCAGGGCCACGGCATCTATGAAGGCCCCTCCAAGGTCCGCTCCAAGTACCAGCCGCAGGTCAAGGGCGACATCAAGGCCATCGAGCGGGCGGTCGAGCTGATCGCCTCGGCCAAGCGGCCGATCTTCTATGTCGGCGGCGGCGTCATCAATTCCGGCACGGCGGCCTGCCAGTTGCTGACCCAGCTGGTGCGCATGACCGGCTATCCCTGCACCCAGACGCTGATGGGCCTTGGCGCCTTCCCGGCCTCGGACCCGCTGTCGCTCGGCATGCTGGGCATGCACGGCACCTACGAGGCCAATCTGGCCATGCACGGCTGCGATGTGATGATCAACATCGGCGCCCGCTTCGACGACCGCGTCACCGGTCGCCTCAACGCCTTCGCGCCCACCGCCAAGAAGATCCACATCGACATCGATCCCAGCTCCATCAACAAGAACGTCGCCGTCGACGTGGCGGTGGTGGGCGACTGCGCCCATGTGCTGGAAGACCTGATCAAGGTGTGGAAGGCCAAGCAGTGCCGCCCCGACGACAAGGCGCTGAAGACGTGGTGGGCACAGATCGACAAGTGGCGCTCGGTCAACTGCCTGCACTACGAGAAGTCCGCCAAGATCATCAAGCCGCAATACGCCATCCAGCGGCTCTATGAACTGACCAAGGACCGCAATCCCTATATCTGCACCGAGGTCGGCCAGCACCAGATGTGGGCGGCCCAGCATTTCCGCTTCGAGCTGCCCAACCACTGGATGACCTCGGGCGGACTGGGCACCATGGGCTACGGCCTGCCCTCGGCCATGGGGGTGCAGGTGGCGCATCCCGAAGCGCTGGTGGTCAACATCGCCGGCGAGTCCTCGATCCAGATGAACATCCAGGAGCTGGCGACGCTGTTTCAGCACAAGCTGCCGGTGAAGGTGTTCATCCTCAACAACCAGTACATGGGCATGGTGCGCCAGTGGCAGGAGCTGATCCACGGCGGCCGCTACAGCCAGAGCCACATGGACACGCATCCCGACTTCGTCAAGCTGGCCGACGCCTATGGCGCGGTGGGGCTGAAGGTGGAGAAGCCGGGCGATCTCGACGACGCCATCAAGGAGATGATCTCGGTCGACCGCACGGTGATCATGGACGTTCGCACCGACGCCTCCGAGAACTGCTTCCCCATGATCATGCCCGGCATGGCCCACAACGAGATGGTGTTGGGGCCGGAGGACAAGGCGATGGAGAGGCCGGGCTCGGAAGAAGACGGTATGGTGTTGGTGTAAGGGGGACCGGACGATGACCAAGCCTGTGGAAGAGATCAACCGCCACACCGTCAGCGTGCTGGTCGACAACGAGGCCGGCGTGCTGGCCCGCGTCATCGGCCTGTTCTCGGGGCGTGGCTACAACATCGAGAGCCTGACGGTGGCCGAAGTCGACCCCGCCGAGAAGCTGTCGCGCATCACCATCGTGACCTCGGGCACGGCGATGATCATCGAGCAGATCAAGAACCAACTGCGCCGGTTGGTGCCGGTGCACAAGGTGCACGACCTGACCATCGAAGGTCCCCACGTCGCCCGCGAACTGGCCCTGGTCAAGGTGACCTGCACCGGCGCCAAGCGGCTGGAAGCCCTCAGCATTTGCGAGATCTTCCGGGCCCGGCCGGTGGACGCCACCAACGAGTCCTTCGTGTTCGAGGTGGTGGGCGCCACCGACAAGGTCGACGCCTTCATCAAGCTGATGGAGCCGCTCGGCCTGGCAGACGTGTCGCGCACCGGCGTCGTCGCCATTGCGCGCGGCCCCAATCCGATTTAAAGACGAGGCCGAAATGGCATGGCCTCGCGGCACCTGCCCCTAGCCCGCTTCTTGGCGGGCGTATGGCGCGTTGAGCGCCCGCGGAACGGGGTCGTAGCGAAGCGAAGGCCGCCTAGTGAAGCGTAGCCAAGCGAGCGGAGCGAGCGCCCGGCGCTTGAGGGACAAAGAAAGGGAACACTCATGCGCGTTTATTACGATCGGGACGCCGACGTCAATCTGATCAAGGGCAAGAAGGTGGTCATCGTCGGCTACGGCAGCCAGGGTCACGCGCATGCGCTGAACCTGCGTGACTCGGGCGTCAAGGACGTGGTCGTCGCGCTGCGCGCCGGCTCGGCCACCGCCAAGAAGGCCGAGGGCGAGGGCCTCAAGGTCATGACGCCGGCCGCCGCCGCCGCCTGGGCCGATGTGGTGATGATCCTCACCCCCGACGAGTTGCAGGCCGATCTCTACACCAACGACCTCAGGGACAACCTGAAGCAGGGCGCCGCCCTGGTGTTCGCCCACGGCCTGAACATCCACTTCAAGCTGATCGAGGCCCGCGCCGACCTCGACGTCTTCATGATCGCCCCCAAGGGCCCCGGCCACACCGTGCGCGGCGAATACCTCAAGGGCGGCGGCGTCCCCTGCCTGGTGGCAGTGGCGCAGAACCCCACCGGCAACGCGCTGGAGCTGGCGCTGTCCTACGCCTCGGCCATCGGCGGCGGCCGCTCGGGCATCATCGAGACCAGCTTCCGCGAGGAATGCGAGACCGACCTGTTCGGCGAGCAGGTCGTGCTGTGCGGCGGCCTGACCAAGCTGATCCA
>CAJANL010000133.1 GCA_903941105.1 uncultured Rhodospirillaceae bacterium
CCCCCAAGAACGTCTCGCTCAAAGGAATCACAATCCCGGCACCACCGCACGCCACAAACGCGGCCGCGCAGAAATGTGTGCATTCTTTAGCGCCTTCGCGGGGGTGACGAGATGAAGGATGGTGGGAAGAGTTTTTCCGCACCCTAGATCTCCCGCCACTCCCCCGGCGCCAAACCCGCCAACGTCCACTCGCCCACCGCCCAGCGCACCAGCCGGAGGGTCGGCAAGCCTACCGCGGCGGTCATGCGGCGGACTTGTCGGTTGCGGCCCTCGCGCAGGGTCAGCTCGATCCACGCGGTCGGGATGGCGGCCCGCCAGCGGATGGGCGGATCGCGCGGCCACAGCCCCTCCGGTTCGGTGATGGCCTGCGCCCCGGCGGGCAAGGTCGGCCCATCGTTGAGCAGCATGCCCCGGCGCAATTTTTCCAGCGCCGCCTCGGTGACGACCCCTTCGACCTGGGCGCGATACAGCTTGGGCAGCTTGTGGCGCGGATCGGCAATGCGCTTGATCAGCGGGCCGTCGTCGGTCAGCACCAGCAGACCCTCGGAGTCGCGGTCGAGCCGTCCCGCCGGGTAGACATCCGGCACCGGGATGTAGTCCTTCAGGCTGCGATGCTCGCCGGAAAACTGGCACAGCACGTCAAAGGGCTTGTTGAACAGGATCAGGCGCGGCACAACACGGGTCTCCTTCACGAGAGACTGCATTATGGCCAAGACCCCTCCGCCCCGCAAAGCCCCTCCCGATACCGAGAAGGTGGCCGGGCTGCCGGCGGTCTCGGCCCTGTTCGCCTGCGCCCCCCGCCGCGCCGAGCGGCTGTTCTACGACGACCGCATCAAGCCCATGGCAGGCACCTTCTGCCAACTGATGGCCAAGCAGCACAAGCCCTACCGGCTGGTGCCCACCGACGAGTTGACCAGAATTGCCGGCAGCCCGCTGCACGGCGGCATTCTGGTGGTGGCCAAGCCCAAGCCGGTGCTGCCGTTCGACACCGTCGAGGCGCGGCTGTGGGCCAAGGCGGGACAGCCGTTGCTGATCCTCGACGGTATCGGCAATCCGCACAACCTGGGCGCCATCGCGCGGACCATGGCGTTCTTCGGCCTTGAGCGGCTGGTGCTGTCCGACCACCGCGAGCAGGCGCTGCCGTCGGAGGCGGCCTATCGCGTCGCCGAGGGCGGGCTGGAATGGCTGCAGGTCTACCGTGCCCCTCGCCTGCCCCAGGTATTGAAGCGGCTCAAGGAAAGCTATCGGGTGGTGGGAACGGCACTGGGCTCCGGCCGCCCCCTGGCCGAGGTGCTGCGGCAGCCGGGCAAGCCGCTGGCGGTGGTTCTCGGCAACGAGGAAGCCGGCCTGCCGCCCACCACCCTGGCCGCCTGCGACGACATCGCCACCATTGAGGGCTCCGGCCGGGTGCAGAGCCTCAACGTGGCGACGACGGCGGCGATCATCATTCACACGCTCGCTTGAGGAGCCTTCCGCCGCCATTCCATCCAGAACGGCACCGCCATCACCAGCAACATGGCGCTCCACACCAGCAGCTCGCGGTTCTCGATCAGCGCGTGGGCCAGCAGCGGCAACTGGTCGGAGAGCTTGGGGTGCATCTTGATGAAATCGTCGCCTTTGGCCAGGGCCATGGCATCCGACAGCGGCGCTGCCACCGCCGAAGCCAGCAGCCCGATGGTCATCGCCTTGGCCGGGCCGAAGCCGCCGCCTTGCTTGCCGGCAAACAGGCGGCCGACCGCGAAGGCCTGACCGGGAGCCTCGCGGAACACCAGCATGCGCGCGAGAGCGAAGGCCGCGACCCCCAGGCAGGGCGCCAGGAATTCCACATTGGGGATGTCGCGGTAACGGCCGTTGAAGAAGATGATGGCGCTCGCCACCACCGCCATCAGGCCGTAGAGCGGCACCAGCCGCTCGGCCCAGCGGCTGTGGGCGGCGCCGCAGCCCAGGCGGAACCCCTCACCCGCAGCCTTGAGGATGGCGGCGGCCAGAATGGCGTGCAGCGACACCCGCGCCATGGCCCAGACGTCGCCCGGCAAGTCGTAGCTGATCTCGAAGGCGTTCGCCCCCTGCCACACCGCCAGCGAGGCCAGCAACTGCGCCAATCCGGCCACCAGCACCATGGCCAGGGGGGAATAACGCTCGGGGCGGCGGAGATAGACCAGGGCGCCGAAGCTTCCCATCAGCAGCGCGGCGGCGGCATGCATCGGCCAGCGTGCACTGGCCTCGACCGGGCCGGACATGGCGAACTTCACCCGCCGCTCGGCGTCGATGACGCCCCAATTGGCGCCGACAGTCCCCTCCAGCTTGGCCTTCCAAGGCTGATCGAAGGCCTCGACCACGTTGTAGTCGAAACCGTTCTCCTTCGAGAGCTTGGCCAGGGTGCGGACGAAGCGGGCGCCGTTCTCCATGCTGGCCACCGCCGGGCCGCGGCTGCGGCCGGCAGTCGGCCAGCCGGCCTCGCCGATCAGGATGGGCTTGCCGGGAAAGGCCTGCTGCATCATGCGATAGACCATGACGATGTGCTCGGCGGCGTGCTCCACCGCGATGGGTTCGTCCTCCCAATAGGGCAGGATATGCACCGTCAGGTAATCGACCTCGGCGGCGACCTCGGGATGCTTCAGCCAATAGGCCCACACGTCGGCATAGGACACCGGCTGCTTCACCGCCGCCTTGACCCGTCGGATATAGCCGATCAACTGCTGCGGCGAGAGGTCGTTGCGCAGCAGCACCTCGTTGCCGACGATGACCCGCCTGATCACGTCGGGATACTCGCCCGCCGACCGGATCAGCCCCGCCACCTCGCGCTCGTTGTTTTCCAGCTTGACGCCGAGCCAGGCAGAATGGGTGACCTCGATGCCGTATTTGCGCCCCAGGCCGGGAACGATCTCCAGCCCTTCCTGGCTGGTATAGGTACGGACGCCCTTGCTCACCCCCACCAGACTCTTGAAGTCGGACTCGACCTGGAGCGCGGAGGGATAATCGCGGGTGAGCGGGCTCTGGCCGCGGCGGAACGGCGCGAACGACACCGAGGGGAACGGCTCGGCGTAGGAAAGCTCCACCGGCACCGGGCGGTTGCACCACCACCATGAAGCGGCATTGACGGCACCGAACAGCAGGATCAGCAGGATGGCGAAGGCAGGTCTCATGGTCAGTCCTCGCTGCGGTCGGCAAGGCCGCGGCGGTCCTTGACCACCGCCAGCACGGCGCCGAAGCGCTCGACCTCGGCCACGGTGCGCCCCCGCCACGTCTTCCAACAATCGCTTTGGGTGAAGGCAATGATGAAATCGGCATCCTCGGGCGAGTCGGTCAGGCGCAGATAGGGCGGAAAGAAATACGAGGCCGACAGGTCGTTGCCGCAGATGCGCACCTTGGTGACGCGGTCGGTGGGAACCACCCCGCCATTCTCGATGCGCACGATCTCGGCGACATCGTCGGCCGCTTCGTGGAACGAATTGCTCCAGTAGTCCAGTTCCCAGTTGCCCTCGGCCCCGGCGACGCCGCCCACCAACAGGTTGTAATAGATATATTCATTGGGATGTAGCTTGACCATCACCGAGCCCTGCGCCACCACCGCGGCCGCCAGCAGGCCGACGAAGGCGGTTCCGGCCCGCGCCGAACGGGACGCCGCCCAGATCCACATGCGGTTTATCCCCACCGCCGCCAGCACCACCAGCGGCGGCACCACGAACAGGAAGTGGCGCAGGCCGTCATAGGCGGTGGGCCGGACGGCGACGAAGAAGCCGATGGGGAATGCCAGCGCCAGCGCCGTCAGAGCCTGCGCCGCACCGTTCTCACCCATGCGGCGACGCCGCCATCCCAACGCTCCCAGGGCGAAGGCGGTAAAGCCCACCAGCAGCAATTCGGGCATGGTAACGGTGACATAACCCAGCACATAGCCGGCCGGCAGCCGGGTCGCCGCGACTTTGGTGCCGGCGAACAGACTTTCGATGTCGATGTCGTAGCCCGAGAAGTGCTGCAAGGCGCGGATGGGGTTCAGCGGGTCGAGCACCGCCCACGGCCAGAACACCGCCACCAGGACATAGGCGATCACCGCCGCCGGCAGCAGGCGGCGGGTGGCGGTCCACAGGCTGCGCCCGCCTTCAGGCAGGCCCCAGCGCGCCGAGGTCACCGCCACATGCGCCAGCACCGCCAGCCCGAGATAGCCGATGCCGAGCAGGGCACCGACGCGGATGCACAAGGCAATTCCCAGCGCCACGCCCAGCTTGACCACGGTGGACCAGGACGGGCGCGGCAGTTCGCCCGAGACCTTGGCGATGGCGTAGACCAGCCACAGCATGGCGACGGCGAAGGGCGCATCCTTGGGATTGTTGAAGCTGTGGCCATAGAACACCGGCGTCAGCGCCAGCAGCAGTGCCGCCAGGAAACCGGCGCGCGGTCCTCCCGCCAGTCGTCCGAGGCGCCAGGCGGCGGCAAGGCCGGCGATCCCCACCAGCCCGCCCAGCAGGTGGCGGGTCTCGTAATAGCCGAACGGCGACGCCTTGTTGAGGATGGCCGCCACCAGATCGAACAGACCACCGTACCAATAGAGGTCGAGATAGGAGAAGGCGGCGCGGTCGATGAACAGGCTGGTGTACAGCGACAGCAGCTTTTCGCCGTAGATGGCCTGCACTTCCTCGTCATGGGTCAGGCCGTAGTCGGCGAAGGTCAACAGCACCACCACCACGCCCACCAGCAGTAGCAGCCGCGTCAGGTGATCCCACAGGCTGGGCGGCGCCATGACGGCGGCCTGGGCGTAGGACGCCTTTCCATCGAGTCGAAGCCGTTCACCGGAGGGGGAAACGGTGGTCAATGCGGCATCCTTCCGAGGGGGCGGCAAGGGCCCATTCAATATGCGGGGTGGTCGTCCGCGTCAATAAACGGTTTCACCGCTACCCCTAGAGATGGCGGCTAAATCTCCTCGACCTCGGCGATGCCCGGCAATGTCCGTAGGGCGCCGATGAATCTCGACGTGACGGTGATCGGGCGCAGGCCCACTTCAACTTCACGGTTGCCGATGCGGGTCACCACGGTGATTCGGTTGCGGCCCTTGGCCTCGGCCTCGATCAATTGGGCCAGCGGCTTGATGGGCGAGTCGTCGACGATGACGATGCGCAGACCCGCCGCCGCCTTGGCCGCCTCCTGGTCGAGGGACGAGATGCGCTGGCAGGTCAGCCGCAATTGTTCGTCCTGAAGCTGCGCATCCACTTCCAGCAGCAGCGGCCCGCCCTGCTCCAGCAACTCGCGCGCACTGGCCAGCACCTCGGAGAAGCAGGTCACCTCGAACATGCCCGAGGCGTCCGACAGTTGCAGGAAGGCGAAGCGGTTGCCCTTGGCCGAAGTGCGCTCCTGCTTCGACAGCAGCGAGCCGGCGAGGCGGACGCGGCCCTTGCCGCCCGATTGCAGGTGGCGCTGGATTTCGGTCATCTTCAGCACGTTGAGGCGGCGCATGCTCTTGGCGTAGGCATCGAGCGGATGGGCCGACAGGTAGAAGCCGATGGCCTCGAATTCCTGGCTGAGGCGCTCGTGCGGCGACCAGTCGGGCGCGTTCTCCAGCTTGAGGGCTGGCGCATTGCCGCCGCCGAACATGCTGATCTGACTGGAATCCCGCTCGGCGGCCTCGTTGGCGCCGAAGCGCAGCACCGTCTCGGCCGACTTGAACAGGCGTCCGCGATTCTTGTCGAGGCTGTCGAAGACGCCGGCCTTGATCAGGTTCTCCATCAGGCGGCGGTTGACGGTCTTGGTGTCGATACGGCGGGCGAAATCGGCCACGTCCTTGAACGGGCCGGAACGCTCGCGTTCGGCCACCAGGGCCGCCATGGCGGCCTCGCCCACGTTCTTCAGCGCCGCCAGGGCATAGCGAACCGCCAGGGCGCCGTCGGCCTGCGTCTCGACCGAGAAATCGGCCTGCGACCGGTTGAGATCGGGCGGCAGCAGCTTGATCTTGAGGCGGTCGAGCTCCTGGCGAAAGGCGTTCAACTTGTCGGTATTGGCCATGTCGTAGGTCATGGTGGCGGCCATGAACTCGGCGGGATGGTTGGCCTTGAGCCAGGCGGTCTGATAGGCCACCAGGGCATAGGCGGCGGCGTGCGACTTGTTGAAGCCGTATTCTGCGAACTTGGCCACCTTGTCGAAGATCATCGAGGCCTGCGCCTCGTCCACCGCCCGGGCAGTAGCGCCCTCGACGAAGGCCTTGCGCTGCCGGTCCATTTCGTCCCGGTCCTTCTTGCCCAGGGCACGGCGCAGCAAGTCGGCGCCGCCCAGGCTGTAGCCGGACAGCACCTGGGCGATCTGCATCACCTGCTCCTGATAGACCATGATCCCGAAGGTCTCCTTCAGGATGGGCTCCAGCAGCGGATGCATGTAGTCGGGCTCTTCCAGACCATGCTTACAGGCGATGTAGCGCGGAATTTGGTCCATGGGGCCGGGGCGATAGAGCGCCACCACGGCGATCAGGTCCTCCAGCCGGTTGGGCTTCATCTTGCGCAGCACGTCGCGCATGCCCGAACTTTCCAACTGGAACACACCCGCCGAGTCGCCCCGCGCCAGCAGCTCGTAGGACAGCGCATCATCCAAAGGAAGAGATGAAAGATCGACCTCCAAGCCTTTGGTTTTCTTCACATGGTTGACGGCGGTGACCATCACCGTCAAGGTCTTGAGGCCGAGAAAGTCGAACTTCACCAAGCCGGCGGGCTCGACCCACTTCATGTTGAACTGGGTCACCGGCATGTCGGAGCGCGGGTCGCGATACAGCGGCACCAGCTCATCCAGCGAGCGGTCGCCGATCACCACGCCGGCGGCATGGGTCGAGGCGTGGCGATACAGCCCCTCCAGCTTCATGGCGATACCGAGCAGATGCGCCACCGCCTCGTCGCGTTCGCGCATCTCCTTCAGCAGCGGCTCGGTTTCCAGCGCCTTCTCCAGGGTGACCGGGGCGGCCGGGTTGTTGGGCACCATCTTGCACAGGCGGTCGACCTGGCCGTAGGGCATCTGCAGCACGCGGCCGACGTCGCGCAGCACGGCGCGGGCCTGCAACTTGCCGAAGGTGATGATCTGCGCCACCCGGTCGGAGCCATAGCGACCCTGGACGTAGCGGATGGTCTCCTCGCGCCGGTCCTGGCAAAAATCGATGTCGAAGTCGGGCATCGACACGCGTTCGGGGTTGAGGAATCGCTCGAACAGCAGGCCCCAGCGCAGCGGGTCGAGATCGGTGATGGTCAGCGCCCAGGCCACCGCCGAGCCGGCGCCCGAACCACGGCCCGGCCCCACCGGAATGCCCTGCGCCTTGGACCACTGGATGAAATCGGCGACGATCAGGAAGTAACCGGGAAAGCCCATCTGATTGATGACGCCCAGCTCGAAATCGATACGCTCGCGATAGGGCTTGGCGGCGTGCTCGCGCTCCTCGTCGGTCATGCCGGGCTGGAAGACGTGCTTTTCCAGCCGCATCTCCAGGCCTTCGAGGGTCTTGGCCCGCAGCACGTCTTCCTCGGTCATGCCCTCCATGCGGAAGGGCGGCAGGATCGGCTTGCGCTTGGCGACCATGAAGGCGGTGCGGCGGGCGATCACCAGCGTGTTGTCGCAGGCCTCCGGCAGGTCGGCGAACAGCTCGCGCATCTCGGCCGGCGACTTGAAATAGTGCTCGGGGGTCAGACGGCGGCGCTCGTCCTGGCTGACATAGGCGCTCTCGGCGATGCAGATCAGCGCGTCGTGCGCCTCGTACATGGCGCGATCTTCGAAGAACGGCTCGTTGGTGGCGACCAGCGGCAGCGCGTGCTTGTAGGCAAGGTCGACCAGGGCCGGCTCGATGCGCTCCTCGACCGGCAGACCGTGGCGCATCAGCTCGACATAGACGCGGCCGGGGAAGGCCTGCGCGAGACGAACCAGCAGGATTTCCGCCTTGTCGGCCTGCCCATCGGCCAAAAGCCGCCCCACCGGCCCGGCCGAACCGCCGGTCAGCAGGATCAGCCCGTCCGAACGCCCCTCCAGGTCATGCACCGTCACCTGCGGCGTCTCGCCCGGCTCACCTTCGAGATAGGCGCGGGACACCAGCTTCAGCAGGTTGAGGTAACCGGTCTCGTTCTGGCACAGCAGCACCGCCCAGTCGGGCTCGGGCCGACGGCCATCGCGCCCGGGCGCCCCGTCCTCGCGGCGGACCGCGATCTGCATGCCGATGATGGGCTGGATGCCGGCATCGGCGCAGGAGACCGAGAACTCCAGCGCCCCGAACAGATTGCTGGTGTCGGCAATCCCCATGGCCGGCATGGCCATCTTCTCGCACAGCTTGACCAGCGGCTTGATCTTGAGCGCGCCCTCGGACAGCGAATAGGCGGTGTGCAGGCGAAGATGGACGAAATCGGCGTGGGGCATGGGGGATGATGGCGTGCCCGGCGTCAGGAGTCCACAGACCGCGACAACAGCGACCACGACGGCGGCGACTTCATCGCGCAAATGATGGCAATTCTTCCATTGATAGCAAACATTCCTGATGATATGCCTAAGATAGTTATGCGCGAAATAGGACTATATCGATCGTAATATGACTATTGGAGGGGAGCCGTCATGAGAGCTATTCGCCTATTGTTGGCAGTAACCGTTCTTGCCGTCTCGGCCTGTACAAACCTCCAGCAATTGGAGGAACCGCTGGCCTCCTTCTCGGAGGGAGTGACGCGGACAGAACAAGCACACATGGCGGTGCTGCGAAAGGCCAACGAATTAAGCCGGCTGAGAGCCATGGAATCCGGCATGCTGCACTATGTTTCGGGCAGAAATTTCTCACTCGACGGCAAGCCGGCTCCCGCTCCGAAGGCGGCGCTCGACGCTCGTCAAGCGGCCTTCGACACCCTTTCGGCCTACGCCCAGGCACTGGTGACCTTGGCATCGGATGAGCCTAACAAGGCTCTCGACACCAATACCAAGGATTTGGCTGGAAAGATTGTCGCCATCATGCCCGACAGCGGGCAGGTGACGGCGCCGCTGGCGGCGGCCTTCAATGCCATGGGCCAGGCCCTTCTCGATTTTCAACGGGCAAAGAAGATCGAGGAGGAAGCCGCGCGCAACCATCCGTCCATAATGGTCATTGCCGAATTCATAAAGAAGGACCTGGCATCGGCGCAAGACAACATGGAGGGTGCGCTTCTCACCATCACTACCACGCGCGAGAAGCAACTCGATGCATTGCGGTGCCCCGCCGACAAGGCGCGCGCCCAATCAGCCGCATGCCGCGCGCCGCTTGACCCCAAGGAACTGATGATGTCGTGGCGAGAGACGATGGAGATGGAGCGGCAAACAACCGGCCCGTCGCAAATTCCTGCCGTCATGTCGGCCGTGAACGCCATGGTGAAGGCTCACGCAGCCATTGCCGCGGGCAATAAGGCGTCGCTGTCGGTTGCTGTCAAGGACCTCGTCCGCCGCGCCCGCCACGCCCAGCAGTTCTACGCTTCTCTTCCTCGCTAGGGCACAAATTCCGACGAAATCTTTCGTTTGCATCACGGCACTAGGAGTGAACTATGGCTACGTACAAGGAAGTATCGACGGCGCTGCTCGCCGTGATCAAAGCGCTCCGCGAGGCCTACCGCGCCGCCAACGAGCGTGACCACAAGGATATTATCTTCAACCTCATGGAGATAATGCAGGACGAACTCGACGCTATTACCGCCATGGGTCTCAACGCAGCCAACGACGGGTACAAGGTGGCTTCCGATACATTTTCGGGTGCCGCCACACGCTTGCAGCACTTTAAGGACGAAATTGACACCTACGTCAAATACGTGAAGACCGCGTCGCAAGCGGTCGGCGCGATCGGGAGCCTGCTCGTCCTGTTGTGAACAGGGGAGCAGGCACCTTGGAGCGCGGGCGTCCCGTCCGCGCTCCAATTCTACCGCAGCACCCCCTCCTCCAGCCGCACGATGCGATCCATCCGCCGTGCCAGCTCGGGGTTGTGGGTGGCAATCAGGGCCGCCACGCCGGAGGTGCGGACCTGGGCGATGAGCTGGTCGAACACCCCTTCCGAGGTATGCGGGTCGAGGTTGCCGGTGGGTTCGTCGGCCAGCAGCACCTTGGGGTCGTTGGCCAGGGCGCGGCAGATGGCGACGCGCTGCTGCTCGCCGCCCGACAATTGGCCGGGACGGTGCTCGGCGCGCTTGGCCAGCCCCATGCGGTCGAGCAGGACCAGCGCCTTGGCCTTGGCCTTGGCCTTTCCCACACCGGCGATCATCTGCGGCAACACGATGTTCTCGACTGCCGAGAACTCGGGCAGCAGGTGGTGATACTGGTAGACGAAGCCGAGATGCAGGCGCCGCAGGCGGGTGCGGCCGTCGTCGCCCAGCTTGCCGCAGGGCTCGCCCGCCAGCCAGACCTCGCCGGCGTCGGGACGCTCCAGCAGGCCGGCGATGTGCAGCAGGGTCGACTTGCCGGCACCCGACGGCCCCACCAGGGCGACGATCTCGCCGGGGCGGATGGACAGCTCGGCACCGTTGAGGACGTGCAGTTCCTCCTTGCCCTGAAGGAAGGTGCGACGGACGCCCTGGAGCTTGAGACCCTCACTCATAGCGCAGCGCCTCCACCGGATCGAGGGTGGCGGCGCGCCAGGATGGATAGACCGTGGCGGCGAAGGACAGCCCCAGGGCCATCAGCACCACCGAGACCACCTCGCCGCTGTCGACGCGGGCCGGCAGTTGGGTGAGGAAGTAGATCTCGGCGGCGAACAGCTCGCGGCCGACGATGGCCTGGATGAACTGGCGGATGGCCTCGATATGGGTGGCGAACCACACCCCGAGCGCGGTGCCGAACAGCGTTCCCACCACCCCCACCGACGCGCCCGACAGGAAGAAGATGCGCATGATCATACCGCGCGTCGCTCCCATGGTGCGCAGGATGGCGATGTCGCGGCCCTTGTCCTTCACCAGCATGATCAGGCTGGAGATGATGTTGAAGGCCGCCACCAGGATGATCAGCGTCAGAATCAGGAACATGACGTTCCGTTCCACCTGGATGGCGTTGAAGAAGCTGGCATTGGCCTGCTGCCAGTCATAGATGCGGAAGGCTCCCGGCGCCAGGCGGTTGATGGCCAGACGGGCCTCCGGCACCTGATCGGGGTTCTCCATGAACACTTCGATCTGGGTGATGGCCTCGGGCAGCTTGAAATAGACCTGGGCGGCCTCCAGCGGCATGAAGATGAAGCCCGAATCGTATTCGAACATGCCGACATTGAAGGTACCGACGATTTTGTAGCCCTTCATGCGCGGCACGGTGCCGAAGGCGGTGGCGGTGCCCTTGGGCGAGATCAGCGTCACCGTGTCGCCCACCATCAGCCCCAGCTTCTCGGCCAGACGATAGCCGATCACCACCGAGTCCTGGCCCTGGAAGGCGCTGGCGTTGCCGGCGAAGCTCTTCTGGATGGTGGGGCGCGACAGCAGATCCGGCGGCCGCACGCCGCGCACCACCGCCCCCGAGGCGCCCGAGGGTGACGTCGCCATCACCTGGCCCTCGACGGTGGGAACGGCGCGCACCACGCCGGGGACGCGGCGAATCTGCTCCGCCAGCGGATCGTAGCCGCCCAGCGAGCCGGCGGTGCCGTATATGCCGATATGGCCGTTGAGGCCGAGGATGCGCGATAGCAGTTCCTGGCGGAAGCCGTTCATCACCGCCATGACGACGATCAGCGTTGCCACCCCCAGCCCGATGCCGAGCAGCGAGAAGCCGGCGATCACCGAGATCAGCCCCTCCTTGCGCCGCGCCCGCAGGTAGCGAAATGCCACCATCCTCTCGAAGGCATCGAAGACCATCAGCGTTCCCTTTTTTCTTACTCCCTCCCCCGGCGCTGCCGGGGGAGGGTTGAAATCCCTACGCCGTCAGCCGCGCCAGAGCCGATTCCACCGACAGTTCGTGCTTTTCGCCGGTATGGCGGTTCTTCAGCTCTACAATTCCGGCGGCGAGGCCCTTGGGTCCCAGCACCAGCTGCCAGGGCAGGCCGATCAGGTCCATGTCGGCGAACTTGACGCCGGCCCGACCGTCGCGATCGTCGTAGAGCACCTCGACGTTCTGTTCGGAGAGGGTGCGATAGAGGTCGTCGCACACCGCGTCGCAGGCCGAATCGCCGGACTTCAGGTTGATCAGCCCCACCTTGTAGGGCGCCACCGCTTCCGGCCACATGATACCGCGATCGTCGTGATAGGCCTCGATGATGGCACCCACCAGGCGCGACACGCCGATGCCGTAGGAGCCCATCTCCACCGTCACCGGCTCGCCGGTGGGGCCGGTGACCACGGCGTTCATCAACTTGGAGTACTTGGTGCCGAAATAGAAGATGTGGCCGACCTCGATGCCACGCGCCTGGCGCAGGCGCTCGGGCGGCGGCACGTCGGCGCCGTTGGGGTCGTGCTTTTCGTCGGTGGCGGCATAGAGGCGGTTCAGCGCCTCAAGGTCGATCTCGCCCTTGGCCGCCAGTTCGTCATAGGCCGCATCGTAGAACACGCCGGACTCGCCGGTCTCGGCCAGGACATGGAACTCGTGGGTGAGGTTGCCGCCAATGGCCCCCGAATCGGCCCGCATGGGGATGGCGGTCAGGCCCATGCGCTTGAAGGTCTTCAGATAGGCGGTGAACATGGTCTCGTAGGAGCGCTTGGCGCCCTCGAAATCCAGGTCGAACGAGTAGCTGTCCTTCATGAGGAACTCGCGCCCGCGCATGACGCCGAAGCGCGGCCGGACCTCGTCGCGGAACTTCCACTGGATGTGATAGAGCGTCTTGGGCAGGTCGCGGTAGCTCTTCACGTTGTCGCGGAACAACTGGGTGATCAGCTCCTCGTTGGTGGGACCATAGAGCATCTCGCGGTCGTGGCGGTCCTTGAAGCGCAGCATCTCCTTGCCATACGCATCGTAGCGCTCGCTCTCGCGCCAGATGTCGGCCGCCTGGATGGTGGGCATCAGCAGTTCCTGGGCGCCGGCGGCGTCCTGCTCCTCGCGCACGATGCGCTCGATCTTGCGCAGCACCCGCAGGCCCAGCGGCAGCCAAGAATAGATGCCGGCGGCCGACTGGCGAATCATGCCCGCCCGCAGCATCAGGCGGTGCGAGGCGATCTGAGCCTCGGCCGGATTTTCCTTGAGAGTGGGCAGGAACAGGGCGGACAGGCGCATGGTCATCCTCGGCGACAATGGAAGCGCCGGACTCTAGGCAATGCCGAGGATGAACACAACCCCGCTAACTATTGCGTCTGCCGCACCCGCACCACGAAGCGGTCGACCTCGCCGCGCAGCATCTCGGATTGGCGGGACAGCTCCTCGGAAGCGCCCAGCACCTCGCCGGCGGCGGTGCCTGCCTCGGCAGCGGCCTGGGTGACCTCGCCGATATTGGCCGAGACGTCCTGGGTGCCGGCGGCGGCCTGTTGCACGTTGCGGGCGATCTCGCGGGTGGCGGCGCTCTGTTCCTCCACCGTCGAGGCGATGGTGGCGGCGATATCGCTGACCTCGGCGATGGTCCGGTTGATCTGCTGGATGGCGTTGACGGCATCGCGGGTGGCCGACTGGACCTCGCCCACCTGGGTGCTGATGTCGCCGGTGGCGCGTGCGGTCTGGTTGGCGAGATTCTTGACCTCGTTGGCCACCACCGCGAAGCCCTTGCCCGCTTCCCCTGCCCGCGCCGCCTCGATGGTGGCGTTGAGCGCCAGCAGGTTGGTCTGTCCGGCGATATCGTTGATCAGCTGGACTACCTCGCCGATCTTCTGCGCCGAAAGCATCAGTCCGCGCACGATTTCATCGGTACGGCGGGCCTCGTCCACCGCATTGCGGGCGATGCGCGACGATTGCTCCACCTGGCGGCCGACTTCGGTGACCGAACTGGCGAGCTCCTCGGCGGCAGCGGCCACCGTCTGGACATTGGCCGAGGCCTGCTCGGCGGCGGCGGCGACGGCCATGGCCTGGGCGCTGGTGCGCTCGGCGGTATGCTGCATGGCGCCCGAGGTGGAGTGCATCTCGGTGGCGGCAGAGGCCACCGTCTGGACGATGCCCTGTACGCTGGCCTCAAAATTGTCGGCCATCTCGTTCATGCGGCGACGCTGGTCTGCGGCGGCGCGGGCCTTCTGCTGCTCCTGTTCGACCTGCAGCCGGTCCACCTCCAGCATGTTGTCCTTGAACACCGCCAAGGCACGCGACATCTCGCCGACCTCGTCGCCACGGTCGCGATCGGTGACCTCGACCTCGCGGTTGCCCGAGGCGAGCCGCGTCATCACCTTGGTCAGACGCAGCACCGGACCGGAAATGCTGCGGCCGGTGATCCAGGCGGCGCCGCCCACCACCAAGAGAATGATGACGACACCCGCCGCCATGACCATCAAGGCGCGGCTGGCCTCGGCACGCATTCGGGCGGTCAGCGCGATGAGATCAACGGCAAGGCGGTCGTCGACCTTCTTCATCAGATCGATGCGCAGGGTCGAGGCGCGGAACCACTCCGACGCCTGGACACCACCGACGTTGCCGGTGATATAGCTGTCGATGGCGATGGTGCGCATCCGTTCGACCTCGGCCAGCACCGGCCCGCCGACGGTCTCCTGGGCGAAGGCGCGCTGAGACGCGGGCGCGAACGCTTCAAACAAATTGAGAAAAGTCGCCTGCTCGGCATTGGCTTCCTGGAAACGGCGCAATTGCATCAGATCGAGCTTGCCGGCGGCGAAGCCGGCGGTCCCTGCGGCACGTTCGCGACCGGCCATCTCCTTGCCCTGGAGATAACTGTAATAGGCGGTGATGGCCATGGCCGCCTCGACGTCGGGGCTGACCTCGTCGATGGAGGGCACCACGCTCAGCAACTGGGCTATGGTCGTGGTGAAATAACCGGTGGCCTCATTGGGCGGCAGGGTCAGGCGGTCGATCTCCTCGCGCTTGGGCGCCAGGGTCCGTAACTGGGCCACCATTGCCTCAAGGCGTTTGTCGAGTTCCGGCCCGATGCCCGCCGCCCGCACTTGGGCAACCGCATCGACCGTGGCCTGCAGCGGTGCCTCGACGGCCTTGCGCTGAGTCCGCATCTCGTCGCCGAACTGCGCCCCCTTGCTGCCGACGAAGACACCGACGGTGCCGCGCTCCTTCTGCAACTCATGCACCGCCATGCTGATGCGCGTGGTCAGCACCACCAGCCGGTCGAATTCCTCCAGCCGATGCAGCACCGTCCACTTGTCGATGACCGCGGTGCCGGCAAACCACAGCAGGCCGAGAGCCGGAATCAGGCAGGCGATTGCGATTCTCGCCGAGATGCGAAGACGCCCGAAAATATTGCCCATGCCCGACTCCTGTTCACACACTTGGCATAAGGGATATTGTGTATCCCCTCTTCGTGAACAAGAATTAAACGTTTTCTATTTGACGCCACGTTTGGCGCAAGCCTCGGCGATCGCCTGCTGATCCGGCGCCCCGAGCGGCTGATCGTTATACGTCCAGGTTCCCTTCCCCATATCGTAGCGAACCGTACCCATGGACATGGAGGTGTTCTCCAGCCCGGCGGTCGCGGTATAGCCCTTGTAGGTGAAGGGATTGATGGAGATCGGGAACTCCAGCACATCGGGGATCATCTTGAGGGAATTGCCGCTGCCCGGCAGGTCGGCCGACGCCACCGCCCGCCCCTTGGTGTCGACCCCAGGCTTATAGGCGACGTCGGCGGACGGATTGTGCCGCACCAGCTTGGCACAATCCTGCTTCGAGATGGATACCTTCGCCTGCTCCGCCGCCGCCGGAACGACGACCATCAGACAGGCGGCGAGGCCGAAGTGGCGAATGGACATGGCGGACCTCCAAACGATGAACAGGGGGGTACTCGCAGCAAGCTTACCCTATGGCCACCTGAGACGAAATCTTCACGAAAAAAGGGGATGACGGAAGGAACCAAATTGCGTAAAGTCCCTGCCCAGGTCCAGAAAATAGGATCGGCAGGCACCGGCACGAAGTTGCTCGGACGCGGCTCAAGTTTAGGGAGGTTGACCCAGGCAGCCCATAATACGCGCTGGCTGAGGTAAAATTGTAGGAAATGGCAAGGTCAGGCCTCTGATCTTGCCATTTTCGCGTTTGGGGCTATCCCGCCTCCGCCATCCAGGCCGGCCGGCACTCGGCAATTTGGCCGAAGACCGGGCAGCTTTCGCGATGCGCCCCCGGCAGATAGCCGATGCTCATCAGGAATTCGTTGACCACCTCGCCGCCCATGAAGACGAAGGTCTGCTTGAAGTGCTTGATCCATTGCTCCTTGGTGAGCGGGTGGCTGGCCCTGATCCAGGCGGCGAAGGAGCCATGGGTGGCGCGAATGGCCAGGACACGGCGAGCGTTCTCGATGGTCGCATCGATCTTGCGCCGGTTGCGGATGATGCGGGCATCGGCCATCAGCCGGGCGATCTCGGCTTCGCCATAGGCGGCCACCACCTCGGGCACGAAGCCGTCGAAGGCCTCGACCAGCCCCGGGCGCTTCTTCAGCACGATCAGCCAGGACAGCCCGGCCTGGAAGATCTCCAGCGACAGGCGTTCGAACAGCGCCCGCTCGTCCTCCATGGGGAAGCCGTATTCCAGATCATGATACGGCCCGTGCACGGGATGCCCCGGGGCAATGTCGCAGTACCAGCTCATGGCAACGATCCTCGATTACATCACGCCTGCTCAAGCTCCACCAACGTTCCGGTGAAATCCTTGGGATGCAGGAACAGGACCGGCTTGTCGTGGGCGCCAATGCGGGGCTCGCCATCACCCAGCACGCGGGCACCGGCCGCCTTCAGGCGATCGCGGGCGGCCAGGATATCCTCGACCTCGTAGCAGATGTGGTGGATACCACCCGAGGGATTCTTCTCCAGGAAGCCGGCGATGGGCGATTTGTCGCCCAGCGGGTACAGCAACTCGACCTTGGTGTTGGGCAGTTCCACGAACACCACCGTCACTCCGTGCGCCGGCTGCGGCAGGGGAGCCGACACCTTGGCGCCCAGCGTGTCGCGATACAGCGTGGTGGCGGCGTCGAGGTCGGGAACGGCGATGGCAACGTGATTGAGCTTTCCGATCATCTTTGGTCCTCGTGCTTGGGCAAGGAATCCAGCTATAGCACGACACCGCTTCCCGGCCAAAGCCCCCCACCTTGGCAATCGAGGCGAACACGGAAAAGCCTTGCTTCATTGGACTCGCGGGGGTACCACCGTTCCCACCATGCAGAGAGATAAGAGCCCCTTGGATGAGGAGTTCGACGACTGTCCGCCGCCGCCGACGACGACGGAGGTGTTCGTCGGAAGCGCAATGAGCCGCCTCGCCATGACGCTGAACTCGCTGGCGCTGCTGCTTCTGCTGGCCGGCTCGGCGGGGTTCGTCTGGCTGATGAGCTCGCTGCCCTATGTGGACGGCCACATTCCCATTGTCGGCCTGGAGCGCGAGGCGACCATTGCCCGCGACAAGCTGGGCGTCCCATTGATCACCGCCCGCACCCAGCACGACGCCTATTACGCGCTTGGCTTCACGCACGCCCAGGACCGCATTTGGCAGATGGAGCTGCAGCGCCGCATCGGCGCCGGCCGCATGGCCGAGGCAGTGGGTCCACGCGGCCTTGCCAACGACCGCTTCATGCGGGCGCTGAACCTCTACCACCTGGCGGATGCAGGCTTTGCGGCTCTCGACCAGCCGACGCGCGGCGCACTCCTCGCCTATGCCACGGGAGTGAATGCCTGGCTCGACAGCCACCGCCACAGGCTGCCGCTGGAGTTCACCCTGCTGGGCATCACGCCCGAGCCCTGGACCCCCGCCGATTCCCTGGTGTGGGGCCGCGTGATGGCGCTACAGCTGTCGGGCAACTGGCACGAAGAGCTCAACCGCATGGAGCTGGCCGGCACGCTCGACCCGCGCCGGCTGGGAGAACTGTTCCCCCCCTACCCCGCCGATGCGCCGGTCACCGTTCCCGGCAAGGCGGCCGCGGCCTTGCGCGAGGCCACCCCGGAGGACGCCCGACCTCGCCTCGCCTCGAATCTGTGGCTGGTGGGCGGCCTGCATACCGCCAGCGGCCGGCCGTTGTTCGCCAACGATATTCACCTGCCGTTCCAGGCTCCGGTGCTGTGGTATCTCGCCCGTATGGAGGCCCCCGGCCTCAGCCTGAGCGGGGCCACCATCCCCGGCCTTCCGTTCCATCTCATCGGCCATAACGGCCGCGTCGCCTGGGGCTTCACCACCACCCACGCCGACACCATCGACTTGTTCGTCGAGAAGCCGGCCGGCGACGGCAAGTATCAGGCGCCGGGCGGGCCGCGTTCTTTCGAGGTGAGGCGCGAGGTCATCCGCGTCAAGGATCAGGCCGACGAGGTTCTGGAGGTTCGGAGCACGCGCCACGGCCCCATCATCTCCGACCTGGTGCCCGGCCACGGGAACGATCTGCTGGCGTTCTCGGCTCCCTTCCTGGTCGCCGATGACCTGACGCCACAGGCCTTTCATCGCCTCAACCGCGCCACCGACTGGAAGGGCTTCACCACTGCGTTGAAGGATTTCCACAACCCGGTCCAGAACATCGGCTACGCCGACACCAGCGGCACCATCGCTTTCATCACTGCGGGACGGCTCCCCTTGCGCAAGTCGGGTAACGGTACCCGGCCGGCTCCGGGCTGGAGCGGTGAGACCGACTGGACCGGCTGGGCGCCCTTCGCCAAACTGCCACAGACCGTCAATCCCCGCTCCGGCACCATCGTCAACGCCAACAACAAGGTGGTACCCGACGGTTATCCGGTCTTGATCGCCGCGGACTGGCCGGACGGCTACCGCGCCCAGCGCATCGCCGACCTGCTCGCCGACCGCAAGGGCCTTGTGGCCGAGGATATGGCGGCCATGCAACAGGATACCCTGTCGCTGGGGGCGCTCGAACTGAAGGAACTGGTGAGCGAGGTCGAGGCCAAGTCCGGCCGCGCCCGTGACGCCGCCCGCCTGATCGCCGCCTGGGATGCCCGCGCCGAGGCCGGCCGGCCCGAGCCGCTGATTTTCGCCGCCTGGATGGCACGTCTCAACCGCGCCATCTTCGCCGATGAGCTAAAGGGCCATTTCGCCATGATGGAGCCGTTCAGGGCCTCGGCATTGGCGGCGGCGCTGACCCGGAACCGCCACTGGTGCGACGACGTCGCCACCCCTGACCCCGAAAGCTGTGACGAAGTGGTCGCCCGCAGCCTGGAACAGGCGGTAACCGATCTCACCACCGCCTATGGCCCCGACATGGCCGCCTGGCGGTGGGGCGACGCCCACCATGCCCGCTTCGCCAGCCGCATCCTGGGTTCGGTCCCCCTGCTGTCCTACCTGACGGACATCGAGGTCGCCACGTCGGGCGATGACTTCACGATCGGCCGCGGCTCCTATATGGCGCCGCCTGCCGGCAAGGCGGAGTTTCCCCACGTGCACGGCGCCGGACTGAGGGTGATCTACGACCTCGCCGACCTGTCGAAGAGTCGTTTCATCATGGCAACCGGCCAGTCGGGTAACCCTCTGTCGCGCCACTACCGCGACATGGTGTCCTCCTGGGTGGCCAACCACGGCGTCACCTTGGAACACCACGACGCCGCCGCAGTCCTCTCCATGGACCCCAGCTGGTGAGCATCACCATCGCGGACCTCCATGCCGCCGCCGCCGCCATCGACGGCGCGGTGCTGCGCACTCCGGCCGTAGCGGCCCCCGCCCTGTCCGAACTGTGCGGCGCCGAACTGGTGCTGAAGCTGGAAAACCTACAGGCCTCGGGCTCGTTCAAAGCGCGCGGCGCCCTGGTGCGGCTGTTGGCCCTCGGCGACGACGAGCGCCGCGGCGGCGTCATCGCCATGTCGGCCGGCAACCACGCCCAGGGCGTGGCCTGGCACGCCCGCCGCCTCGGCATTCCAGCCACCATCGTGATGCCCGCCGGCACGCCCTTCACCAAGGTGGAGCGCACCAGTGCGCTGGGCGCTCGGGTGGTGCTGCACGGCGAGGGACTGGCCGAGGCCGGCGCCCACGCCGAGACACTGGCCGCCGAACGCGGCCTGGTGTTCGTCCACCCCTACGACGATCCCCACATCATCGCCGGCCAGGGCACCGTCGGCCTGGAACTGTTGACCGACCACCCCGATCTGGAGTGTCTGGTGGTGCCGGTGGGGGGCGGGGGGCTGATTGCCGGCATCGCCATCGCCGCCCGCGCCCTGAAGCCCGGCATCGATATCATTGGCGTCCAGGCGGCCGCCTGCTGTCCGCTGGCACGCCACCCGCCACCGGCCACCTCGCCGCAGACCCTGGCCGAGGGCATCGCGGTCAAGCACCCGGGAACCCTGACCCGGCCGCTGGTGGACTCCCTGGTCGACGACGTGGTGGCGGTGCCGGAGCTCCTGATCGAGCGCGCCATCGAAATACTGGTGGACCGCGAGAAGATCGTCGCCGAGGGCGCCGGCGCTGCCGCCCTGGCCGCCGTCCTGGCCGAGCCGGCCCGCTTCGCCGGCCGCAAGGTCGGACTGGTGGTGTCGGGTGGCAACATCGATGGCCGGCTGATGGCTTCCATCCTGATGCGGGGCCTGGTACGGGCCGGCCGGCTGGCGCGGCTCAGGATCGAGATCTCGGATGCGCCGGGCACCCTGGCCAAGGTCGCCAGCCTGATCGGTACCAACGGTGGCAATATCGTTGAAATCTTTCACCAGCGCCTGTTCCAGGATGTGCCGGTGAAGTCGGCCGAGGTGGATGCCGTGATCGAGACCACCGACACCAGCCACGTGCGCGCCATGATCGAGGCCCTGACCGCCGCCGGCTACCCCACCCGCCTGCTGGGAAGTCTGGCGACGGGGGAATAGGTTCTACAGCACGCCGTCGGGCGGCGCTGGGCCGTAGTCCACGTAGGAGCCGCGGAAATAGATCAGCGGGCTGCCGCCCTCCTGATGGCGAAGGCGGTCGACCCGGCCGATGAAGATGACATGGTCGCCGCCATCGCGCACGTCTTCCACCGTACATTCCAGATTGGCCAGACACCCCTTCAGGATGGGTACCCCGGTATCCCAGGTGTCGAACGGCACGCCCACCCACTTGTCTTCCGAACGGCTGGCGAAGCGAATGGAAAGGTCGCGCTGGTGCTCGGACAACACATTGATGGCAAAGTGGCCGAAGCTGCGGAAGGCCTCCAGGCTGCTGGTGGCCGCCCCAAGGCAGAACAGCACCAGCGGCGGATCGAGGGACAGCGACGAGAAGGCGCTGACCGTCACCCCGACCGGAGCCTTGCCCTGTGGATTGAGTGTCGTGACAACCGTCACGCCGGTGGCGAAACAGCCCAAGGCCTTTCGGAAGGATCGGGACTCGACGGGCATGGGCTGATCCGTTGCTGCATAAACGTAGGACGTTAAGATTATTGTCACCGGGTCTCCCCGGCGAAACGCCTGTTGAGTGATCATACCCGGCACAGCGAAAAGCTACACATTTTTTTGCCGGGAAACGCAGTTGACTCGCGACAGCGCACTCGAATTATAGCATCCTCCGGTTCAAGTGGATGAACCCCCGTGCTCCCGCCGGGGGCAGCTTGGGGAAATTGATGTTCGCGATTATCGGCATTGTCGTGACCTGCCTATCCGTCATTGGCGGGTATGTTGCTGGCGGCGGCCATCTGGGGGTGCTGTGGCAACCCTTCGAATTCGTGATCATCCTGGGCGCCGCGGTCGGCTCGCTGCTGCTGGGCAATCCCAAGAGCACCATCCTCGGCATCACCAAGAACCTGATGATGGTCTTCAAGGGACCGCACCACAACCGGGACAGCTATATCGAGCTGCTGTCCATGCTCTACTCGGTGTTCAAGCTGGCCAAGACCAAGGGCGACCTGGCGCTGGAAAGCCACGTGGAAAAGCCGGACGAAAGCCCGCTGTTCCAGAAGTTCCCCAAATTCAGCGGCGACCATCACACCCGCACCTTCCTGTGCGACTATCTTCGCCTGCTGACCCTGGGCACCAGCAATGCCCACGAGCTTGAGGCCATCATCGACGGCGAGATCGAGGCGCATCACAAACATTACCATGAGATTTCCCACGCGGTGAACCTTATGGCCGACGCCATGCCGGCCTTGGGCATCGTCGCGGCGGTGCTGGGCGTCATTCACACCATGGGCTCCATCACCGAGCCGCCGGAGGTGCTGGGCCACCTGATCGGCGCGGCGCTGGTGGGCACTTTCTCGGGCGTGCTGATGTCCTATGCCTTCTTCGCCCCGATCGCCCGCAATATGCAGATGGCGTTCGACTCGGACCATTTCTATCTGGTCTCCATCAAGTCCGGCCTGCTGGCCCACATGCAGGGTTACGCGCCGCAGGTCTCCATCGAGTTCGCCCGCAAGATCCTGCCCGACGAATTGCGGCCGACCTTCCAGGAACTGGAAGAGACCGTCACCAACCTGCCGCCCGATTGATGACGGGCCGAGGGTAGCGCATCATGGCCGACGGCCAGCAGATCATCATCAAGCGGGTGAAGAAGGTTGCCGGCGGCCACCACGGTGGCGCCTGGAAGGTGGCCTACGCCGACTTCGTCACCGCCATGATGGCGTTCTTCCTGCTGCTGTGGCTGCTGAACGCCGTCACCGAGGAGCAGCTGACCGGCATCTCCAACTATTTCGCCCCCACCATGGCCTCCAAGAGCGCATCGGGCGCCGGCGGCATCCTGGGCGGCCAAGTCATCGGCGAAGGCGCCCAGACCTCCCAGACCTCGTCGCCCAGCCTGGTGCAGCACCTGCCGCCGTCCTCGATCGGCCCCGGCGGCGAAGACCTGTCGGGCGGCGAGAACGAGGGTGCCGGCAAGGACAAGGAGGGCATGACCGAGCAGGACTTCAAGCAGGCCCAGGCCCAGCGAGAACAGCAGAAGTTCGAGAAGGCCAAGGAGGTGCTGCAGGGCGCCATGAAGGGCATTCCCGAACTGCAGCAGTTCCAGGGCAGCATGCTGGTGGACAACACCCAGGAAGGCCTGCGCGTTCAGATCACCGACACCGAGGGCCTGGCCATGTTCCCCTCGGGCTCCAGCGCCATGTTCGGCCACACCCGGGCGCTGCTGGACCTGGTGGGCCGCGTCGTCAACCAGCTGCCCAACAAGATCGCCATCACCGGTCACACCGATGCCATCCCCTTCCGCGATCCCTCGGGCTACACCAATTGGGAACTGTCGGCCGACCGCGCCCTGGCCAGCCGCCGCGCCCTGCTGGCGGCCGGCGTGCCGGAAAACCGCATCGATCGGGTGGTTGGCCGCGCCGCCCAGGACCCGCTTGAGGTCAACGACCCCAGGGGGCCACGCAACCGCCGCATCAGCATCATCCTGATGCGCGAGAACGACCTCATCGCGCCGGCCGAGCAGACCGGACCGGTGGAGATGAAGCGGAAATAGCTTATATGGGACGGGTGGCTCCCTCGATCAGGCGTTTTGGGACGACACCACCATGACCGACACGACCGTAACCGTCATCCCGCCCGCGCCGGAATGGGCCGATCCCTGGCGGCACCCCTTCTATTACCGCGGCATCACCATCCGCCGGATATTCGCCTATCTGCTCGACGTGGCGATCGTGACGATCACCGCCGGTCTGGTGTGGATCGCCACCGGCATTTTCAGCCTGCTGACCCTGGGGCTGCTGTGGCCGTTGCAGGCGCTCTTCGTCGCGCTGGTGCCGTTGCTCTACCACTCGCTGCTGATCGCCGGGCCCGATTCGGCGACGCTGGGGATGCGGGCCGCCGGCATCCGGGTGATGTCCATTGCACCGGGGGCCGAAGCCGACGGTGGACGTCCGACCCTGTTCCAGGCGATGATCCAGACGGTTGCCTTCTATGGTTCGATGGCGGTCACGGGGTCGCTGATCCTGCTGCTGGCGTTGTTCAATCCCCGGCGGCGGGCCCTGCACGACTTCCTGGCCGGAACGGTGGTGGTCAACGATCGACGCTTGTGGCAGGGCGATCCGGTCTAGACCGTCCGGGAGAGGCCTCTCTCCACAGGAGGAGGCCGCTGGTGGCACAGAACCCACGCCCCCATATGAGCGTGAAGGCCGAGTTCGAACGGGACGCGAATGGATCACATTCCCCTTAAACGCCCCCATTTCTTCTTCACCACGGCGCCGTTGCCTTGCCCGTATATCGCCGGCCGCCTGGAGCGCAAGATCGTCACCGAGCTCAACGGCCCGGATGCCGAGGTGCTGCATGAGGCGCTGTCACGGGCCGGCTTTCGCCGCAGCCATTCCATCGCCTACACCCCGGCCTGCCCCGGCTGCAGCGCCTGCGTGCCGGTGCGCATCGTCGCGGGCGAGTTCCAGCCCGACCGCACCATGCGCAAGATCGCCAAGGCCAATGCCGACCTGATCGCCCGCGTGGTGCCGGCGCGGGCCACCGCCGAACAGTACCGCCTGTTCGCCCGCTACCAGGAATCGCGACATTCCGGAGGCGATATGGCGCTGATGGGGTTCTACGACTACCGTTCCATGGTCGAGGACAGCCCCATCGATACCTTCCTGGTGGAGTTCCGCCGTCCCGACGGCATCCTCACCGCCACCTGCCTCGCCGACCGCATGAGCGACGGCCTGTCGGCGGTCTACAGTTTTTTCGAGCCCGAGAGCCCGGCCCGCAGCCTGGGAACCGGCATCGTGCTGTGGCTGGTGGACGAAGCCCGCCGCCTGGGCCTGCCCTACGTATATCTTGGCTACTGGATCGGCGAGAGCCGCAAAATGTCGTACAAGGCCCGCTTCCAGCCCTTGGAATCCTTTGGTCCCAACGGCTGGCGCCGCTTCGGCCCCGAAGACATTGCCGAACCGGAACAACATTCGTAACGATACCGCAACCGCCCTTTAAAACTGCCCTATTGCGTGGGAAATCCACAGTCGCAGGGGATTCGCCCGCGGAATCGACACCCGCGGGTCGAACACATCCCAGCGGGCAACGGCCAACATACGTAGATGACGGGAGGCGAGGATGGCCGGTAGCAGTGCCGCCAACGCCGGCCGCGCCGCACGGTGACGCCGGGCCATGGCCAAATGCTCGGCGGCACGGCCACCAACCCGCGCGGCGGCGGCGGCCAGGGCCGGCTTCGGCGCCCGGCCGGCCAGAACATCCTCGGGCGTGGTGTCAACCTCCCGCAAGACATCAACCGGCAGTGTCAATCTGCCGGTTGACAGCGCAAAAGGTAGTGCCCGGAGCTGGCCGACCAGCGACCATGCGAGACCGACGGACCGCCCCGCCGCCGCCGCCTCCTCGCCGCCGCCCAACAGCCGCACGGCAAGGGTCGTCAGTCCGCCCGAGGTATCATCGGCATAGGACTCGGCCGCCGCCATGTCCTCCGGCGGCGCGGCGTAGAGATCGCCCTCGCGGGCCGCCAGCAGACGCTCGAACGGCTCGATGGGCAGATGGTGGGCACGGATCAGCTCGGCCAGCGGTACCGCCACCGGGTGACGCTCGGCGGAACGACCGCCGCTCACCACCTCGCGCCACCATTGCAGCCGTACCAGCCCGGCCATGGGCTCGTGCACCGCCTCGCGCACCCGTGCCACCTCGGCGTTGAAGGCGTAGAGCACCATCAGCGCCTCGCGCCGTTCCGGGGGCGCGAACAGGGCGGTGACGAAGCGTTCGCGATCGAGACGGCGGACTAGATCGGCAGCTTCGGAAAGTCCCTGGACGGAAGGCATGGGAGTGGTGTTTCCCTTGGAGCGTGAGGGTTGGGCGTGGCACACTATAGGCCGTTCAAGCCCCTGCGAGGAGAGCCCCGTTTGTCCCGGGCCACCGCCTTGCCCATCACACCGTCCAAGAGAGCCGCCGAGGAGAATTTCCCCGTCGGCTCGTTTTTGCTGGCTGCTGCGGTGCGGGCCAAGGCCACCGCGTTCTACCGGTACGCCCGCGCCGCCGACGACATCGCCGACAACCCGGCCCTGTCACCCGAAGAAAAGCTCGCCCGCCTCGACCTGCTCGACGCCGCCCTGGCCGGCAAGGCGGGCGGTGCCTCGGCGGAGGTGGCGCTGGCATTGCGCGCCGCGCTGGGGGGCACCTCGCCGCTGCTGGACCACGCCAGCCAACTGTTGCAGGCCTTCCGCCGCGATGCCGTCAGCGACCACTGCCACGACTGGGGCGACCTGATGGCCTATTGCCGCTTTTCGGCGGCGCCGGTCGGGCGCTTCCTGCTCGACCTGCATGGCGAGGCCGCCACCACCCATGCTCCCGGCGACGCCCTGTGCGCCGCGCTGCAGGTGCTCAACCACCTGCAGGACTGCTGCGACGACTACGAGAAGCTGGGGCGGGTCTATGTGCCGCGCGACTGGCTGCTGGGGGTCGGCTTGACCGACCGGGTGTTCGAGGGCGGCTTCACCTCGCCGCCGCTCCGCTTCGTGCTCGACCGCATGCTGAACGGCGTCGACGGGCTGCTGGAACTGGCGGCCCCCCTGCCCGCCCTGGTGCGCGACCGCCGCCTGCGTCTGGAGGTCTCGGTGATCATGACGGTTGCGGAACGACTGGCTGCCCTGCTGCGCGTCAGGGACCCGCTGGCGGTGCGGGTGGCGCTGGGGCCGCTGGGATATGCCGGTGCCTTCGGCCGGGGCATCGTGCGGGGCCTTCGGGCATGAGTTCGTCCTTCTACTGGGCCATGCGGCTGATGCCGGTGGCCCGCCGCCAGGCCATGTTCGCCCTTTATGACTATTGCCGGGTGCTGGACGACGTAGCCGATGGACCGCAGCCGGCCGAGGTCAAGCGCGCCCGCCTCAACGCCTTTCGCCACGATGTCGCCGCCCTTTACAGTGGCGGCACCGTAGTGGCACCCGAGGTCGCGGGCCTGGCCCCCGCGGTTGAGCGCTTCACCCTGCAAAGGCCGGAGTTGGAGGCGCTGATCGACGGCATGGAGATGGATGTGGACGGCCCGGTGGTGGCGCCGTCCCTCGACCGGTTACGGCTCTACTGCCGGCGCGTCGCGGGAGCGGTGGGCATGCTGGCGGTTCGCATCTTCGGTCGTTCCGAAGCCGAAACATTGGCGGTGGCGCTGGGCGAAGCGCTGCAATTCACCAATATCCTGCGCGACGTGGCCGAGGACGCCGGGCTGGGGCGGCTTTACCTGCCGGCCGAGCTGCTGTCCGAGGCCGGCATCGCCGACCACCGTCCCGCCACGGTCGTCCGCCACCCCGCCCTGCCACGGGTCTGTGACGCCCTGGCCACCATGGCCGAGGGCCGCTTCGGCGAGGCCGAGGCCGAGATCACCCGCCTCGGCCGCCGGGGCCTGTGGCCGGCCATGGTGATGGCCGCCACCTACCGCGCCCAGTTGAGCCGCCTGCGCGCCCATGGCTGGCATCCCGGGCCGCCGCCCCGGGTCGGACGCCTGGAGAAACTGGCCATCGCCCTGCGCACGGTCCTGACCGCGGCCATGCAGGCGGCAATCGATATCGCGCGGCGCGTGGTGGTGACGGCGCCGTGAACGGCACCCTGCATGTGGTGGGCGCCGGCATGGCCGGACTGGCCTGCGCGGTGGCCGCCGCCCGCGCCGGTACCCGGGTGGTGCTGCACGAGGCGGCCGGACAGGCCGGCGGGCGCTGCCAATCGTTCCACGATCACTGCCTCGGCCGCCTGATCGACAACGGCACCCATCTGGTGCTGGGTGCCAACCGGGCGACGCTGGCGTTCTCCCGCGCCGTCGGCGGCGACGAGGCCATGGAGGCGGCACCTGCGGTGTTTCCCTTCGTCGACCTGATCGGCGGCGACCGCTGGGTGGTCACGCCGGGCCGCCCTGCCGCCGGCCTCGGTGAGTTGAGCCGCGCCCTGGGCCTGCCGTGGATCGGCGAAGAGCAGACCGTCGCCGCCCGTCTCGGCGGTACCGCCTCCTATGCCCGGCTGTGGCGCCCGCTATGCGAAGCCATCCTCGACACCGCACCGGAGGAGGCCTCGGCACGGCTGTTCGCCCGGGTGCTGCGCAAGGTGTTGCTGGGCGGCCCGGCGGCCATGACCCCCTGGCTGTTCCCGGCCGGCCTCAGTGCCGCCTTCGTGGCGCCGGCCCTCGCCACCCTGACCCTGTTCGGCACCGTCATTCGTCTGCAGCACCGCCTGATGGCGGCCTCGGGCGAGTCGCTGGTGTTCGAGGGGGACGCGGTGACGTTGGGGCCGGAGGATAGGGCCGTGCTGGCGCTGCCGCCCTGGGCTACCGCCCAGGTCTTCCCCAACGACACACCGGCGCTGCCCACCCGCACCATCGTCAACGCCCATTTCCGGTGCACCTGGGTTCCCCCTGGCCAAACCCGCTTCCTCGGAATAACCGGCGGTGTGGCGCAATGGCTGTCGTGGCGCGGCGACGTGCTGTCGGTGACGGTCTCGGCCGCCGAGCGGCTGGCGGTGCTGCCCAACGACGAGATCGCCGCCCTGCTGTGGGCCGACGCCGCCCGGGCTCTGGACCTGCCCGCCGCCCTGCCGCCGTTCCGCGTCCTGAAGGAGCGCCGTGCCACCCTGGCCCATACCCCCGATGTGCTACGCCGGCGCCCCGGCCCGACGACCCGCTTCCCGCGTATATTCCTGGCAGGTGACTGGATCGCCTCGCCGTGGCCCTGTACGATCGAAGCCGCCGTTTCCAGCGGACTGTCCGCCGCCCGTCTGGCCTTGGGTCGGCCGAACCTGACATTTTAGGACGCCAGGTCACGTTAACCCACTTCCCATTTCGGGCGGGACTGCCTATCTTTATCACAGATTAGAGCTTTTTCAATCAATCCTTCAATCCTTTGACTTCAATGAGGTGAATCCATGGCTTTCGAGCTTCCCCCGCTGCCCTTCGGCAACACCGATCTTGAGCCGCACATCTCGGCCCGCACGCTGGAATTTCACCACGGCAAGCACCACAACGCCTATGTCACCAACCTCAACAACCTGACCAAGGACAGCGATCTCGCCACCAAGTCGCTGGAAGAGGTGATCAAGATCGCCGCCGCCGATCTGCCGGCCAAGCAGGGCATCTTCAACAACGCCGCCCAGGTGTGGAACCACACCTTCTTCTGGAACTGCATGAAGAAGGGCGGCGGCGGCAAGCCGGGCGCCAAGCTGCTGGCCCGCATCGAGGCGGACCTCGGCGGCTTCGACAAGTTCAAGGAAGACTTCAAGAACGCCGCGGTGACGCAGTTCGGCTCGGGCTGGGCCTGGCTGGTCGAGAGCAACGGCAAGCTCGAACTGATGAAGACCGCCAACGCCGACCTGCCGCAGGCGCATGGCAAGAAGGCCCTGCTCACCGTCGACGTCTGGGAGCACGCCTACTACCTCGACTACCAGAACCGCCGCCCCGACTTCGTCCAGGCCTTCATGGACAACCTGATCAACTGGGAGTTCGTCGAAGCCAATCTGGGCTGAGGCAAGTGGTGTTCCCTCCCCCGGCGGGGCTTCCCCGCTGAGGGAGGTGAATTTCGCTCCGCTATTCCGAGCAGCGCAGGATCGCGACCGGATAGCGCGAGGCCTTGCCGTCCTGGGTGACGAAGACCAACCCCGCGATTTTCGCCTGAGCCAACAGCAGATGATCGAACGGATCCCGGTGATCGTCGAACTGCGGCAATGCCTGCACCGCCAAGGTGTGTTCCGGCGTCACGTCGATGACTTGCAACCCCGTCCGTCGGCAGGCGTCGAGCACGGCAACCCCGTCGGCCTCCAGCTTGCCGGCACGGACCTTGATGACGATCTCCCAGAACGAGGCCGCGCTGACGAAGACATCGTTGGCCGGATCGACGATCAGGTCCCGCGCCCGGTCCCCCAGCCGCGCATCGTCAGCAAGCAGCCACAGCAATGCATGGGTGTCGAGCAGCAGCCTCACGACTGCCGGCCCTCCATGGCGGCGATTACCTCCTCGGAAGTTTCGTCGAAATCATCGGCCATGCGGATGCGGCCTTTAAGCAGCCCCACCGGGCGTCGCTGCGGTAGCGACGGCGGAACGATGCGCGCCACCTCTTGCCCGCGCGACGTCACCACGATCTCGGCACCGTGCCTGGCTTGGCGGAGCACTCCCGCAAGGTTGCTGCGCAACTCGCGAAAACTGACGGTAACCGCCATGGCGCCTCTCCAGCGTACTCATTCATGTGTACACAGTATGGGAGCGCGAATGCCGTCGTGCAAGCTCACACCGCGATCAGCGCGGCGGCCACCTTGCGGTCTTCCGACAGCAGGACGTTGTAGGTGCGGCAGGCGGCGCCGGTGTCCATGACGTCGAGCACGATGCCGGACGCCCGCAGGTCGGCCTTGAGCTGACGCGGCATGGCCGCCATCTGCGCCCCCGATCCCAGCAGCAGAAGCTCGATGCCGGCGTTCAGCAGCGGTGCCAGCGTCGCCATGGAGGCGTCCTCTGCCGTCACCGCCGTCCAGGCGACGGTTTCGGTGGCGCTGACCAGCACCGAGCCTTCCCAGCGCCGACCGCTGATGCGGAAACCGCCGTCGCCGTAGCTCTGGATGAGCTGGCGACCGGCGGGAATCAGGGGGGTGACGTCCATTGCTTCTCCGGCATAGCTTCTCCGGCTTACGGCGTCGCGGCCTCGGCCTCGTCGTCCTCGGCCTTCTTGCCGGTGCGCAGGTTGAAATAGATCAGCACCGGCATGGCCACATAGATGGACGAGTAGGTGCCGATCACCAAGCCCCACAGCATGGCGATGGAGAAACCGCGCAGCACGTCGCCGCCCAGGGCGAGCAGGGCGATGACGGTGAGGAACACCGTCGCCACCGTCAGGATGGTGCGGGCCAGGGTCTCGTTGACCGAGAGGTTGAGCACGTCGTAGAGCGACATGGACTTGTACTTGCGCAGGTTCTCGCGCACCCGGTCGTATTCCACCACGGTGTCGTTGATGGAATAGCCGGCGATGGTGAGGATTGCCGCCACCGTGGTCAGGTTGAACTCCAGCCCCAGCAACGAGAACAGGCCGAAGGTAGTGATGACGTCGTGGAAGGTGGCGATCAGGGCGCCGACACCGAACTGCCACTCGAAACGGAACCAGACATAGGCGGCAATGGCGATCACCGCCAGGGCCACCGCCAGGGCGCCGTCGCGCTTCAACTCCTCGCCGACCTTGGGGCCGACGATTTCGACGCGGCGATAGTCGTAGCCCGGTCCCAGCGCCTCCTTGACCCTGGCCAACGCCGCCATCTGCGCCTTCTCGTCGCCTTCCTGGCGCTGGATGCGGATCATGATGTCGTGGCCGCTGCTGCCGAATTCCTGCAAGGACACCTCGCCGAGGCCGAGATGGTCCAGCGAGCCGCGCATCTTATGCAGGTCGGCCGCCTCCTGGGTGTGAACCTCCACCAGGATGCCGCCGGCGAAGTCGATGCCGAAGTTGAACCCCTTGACCGCCATGACACCGATCGAGCCCAGCACCAGCACCGCGGTAATGCCGAAGGCCAGCATGCGCAGGCGGATATAGTCGTAGGTGGGAACCTTGCCGACGAAACGCGAATAGAAATTCATCGCTGGCTTCCTTTTAGAGCGGCAAGGCTTTGGGCCGGCGCCAGGCGATCCAAACCGCCACCAGCATGCGGGTGATCATGATGGCGGTGAACAGCGTGGTGACGATGCCGATGCTGAAGGTGACGGCGAAACCGCGGATGGGACCGGTGCCGAACTGATACAGCAGCGTCGCCGCGATCAGGTGGGTGATGTTGGCGTCGAGAATGGTGGCGAAGGCGCGCTCGAAGCCGGCCTGCACCGCCGACAGCATGGGACGGCCGTTGCGGCTTTCCTCGCGGATACGCTCGTAGATCAGCACGTTGGCATCCACCGCCATGCCCATGGTCAGCACGATGCCGGCAATACCGGGCAACGTCAGGGTGGCGCCCAACACCGACAGGCAGGCCAGCAGCAGGAACAGGTTCAGCACCAGGGCGATGTTGGCCAGCAAGCCCAGCGTGCCGTAGATCACCATCATGAACACCACCACCGCGGCGAGGCCGACCATGCTGGCGATGGCGCCGGCGCGGATGGAATCGGCGCCGAGATCGGGGCCGACGGTACGCTCCTCAAGCACCTGGAGCGGCGCCGGCAGGGCACCGGCCCGCAGCAGAAGCGCCAGATCCTGGGCCTGCTGCACCGAGAAGCTGCCGCTGATGATGCCGGAGCCGCCAAGGATGGGCTCGTTGATGCGCGGCGCGCTGATCACCTTCTCGTCGAGCACGATGGCCAGGCTTTTGCCGGTGTTCTCCTTGGTGAGGTCGCCGAACTTCTTGCCACCGGCGGTATTGAAGCGGAAGCTCACCACCGGCCGGCCATCGGAATAGGTCGCCTTGGAGTCGGTGAGCATGTCGCCGCCCACCTCGACCCGCTTGCGCACCACATAGGCGGAGGGATAGCCCTGCTCGCGCTCGTTGGCGGGCAGCAGCATGGAGGCCGGCGGCAGGCGCCCCTTGGACGCCTCTTCCGGCGTGGTGGTGTCATCCACCAGATGCAGCGTCAACTTGGCGGTCTTGCCCAACAGCGACTTGATGCGGTCGGGATCCTTGACACCAGGCAACTGCACCACGATGCGGTCGGCGCCCTGGCGCTGGATGGAGGGCTCGCGGGTGCCCAGCTCGTCGATACGGCGGCGCACGATCTCCAGCGACTGGTTGACCGCCGCCGATTTGCGTTCGATGCGCGACTGCTCGGTGAAGGTCAGAACCAGCGTTCCGTCCTCGCGACCGTCGAGGGTGGTGCCCGGGTCCAGCTTGCGCAGATGTTGACGGGCATTGTCGCGATCCGCCGCTTCGAGGATGCGGACACTGACGGAATCGCCCTTGACGCCGAGGTCGGAGTACTTGATGCGCTCCTTGCGCAGGGTGGTGCGGATGCCCTCGACCAGCGACTGCATCTGTTCGCGCACCACGTAGCCGGTGTCGACCTCCAGCAGTAGATAGGAACCACCCTGCAGGTCGAGGCCGAGGCTGACCGGCTGCAGCCAGCCCGGCAGGCGGTCGGCCTGCTTCTCGTCGAGCAGATTGGGCGCGGCGAAGACCATGCCGGCAAGGCTGACCACGATGGCCAGCACGATCTTCCATTTCGGGTAATGAAGCATGGCGACCGCGCCCGTCTTGTTGCTGCTACTTCTCGGCGGACTTGTCGGCGGGCTTGTCAGCCGCCTCGGCATCGTCCTTGCCGGCATCCTTGTCGTCCTTCACCGGTGCGGTCTTCGACGGCACTTCGGTGATGGAGGAGCGCACCACGCGCACCCGCACGCCCTCGGCGATCTCCACCGACACTTCGGTATCGCTGACCACCTTGGCCACGGTGCCGATGATGCCGCCAGCGGTCACCACCCGGTCGCCGCGGCGCAGGGCGTTGATCATCTCGCGATGCTCCTTCTGGCGCTTCTGCTGCGGACGGATCAGCAGGAAGTAGAACACCACGAAGATGAGAACCAGCGGCAGGAAGGACTGGAGGCTCTCAAGACCGCCACCGGTGGCGGCCTGGGCGTAAGCGGGTGACACGAACATCGTCGTCTCCTGAAGTCCACGTTCAAGAATCGGCAGCCGGCAAAAATCGGCAGCCGGCAAAAATCGGCAGCCGGAATATAGCGGTCTTGTGCCGGCTTGCAAACGTTAACAACGGGCTTGCCTGTCTGGACCGCCGTGCTAGGCTCGCCCACCATGGACGCCACCATCCCCCCCCTTCTCGCCCGTATCGCCGACGCGCTTGACCGCTTGGCTCCGCTGCCGCGCACCGCGACAAGCCTCGCCGAGGCCGATGCCTTCGTCTGGCATGCCGACCCCGACGGCCTGGAGCCGATCCGCAGCGTCAACCGGGTTGACATTGGATTGTTGCAGGGCATCGAGCGCCAGCGCGAGCAACTGCTGGACAACACCCGCCGTTTCGCCGCCGGTCTGCCCGCCAACAACGCCCTGTTGTGGGGGGCGCGCGGCACCGGCAAGAGCTCGCTGGTCAAGGCGGTGCACGCCACCATCAACACCTCGCAGCCGGGAACGCTGGTGCTGGTGGAGATCGCCCGCGACGACATACCCTCGCTACCGCGCTGCCTGCGTCTCCTGCGTGACTCGGGGCGGCGCTGCGTGCTGTTCTGCGACGACCTGTCGTTCGAGACCCAGGACGATGCCTACAAGTCGCTGAAGGCGGTGCTGGAGGGCGGCATCGAGGGCCGGCCGGACAACGTGGTGTTCTACGCCACCTCGAACCGCCGCCACCTGATGAGCCGCGACATGATCGACAACGAACGCTCGACCGCCATCAATCCCGGCGAGGCGGTAGAGGAAAAGGTGTCGCTGTCCGACCGCTTCGGACTGTGGCTGGGCTTCCACCACGTGGCGCAGGACACCTATTTCGCCATCGTCGAGGGCTATGCCCGCCATTACGGCCTGGCCATCACGGTCGAGGACCTGCAGCGCGAGGCCAACGAATGGGCAGTTACCCGTGGCTCGCGCTCGGGCCGGGTGGCCTGGCAATACATTCAGGATCTGGCCGGCCGGCTGGGCACGGCGCTGAGGTGACGTCTCCCTGGAAGAAGGCGATCGCATCCCGCAGGTAGTCCATGGGATTGACCGCATGGGTGCCGTTGCGGATCTCGAAATGCAACTGTGGCGTCGTCACATTCCCGGTGGCACCGACGGTGGCGATGGTCTGGCCGCGCTTGACCTGATCGCCCCGGCGCACCATCAACTGGTCGGCATGGGCATAGGCGGTGATCCAACCATCGGCGTGCTTGACCAGCAGCAGGTTGCCGAAGCCTTTGAGTTCGTTGCCCACATAGGCCACCACGCCATTCTCGGCCGCCTTGACCGGCGTCCCCTTGGCGGCGGCGATGTTGATGCCGTCGTTGTGCTGGCCCTTGCCGGCCAGCGGCCCGTACTCGGCCAGCAGGTCGCCCTTGAGCGGCCACATGAAGCTGCCGGCGGAGCGCGGCGGTACGGCGGGGGGCAAGGCTTCTGTCGGCGCAAAGGCGGTCTGGCCCGGCGACTGGGACGGCACCGCCGGCTCCGGTACCGCCTGGGGGCGTCCGGCGGCGATGGCCGGTGGCGGCCCGCTGCCGCGACTCCCGCCGGATGTCGCATTGGGCGAGGTGACGATGATGGCGCCACCCTGCCCTTCCGGTGCCGTGGTCGCCACCTGGGTTCCACCCGCCCCGGGAAGGCGCAGCCGCTCCCCCACCTGCAGCACATAGGGCGGCCGCTTGTTGTTGGTGGCGGCAAGGTTGGTGAAATCGACGCGATAGCGCCGGGCGATGGCGATCAGGGTATCGCCTTTCTGCACCACATGCTCGGAGCCGCCGCCGGGCAAGCGCAGCACAGTGCCGGGAACCAGCTGGTAGGGCGCCCGCAGCCCGTTGACCTCGATGAGTTCACGCACCGTCAGGTTGTAGCGTCGCGCCACCGAATAGACGGTGTCGCCGGAATAGACGGTGACGGTGGCGGGCCGCTGCGCCTGCCCCGGCTGGCTGCGACTGACCGGCGCCCCCCGCCACGACGGCTCGCAGGCGGCCAGCAGCAGAAGAATAGCCAGATTGGGTAGGATCGCGCGCATGAGGCGCACTATACGCGGCCGCAAGGTGTCGGAGCAACGGGGGCGGGAGTCCTATGCGCCATGAACGCGGTCATTACCGCAGCTTGGCGAGGCACTCGATGCCTCGGGCGCGCAATCCCGAGCAATATGAAACCGCCGCCGCCTCGCCGGTGAAGCCGGTCACCAGGGCGCGATACCGCGCGCCACCCTGGACGGCCACCGGCTCGACCTGTTTCGACAGTGGCGGGCCGAGCGGCAGCGGCACCACCTGATCGAGGTGCCGCTGCGCCGATTGCTCCGCCGAAAAGACACCCAGTTGGACGAAGGCTCCGGCCGGTTCCGCCGCCTTCATGGCCGGCGCCGGAGACGCTACGGCCGCGAACGGCCCCGGCGAGGCCGGGCGCCCCGCCGGGGCCTGGACCATAAACGGACGATGCGGCAGAAGAATGTAGGTTGCCGTCTGCATCTTGAAGCGGCGCGCCTCGTCCATGGCCGCCGAACCGGCACCCATATAGTAGTCGCCCCGCGACACGCCGCGGATCTTCGAGCCGGTATCATGGGCGAACATCAGACGCTGCAGGGTCGGTTGGCCGCTGCCCTGGGCATCGAGCCAGATGGGAAGGCCATAGGGAAGGATCGAGGAATCCACCGCCATGCTGCGCCGTGGCGTCAACGGCTTTCCCATGGCCCCCCGCACCACCGAATCGCTGGAGATCACATAGTAGGTATAGCGCGGGTTGCCGTTCATGATCTTGATGGCGGCGCCGCGATCGGTTGCCGACAACTGGCGCAACTGCCCCATGGTGACGCCCAGTTCACTGGGCATCTTCGGCGGCATTCCGTTGGTGCCTTCGGTGGCAAGATAGACCTCGCCGCCATTCGGCAGATGCAGCGACCCCGCCCCCTGGATCTGCAGGTCGAAGGCATCGACGGGATCGTCGACGCAGGCGATTTCGCGGCCCTTGAGGGCGCCGCGGCTGATCTCCTCCCGGCTGTATTCGCCGCGGGGAGGCTTGCGGTACAACGGCGCGCTGCCGGGGGCGCAGGGCGGCATGTGACCGGCGAAACGCGGCGAGGCATAGGCGGTCAAGGTATTGCGGATCGGCGTCACCGCTCCGACGCGATAGGGCACGAAATAGGACTCGAAATACTCGCGCGCCGCATGGTCGGGGAATGAGTGGCGGCGCTTGCACACGTCGTCCATCTCGTCGATCCGGACGCCCAAGGCGGTGCCGTCCCAGCGGTCAGGATGCCGCGAGAAATACTCGCACGAGCGACCGAAGGCCGTCAGGGCGGCCTCGAAGGTGTCGTTGCGCCATCCCGGCAGGTCGGCGAAAGTCACCTGGACCAGTTGGCCGCGCAGCGTCATGGCGGGTGACGGTGGCGTGGGGGGTAACGGCGGAGGAACGACCGTCGGCGATGCGCAGGCGGCCAAACCGCCGACCATGACCGCGGCAGCGATCCATCGCCCCATATTCATTGCCCGGGCAAACATTCGCCCTCCCGATCGACGCGCGCCATCCACCCTTTAAGAAACCATGAATTCTAGGGTGAAAAAACTTGCCGAGGGGTTAACAGGCCGTCTGGAACGCGCAGGGCGTTCGTGCCGACGCGGTCAGCCTTCCGGGGGCATACCCTGGACCAAGGGCACGAACCTGACCGGCAGGAATCGCCGGACCTGCAGGCCGGTCTCCAGGCGGGTGACCTTCAGCAGCTCCTGATCGAGCCCGGCGACATCGCCCACCGGGATCACCATGATGCCGCCGACCTTGAGTTGCTCGGCCAGATCCGGCGGGATCACCGGGGCGGCGGCGGTGACGATGATACGGTCGAAGGGGGCCTGTTCGCGCCACCCCTTCCAGCCGTCGCCGATTTTGTGGGTGATGTTGTGGATGCGCAATTGCCTAAAGCGCTCGTCCGCCTGCTTCAGCAGGCCGCGATGACGCTCGATGGTATAGAGGCGGCGGCACAGTTGGGCCAGCACCGCCGACTGGTAGCCCGAGCCGGTGCCGATCTCCAGCACCTTCATGCGCTCACCGACCTCAAGCTCCTGGGTCATCAACCCGACCACCAGAGGCTGACTGACGGTCTGGCCGCAGTCGATGGGCAGAGCCCGGTTTTCCCATGCCTGATCGAGGAAGAGGTCGGCGACGAACAGTTCGCGCGGCGTGCGCTCGATGGCCGCCAGCACGCGGGTGTCACTGACGCCTTGCCGGCGCAGTTCCATCAGCAGGCGGATGACGCGGGGTTCGGGGGCGGCCATTCCCGACCTCCTCAAGCGAACACGGTTTCCAGCGCCCGCATGGTAGCATGATCGGTGAGATCGACACACAACGGCGTCACCGCCACCGCGCCCCGGCACACCGCCTCGATGTCGGTGCCGGGCGTCGAGCGGTCCTCGGCGCGCTGGGCACCGATCCAGACATAGGGTTCGCCACGCGGATCCAGGCGTTCCATCAACTGGTCGCCGATCTTGCGCTTGCCCTGGCGGCAGACCTCGACCCCGCTCACCGCCGAATGCGGCACATCTGGGAAGTTGACGTTGATCAGGACGTTCCTGCCCCAGCCCACCCGGGTGGCCCGGCGGATGATCTCGGGCGCCCAATGCTCGGCAGTGGCCCATTTGACCGCATGGTCGGGGGTGACGAACTGGCTGAAAGCCATGGCAGGCACGCCGAGAATCACCGCCTCCATGGCCGCCGCCACGGTGCCGGAATAGGTGACGTCCTCGCCCAGATTGGCGCCGCGATTGATGCCCGACAGAATCAGATCGGGACGACGGCCCTTGATGACGTGGTTGATGCCCAACAGCACGCAATCGGTCGGGGTGCCGTCGATGGCGTAGCGCCGCCGCGATACCTGGCGCACCCGCAAGGGCCGGCGGATGGTCAGCGAATGGCCGGCGGCGCTCTGTTCGGTTTCGGGTGCCACCACCCAGACATCGCGCGAGATGGAATGGGCGATGCGCTCCAGCACCTTCAGTCCCGGCGCGTTGATGCCATCGTCGTTGGAGATCAGGATGCGGGCCGAGGCAAGATCGGGGATGGGCGGAAACATGGTCAGCCGATCACCTCGATGCCACCCATGTAGGGTTGCAACACCTCGGGGACGGCGACGCGACCATCGGCCTGCTGGTAGTTCTCCAGCACCGCAACCATGGTGCGCCCCACCGCCAGGCCGGAGCCGTTGAGGGTGTGGACGAAGCGGGTGGCCTTGTCGCCGGTCCCCTTGAAGCGCGCCTTCATGCGCCGCGCCTGGAAGTCGCCGCAGTTGGAGCACGATGAAATCTCGCGGTAGCGCCCCTGCCCCGGCAGCCACACCTCGATGTCATAGGTCTTGCGGGCGGAGAAGCCCATGTCGCCGGTGCACAGCACGATCACTCGATAGGGCAGCCCCAGCTTCTGCAACACGCTCTCGGCGCAGGCGGTCATGCGGCCATGTTCGAGCTCGGAGGCGTCGGGATGGGCGATACTGACCATCTCCACCTTGTGGAACTGGTGCTGGCGGATCATGCCACGGGTGTCCTTGCCCGCGGCACCTGCCTCCGAACGAAAACAGGGGGTCAGCGCCGCCATGCGCAACGGTAACTGCGTCTCGTCGATGATGCTGTCGGCCACCAGATTGGTCAGCGGCACCTCGGCGGTGGGGATCAGCCAATGGCCGGTGCTGGTCTTGAACAGGTCCTCGCCGAACTTGGGCAGCTGGCCGGTGCCGAAGGCGGCGCCGTCCTTGACCATCAGCGGCGGATCGATCTCGGTGTAGCCGTGCTCCAAGGTTTGCAGGTCGAGCATGAACTGGCCCAAGGCGCGCTGCAGTCGCGCCAGTTGGCCCTTCAGCACCACGAAGCGCGCCCCCGACAGGGCGGCGGCACCGTCGAAATCCATCAGCCCCAGCTTGACGCCGATGGCGTCGTGCTCCAGCGGCGGGAACTCGAACGTGCCGGGGGTGCCCCAGCGGCGCAGCTCGACGTTGTGCTCCTCGTCCGGCCCATCGGGGGCATCGTCGGCGGGGAGGTTGGGGATAGCGGCGAGAATGCCGTCGATCTCGGCGCCGACCACCTTGTCCTCTTCCTCGGCGGCGGGAATGCGCTCCTTGAGGCTCGCAACCTCGTCCATCAGGGCGCTGGCGTTGCCACCCTGCTTCTTCAACTGGCCGATCTGCTTGGAGGCCTCGTTGCGGCGGGCCTGCAGTTCCTGGAAGGCGGTCTGGGCGGCGCGGCGGCGGGCGTCGAGCGCCAGGATCTCACCGGAGCGCGGCGGCAGACCCCGGCGGGCCAGGCCGGCATCGAAGGTCTCCGGATTGTCGCGAATCGACTTGAGATCGTGCATGGGAAAGGCTTCCGAAAGAGCGGGATGGGTCGCTTATAAGCCGGGCCGGCGGGGTTGTCGAGGGGGCGGGCGGGACACCCGCACTCCATACCTAACCGTTGAAGTCGGTGTCGTCCAGGGCGGCCTCGGCGGCCTTTTCGTCGGCGGCTTCGTTTTCGGCGCGCTTCTTCTCGGCCCAGCGCGACGAGATGATGCCCAGCTCGTAGAGCAGCACCATGGGGATCGCCAGCGATATCTGGCTGATGACGTCGGGCGGGGTGACGACGGCGGCGAAGACGAAGACGCCGACGATGGCGAAGCGGCGCTTTTCCGCCAGGGTCTGCGCGCTGACGATGCCGACGCGGGCCAGCAGGGTCAGCAGCACCGGCAACTGGAAGGCCAGGCCGAAGGCGAAGATCAGGGTCATCACCAGCGAGAGGTACTCGCCGATCTTGGCTTCCAGTTGGATGGGCAGCCCGCCCTCGGTGGCTTCGAAGGACAGGAAGAACTTCCAGGCCATGGGCATGATGATGAAATAGACCAGCGACGCCCCCATGGCGAACAGCACCGGGGTGGCTACCAGGAAGGGCGCGAAGGCGCTTTTCTCGTGCTTGTAGAGGCCCGGGGCCACGAAGGCCCACAGCTGCGCCGCCCAGACGGGGAAGCAGACGAAGGCGGCGGCGAAGGCCGACACCTTCATATGGACGAAGAAGGCCTCGGTCAGCGCGGTGTAGATCATGCGGCGCTCGCCGCCCAGCTCGGTCAGGATGCTGGCCAGCGGCCGCACCAGAAAGCCGTAGATGTCCTGCGAGAAGTAGTAGCAGCCGAGGAAGGCGCCGATGAACGCCACCGCCGACCACACCAGCCGGCGGCGCAGCTCGATCAGGTGTTCGAGCAGCGGCATGGTTTTGTCTTCGGCGGCCTGATCGGTCATAAACTCACGGCTCGGGCGGTTTGGGCGGGTTTTCGAGGGCCAGCGCTTCCGGCTCGGGGGCGGCCGGCGTTGCCGAATCGAGGTCGAGCGGCGGCACTTCCATCTGCTTGGCCAACTCGCCGGTGGGATCGATGGCCTTCTCGACTTCGAGCTTGAGCAGGTTGGGATCGGTGGCGGTCTGCACCTGCTTCTTGATGTCGGCCAGCTCGGATTCCCGCACCATGTCGTCGATGCCGCTCTGGAACTCGGACGCCATCTCGCGCGCCTTGCGCGTCCAGCGTCCGAGCTGGCGTAGCACCGCCGGCAGGTCCTTGGGTCCGATGACGATCAGGCTGACCACTGCGATCAGCGCCATTTCGTCCCAGCCGACGTCGAACATCCTCGACTACTCAGGTCTTGGCGACGGTGTCGCGGCTCTCGCCAGCAGGCTTGGCGGCCTCGCCCTCGATGACGCGGGCCTGCGGCGCGGCTGCTGCAGCGGCGGCCGGAGCCGGAGCCGGGGCCGAAGCCTCCTCGTCTTCCTTGAGGCCGTGCTTGAACGCCTTGACGCCCTTGGCCATGTCGCCCATCAGCTTCGGGATCTTGTTGGCGCCGAACAGCAGCAACACGATGACGAGGACGATGAGCCAGTGGCCGATGCTCCAACTACCCATACCGCTTGTCTCCCTGCGGAAAAAACCATTCAGCCCCGGATTGGCCGCGGATCATCGCAAATAGGGCGCGCCGCCGCAATGGCCGTGCTGAATGAATTATCCCGAATGGTCGGCTACTCGCCCAACCCCAGCATTTGCTCGTCGTCCAGAGGCTCGGGATCGAGCTCGTCCTCGGTGTCGAACAGCAATCCGTCGACGGCGCGATTGCCGTAGGCGTCGGCGGCGGGGCGGGCGTCGATCATGCCGGTGGCCTTCAATTCCTCCAGCCCCGGCAGGTCGTCGAGCCCGGACAGGCCGAAATGATCGAGGAAGGCGTCGGTGGTGCACCAGGTCAGCGGCCGTCCCGGCGTGCGCCGGCGCCCCTTGGGACGCACCCAGCCGGCGGCGAACAGGGTGTCGAGCGTGCCCTTGGACAGCCCGACCCCCCTCACCTCCTCGATCTCGGCCCGGGTCACCGGCTGGTGGTAGGCGATGATGGCCAGGGTCTCGACGGCGGCGCGCGACAGCCGGCGCTGCTGGGTAGTCTCGACGGTGAGCGAGGCCGCCAGATCAGCGGCGGTGCGGAAGGCCCATTTGCCCTCGCGATGCACCAGGTTGACACCGCGCAGGGCATAGTGCCGCTGCAATTCATCCAGCAATTCCCGCACGTTGACGCCTTCCGGTAGCCGCGTTGCCAGGGCGCCCTCGTCAACCGGCGCCGCCGAAGCGAACAGCAGGGCTTCCAGCAGGCGGAGGTGTGAACTCCTTTCTTCCGACATCACTCGTCCCCCCCTGCCCCACGCACATAGATCGGTGAATAGGCCCCGCCGTCCTGGCGCAGGGTGATCTTGCCCTGCTTGGCCAGCTCCAGCGCGGCAACGAAGGTGGAGGCCATGGCGGATTTCATCTTCAGCGGGTCCCCCTCGAAGGCCGGTAGATAGGCCGACAGCACCGACCAGTCGGGCATCCCGCCCAGCAGCCGCTGCAGCCGCTGCAGGGCGTCGTCCACCGAATAGAGGTCGGGGGCCTCGATGGTCAGGGTGTGCACCGACGTGCGCACCACATGGTCGGCATAGCATTTCAGCAGCTCGTAGAGGCTGACGTCGTAGAGCGGCCGGTTGATTACCTCCAGCCCCTCGGGCTCGCCCCGGGCGAAGACGTCGCGGCCCAGCAGCGGGCGGCCGAACAGGCGGTTGCCCACCTGCTGCATGGCCTCCAGCCGACGCAGGCGGAAGGCCAGCACCTCGGCCATCTCGGCCGGCGACAGTTCATCCTCCGGCTCCTTCTCGGGCTCGGGCAGCAGCAGGCGCGACTTGAGATAGGCCAGCCAGGCAGCCATCACCAGGTATTCCGCCGCCAGATCGAGCTGCTGGGCGCGGACGCGCTGCACGAACGCCAAATACTGATCGGCCAGCTTCAGGATCGAGATATGTGTGAGGTCGACCTTCTGGTCACGCGCCAGTTGCAGCAGCACGTCGAGCGGGCCTTCCCAACCCTCCAGGTCGACCACCAGGGTATCGTGCTCCGGCCTGCCCGGCGGCCTCTCGTCGGCCTGGAAAACGTCCCCCTGCATCGGCTATCCCCGGGGTCCGAACCCCTGCATGACAAGGCCGGCCAGCCAGTCGACCGGCACGCGAAAAATCCACTGAAAGATGTCGAGGTCGATGCCCACGGCACGCCCGAGCGGCGGCAGCATGAACATGCCGGCCAGCAGGATCAGCAGGCCAAAATTTTCCAGCCGCGCCACCCGCCACGCCAGGGCACGCGGCAGCAGTCCCACCAGCACCCGGCCACCGTCCAGGGGCGGCAGCGGGATCAGGTTGAACACCGCCAGCAGCAGGTTGATGAAAATCAGGTTGTCGAGGTTGACGAAAAACCACGCCCGCCCCTCCTGCGGCACATAGGGCACCAGACGCACCAGCAGGATGGCGACGATGGCCAGCAGGATATTGGTGGCCGGCCCGGCGGCGGCGACCAGGATCATCCCCAGGCGCAGGTTGCGCAGCTTGCCGAAATTGACCGGCACCGGCTTGGCCCAGCCGAACAGCATGCCGCCCATGGCCAGCAGGACGCCCGGCACCAGGATAGTGCCCACCGGGTCGATGTGGCGCAGCGGGTTGAGCGACAGCCGCCCCATGCGTCGGGCGGTATCGTCGCCCATGGCCAGCGCGGCATAGCCGTGCGCCGCCTCGTGCAGGGTGACGGCGAACAGCAGCGGCAACGCCCAGATGGACAGGCCGTAGATGAGGTTGGGGATGTCGGTCATACCATCCCCCCCAGCCCCAGCAGCCGGCCCACCTTGATGGCAGCCTCCGCCGGATCGATGGGCGTGGCACGGCGCTTCATGGCGCTGGCGCGGCCCAGGCGCTCGCGGGCAATCTCAGAGAGTGGGCGCAGCGCGGCGGCCACCGCCTGCATCTCGGCCATGACGCCGTTGCAATGGAGCACCAGATCGCAACCGGCATCCAGCGAGCCCCGCGTACGCTCCTCGAAACTGCCGCCCAGCGCCTTCATGCTGAGATCGTCCGACACCAGCACGCCGTCGAAGCCGATCACGCCACGGATGATCTCGCCGATCACCTTGGCCGAAGTGGTGGCGGGCGCGCGGTCGTCCAGCGCGGTATAGACCACATGCGCCGTCATCGCCCAAGGAGCATCGTTGAGCATCTGAAAACTGGGAAAGTCCTCGGCCTCCAGCTCGGCCCGGCTGGCATCGACCACCGGCAGTGACAGGTGGCTGTCGACCATGGCCCGCCCATGGCCGGGGATGTGCTTGATCACCGGCAACACCGCCTCATCGAGCAGGGCCTCGCACACCACGCGGCCCAACTCCGCCACCCGCGCCGGGTCGCGGCCATAGGCGCGGTCGCCGATGACGTCGTGGGCGCCGGGGACGGGCACGTCCAGCACCGGGGCGCAGTCGATGTCGATGCCCAGCGCCGCCAGTTCGCGGCCGATCAGGCGGAAATTGAGGTAAAGCGCCTCGCGTCCCTTGGCCCCATCGCGCTCCGCCAGCTCGGCGAAGGCGGCGCCGGGCGGGGCGCTTCTCCAATGCGGCGGCCGAAGGCGCTGGACTCGGCCGCCCTCCTGATCGATCAGCACCGGCGCGTCGTCGCGGCCGATGCACTCGCGCAAAGATGCCACCAAGGCGCGGACCTGCTCGGGGGAGTCGATATTGCGGGCGAACAGGATGAAGCCCAGCGGGCGCACCGCCGCGAAGAAGCGGCGTTCGTCGTCGCTGAGGGTGAGGCCGGCGCAGCCGAAGACGGCGGCGGCCGGCGGCGTGCTATTTGCGGGCAAGGATGCACCCCTGGCCACGGCTGGACAGTTCGGCGCAGAGCTGGCGCGCCGCCGCCTCGCTCAACGGGCCGGCACGCACCCGCCAGAAGGTGCCCTTGCCCTCCAGTTCGACCCGCGTGATGTCGGACTTCAGCGCCCCCAGCAAGTCATGGTTGGCCTTCTGGATACGGCCCCACTCCTTGTCGGCGGAGTCGGCGGCCCGCACCGCGCCCAGTTGAATGACGTAGTCGCCGGCCGCCGGAACCTTGGGCGCGGCCGCGGCGGGCGGCGGAGCCATGGCGACAACCTTCGGCGGGGGCACTACGGCGGCAACCTGCGGCGGAAAGGACTTGACCGCCTGGGGCGTGGGCGTGACGGGCGCCGGTGTCACCGGTCCGGCGATGGGTGGAACAGCGGGGGACGAAACAGCGGGGGGCGGAACAGCGGCGGGCGGCTCCATGGCCTGCACCGCCACCTTGGCCTGCGGCGCCGCCTTGGGAGCCGGCGGTTCGCCCTTGGCCGGTGGCCGAATGATTTCCGTGGCGGCAGGCTTACTCGACGGCAAGGCGACCGAGGGGCCACCATTGCGCGGCGGCGCCTTGGGCTGCTCGGGCGGCGGCAGCAGGCGTTCGACCTTGCCATCGCCCTCACCGCCGTCCATGCGCTGATAGACCAGCTTGTCCTGGTTGGGAACCTGCATGCCGCCACGATCGTCGGGACGGACCTTGATGGGACGGTCGTCGGCCTTGATCACCGGCAGGCCCGGCCCGGTGATCTGGCGGCCTCCGACGAAATGCAGCCCGGCGGCGACGATGCCCCCCACCGCCACCACCGCGAAGACCAGCGTCAGGCCGGTACGCAGGCGGTGCCCGGCGCGGGCCTGATGCGAATCGGCGTCGGCGTCAAACCTCTCAGGGATGATGTCGAGGATATCGCGATCGAAATCGTCGCCGGGTCGGGCCATGTCAACGCATCTCCTCGACGGGCTCGACACCGAAGATGGCCAGACCCGATGCCACCACGGTGGCCATCGCCCTCACCAGCGCCAAGCGGGCCTGGGACAGCTCGGGGTCGTCCTCCAGAAGGAAGCGCAGCCGAGCCTCGTCCTTGCCCTTGTTCCACAGGCCATGGAAGGCCGCCGCCAGGTCATAAAGGTAGAACGCCACCCGGTGCGGCTCGTGGGCCTCGGCGGCGCTCTCGACCAGACGGGGCCACCCCGCCAGCGCCTTGATCAAACCAAGCTCGGCCGGGTCGGTCAAGCGGTGCAACGGGCCTCCCGCAAGAGCCGTGCCCGACATATCCAGGTGGGGCCACATGTCGATGGCATGGCGCATGATCGAATGGCAGCGGGCGTGGGCATACTGCACATAGAAGACAGGGTTGTCGCGCGACTGCTCCAGCACGCGGTCGAGATCGAAGTCGAGATGGGCGTCGTTCTTGCGCGTCAGCATGATGAAGCGCACCACGTCCTTGTTCACCGCCTCGACCAGATCGCGCAGGGTGACGAAGGTGCCGGCCCGTTTGCTCATCTTGAAGGGCTGACCGCCCTTGAGCAGATTGACCATCTGGCACAGCTTGACGTCGAGCGCCCCCTGCCCTTCCGTCACCGCCTTGACCGCCGCCTGCATGCGCTTGACATAGCCGCCATGGTCGGCGCCCCAGATATCGATCATCATGGGGAAGCCGCGGCGGTATTTGTCGAGGTGATAGGCGATGTCCGAGGCGAAATAGGTCCACGACCCGTCCGACTTCTTCAACGGCCGGTCAACGTCGTCACCGAACTGAGTGGCGCGGAACAGGGTCTGCGGCCGCGGCTCCCAATCGTCGGGCAACTTGCCCTTGGGCGGCTCCAGCACGCCCTCGTAGACCAGATCGCGGCCTTCGAGGAATTTCAGCGCCGCATCGACCTTGCCGCCGGCCACCAGGGCGCGTTCCGAGGTGAAGACGGCGTGGCGCACGCCCAGCGCCGCCAGATCCTCGCGGATCATCACCATCATCGCCGCCACCGCCGCATCGCGGAAGGACGCCAGCCACTCGACCTCGGGAGCGGCCTGATAGCGGTTGCCGTACTGGCTGGCCAGCGCCTCGCCCAGCGGCTTGAGGTAGTCGCCGGGGTAGAGCCCCTCGGGAATTTCGACCGTTTCGCCCAAGGCTTCGCGATAGCGGAAATGCGCCGAGCGGGCCAGCACGTCCACCTGCGAGCCGGCGTCGTTGATGTAGTACTCGCGCACCACTTCGTTGCCGGCCTTCTCCAGCAGGGCCGCCAGGGCGTCGCCCACCACGGCGCCGCGGGCGTGGCCGATATGCATGGGTCCGGTGGGGTTGGCCGAGACGTATTCGACGTTGACCCGCAACCCGGTGGGCTCGGCGTCGCCCCAGGCCAGCCCGGCGTTCAGCACCTCGGCCAGCCGCGCCAGCCAGAAGCCATCGGCCAGACGCAGATTGATGAAGCCGGGTCCCGCCACCTCGACCTCGGTGATGGCGATGTGTTCGCGCAGCTTGTCGGCGATCATCTCGGCGATGTCGCGCGGCTTCATGCCGGCCGGCTTGGCCAGCACCATGGCCACGTTGGTGGCGACGTCGCCGTGGCTGTCCTCGCGCGGCGGCTCGGCGGTGACCTTCGAGGTATCAAGCCCCTCCGGCAGCCGTCCAGCCTCGGCCAGATGCTCGACAACGGTGACGATGGTGTCGCGGAAATATTTGAAGAGGTTCATTCTTACGGCTTCTCTTGCAGGTCGAACAGGCGGCGGTGCTCATCGAGGGCGAAGCGGTCGGTCATGCCGGCGATGTAGTCGGCGACCACCCGGGCGGTCTTGGGGGTGCCGGACCGGTCGGCGAGACGGCGCCATTCCGGCGGCAGGCATTCGGGCTCGGCGAACAGCAGGCCGAACAGGTCCTTGATGACCCGCCGGCCCTTGCTGGTCATGCGGTTGACGGTGAAATGGCGGTACATGTGGACAAACAGGAAGTCCTTCAGCGCCCGGTCGTTGGCCCGCATCCCCTCGGAGAACGACACCAGCGGACGGCCGAGGCGGCGCACCTCGGCGGCCGATTTCGGCGTGTACTCGGCGATGCGGCGGCTGGTCTCGGCGAGCAGGTCGGTGATCATGATGCCGATCATCCGCCGCACCACCTCGTGGATGTGCAGGCTCTGGTCGGCCTTGGGGTTCTGGGC
>CAJANL010000134.1 GCA_903941105.1 uncultured Rhodospirillaceae bacterium
GGGCGCGCGAGGTGGCGGGGTCGGGCGGCCAGGTGGTCACCGACGCCATCGCCGCCATGGGCCGCATCGAGGGCTCCAGCCAGAAGATCGGCGACATCGTCGGCATGATCGACGAGATCGCCTTCCAGACCAACCTGCTGGCCTTGAACGCCGCCGTCGAGGCCGCCCGTGCCGGCGATGCCGGCAAGGGCTTCGCCGTGGTGGCCCAGGAGGTGCGCAATCTGGCGCAACGTTCGGCCCAGGCCTCGAAGGAGATCAAGACCCTGATCGCCGAAAGCACTTCCCAGGTGCGCGACGGCGCCGAGCTGGTCAAGGGCGCCGGCAAGACGCTGGACGACATTCTCGCCGGGGTGAAGCGGGTGGCCGACATCGTCGCCGAGATCGCCTCCGCCTCGGCCGAGCAGGCCTCGGGCATCGATCAGGTCAACGCCGCCGTCACCCAGATGGACGAGATGACGCAGCAGAACGCCGCCCTGGTGGAGGAATCCGCCGCCGCGGCGCACTCGCTGGAGGAGCAGTCGCAGGAACTCAACCGCCTGATGGGCTTCTTCAGGGTGACGAAAGCGTTGGTGAACGCCTAGCGGGACGGCCCTTGAGGTCTTCGGACGGCGTGCGACGGCGATTGTATCTCCGCCAAGAAATCGCCTCGTTCCAACGAGCACCAAAGGCAAATTTAGCAGGATGTGTCGCGATATATTCCCAACCTCTCGGGTGAAGACCCGATCAGGATAATTTCATTCGCCCCCCAATCCGGTATTTAACACCCTGTCACTCTCCGCACTGACGGAAAGGCGTGGCGACGACATTTGATATTGGTTATCTTTATCCACCCGCGGTGTTGCAGGGAGGTCGACGTTGTCCGAGGACTCCACCAAACAATTCATCTCGTTCACCATTGGTGACGAGGAGTACGGCGTCGACATCATGGCGATCCGCGAGATCAAGGGGTGGACCATCACCACCGAATTGCCCAACACGCCCGGCTACATGCGCGGCGTCATCAACCTGCGCGGCGCCATCGTGCCCATTCTCGATCTGCGGGCACGTTTCGGCAGCGGCATGACCGACGCCAATCCACGTCATGTCATCATCGTGGTGGCGGTGGGAACGCGGGTGGCCGGCATCCTGGTCGACGCGGTGGCCGATATCCTGGCGGTGTCCGGCGACGATATTCAGCCGGTGCCGCAGTTGGACCGCAACGACAGCTCGGGTTTTCTGACCGGTTTGGTGACGGTTGACGGGCGCATGGTCGCCCTGCTCGATCTCAACCGCGTCTTTGCCTTCGACGAAATGGACGAGGCCGCGGCGGCCGCCTGACCGGCGCTCCGGCAACACCTTGGGGGGATCACCATGACCTTGACCGTCAAGAACCGCATCTGGGGCGGCTTCATCAGCATCCTGGTTTTCCTCTGCATCGTGGCGGGCACCGCCCTCTGGGGCGGGATGAAGACCCAGAAGGCCATCGACAGCTACACCCAGGTTGTCGAGAACGCGGTTCGCGTGATGACCATCGACCGCAACGTCGCAGGCATGCGCCGCAACGTCCAGAATTACGTCCTCACCGGCAGCGACGACGCCGTCCTCCGGATCAAGGAGTTGCAGGACGGTCTGCGCAAGGACCTGGCGACCACCATCGCCGCCACCGCCAATGCGGAGCGCAAGGCGGCCCTCGAACGCATGCAGAAGCTGGTCGAGGAGTACTCGGCCAATTTCAGCAAGGTTTACGACCTGCGTGAGAAGCGCGACAGGCTGGTCAACGACACCATGAACCCCCAGGGGCTCAAGGCACGCCAACAGCTAAGCGAGGTCATCGACGGCGCCACCGCCCGCAAGGAATTTGAACTGGCGGCCGCTATCGGCAAAACCCAGGAAGAGTTGATGCTGATGCGCCTCAACGCCCTGCGATACCTCGGCAGTCCCGATCCCGCGCTGATCGAGGAGGTCAAGGCCATGGCCGCCAAGGTTGACAAGGAGGCCGCCCACGATCTGGCCCTGGCCAAGGACCAAGGCACCCGCAAGTCGATCGAGGCCGCGGTTGCTGCGGTTGCCATCTATGCCAAGGCATTCCAGGACGTCGCCGTCGCGGTCCAGGAACGCAACACCCTGGCCAACGTGGTGATGGCCAAGGAAGCGACCGAGTTCGCTGAGCTGGCCAACAAGGTCCGCACTTCGCAGATGGCCTATCTTGCCGAACTGGAGAAGGAGGCCGACACCGCGCTGGCGACCCAGGAGACGGCGGGGATCACCATTTCGGCCATTGCCATCCTGCTGGGCCTGGCCTTCGCCTTCTTCATCGCCCGCGCCATCCTGGTGCCGATCAACGCCATGACCTCCGCCATGGGCAGCCTGGCCGACGGCAAGCTGGAGACCGGGGTTCCGGCGCTCGACCGCAAGGACGAGATCGGCGAGATGGCCAAGGCGGTCCAGGTGTTCAAGCAGAATGGCATCGACAAGCTGCGCATGGAGGCCGAGCAACGCGCCGCGGAAGAGGCGCAACGCACCGCCGAGGAGGCCCAGCGCACCCGCGAGGCCGCCATCGTCGCCGAAGTGGCCGATGTGGCCAAGGAGGCCAGTGCCGGCAACCTCAATCGCCGTATCGACCTCGCCGGCAAGGACGGCTTCCTGCTCACCCTGTGCCAGGGGATCAACGGCCTGTTGCAGACCACCGGCACCGCCCTGATGGATGTCGCCGGCGTGCTGGGCTCGGTGGCCCAGGGGGACCTGACCAAGCGCATCACCGCCGAATACGGCGGCCTGTTCGGGCAGTTGAAGGGCGACGTCAACCAGACCGCCGACAAGCTGTTCGAGATCGTCACCACCATCAACCGCGCCTCGGGCGCCATCGGCTCCGCCGCCTCGGAAGTGGCGGCCGGCTCGCAGGACCTCTCCGAGCGCTCCGAGCAGCAGGCCTCCAACCTGGAGGAGACAGCGGCCTCCATGGAAGAGCTGGCCGCCACGGTGCGCCAGAACTCGTCCAACGCCCAGCAGGCCAACCAGTTGGCGGCCGGGGCGCGTGAAGTGGCGGCCTCGGGCGGCCAGGTGGTGTCGGATGCCGTCACCGCCATGGGCCGCATCGAAAGCAGCTCGCAGAAGATCGGCGACATCGTCGGCATGATCGACGAGATCGCCTTCCAGACCAACCTGCTGGCCTTGAACGCCGCCGTCGAGGCCGCTCGCGCCGGCGATGCCGGCAAGGGCTTCGCCGTGGTGGCCCAAGAGGTGCGCAATCTGGCGCAGCGTTCCGCCCAGGCCTCGAAGGAGATCAAGACGCTGATCGCCGAGAGCACCACCCAGGTGGCCACCGGTGCCGATCTGGTGAAGGGCGCCGGCAAGACGCTCGACGAGATCCTCAGCAGCGTCAAGCGGGTGGCCGACATCGTCGGCGAGATCGCCGCCGCATCGCAGGAGCAGGCTGCCGGCATCGATCAGGTCAACGCGGCGGTGACTCAGATGGACGAGATGACGCAGCAGAACGCGGCTCTGGTGGAAGAATCCGCCGCTGCGGCGCATTCGCTGGAGGAGCAGTCGCGCGAACTCAATCGCGTGATGGGCTTCTTCCAGGTCGGCGGTCAGGCCACCGCCGTTGCCGCCGAGGTCGATCGCTCTCCCCGCCCCGTCGCCGCCAGGGCGGCCGCCCCGGTGCGGACAGGCTCGAAGCCAGTGGTGAAGCCGGCCGCCAAGCCGGCCGCCAAGCCCGCCGCCGCCGCTCGCTCGCACTTGGCCAAGCTGCACGACAAGGCGGAAGGCGGCACCAAGCCGGCTCCCTCCGCCGCCGCCTCCACCGCCAAGGACGAGGATTGGGCGGAGTTTTGATAACATCAAACAATTCTGATATGCTGCCCCAGCCGGTATTACCGGTTGGGGCAGTCTGTCGTTTGGGGGGGCAGTGCACGGCGGCGTAGAAGCTCGGCGGGAATTCGAGTTGGGCGACCGGGAATTCCGCTTCCTTGCCGACTTCCTGTCGCGCGAGACCGGAATTGTCTTGAACGTCCACAAGCGCGACATGGTGTGCGGCCGCCTGGTCAAGCGCCTGCGCGCCCTCGGCATGAAAAGCTTCGTGGATTACTGCGAGCTGCTGGACGGGCCGGGCGGACCGGCCGAGCTTGAAAACGTCGTCAACGCCATCACCACCAACATCACCCATTTTTTCCGCGAGCCGCACCACTTCGACTTCCTGCGGAATGAGGTGCTGGAACCCCGCATGGCCGAGCGCCCCATCCGGCGGCGCCTGCGCATCTGGTCGGCCGGTTGCTCGTCGGGCGAGGAGCCCCATTCCATCGCCATGGTGGTGGCCGATACGCTGAAGCCGGCGGAGGCCTGGGACGCGTTGATTCTCGCCACCGACATCGACACCAACGTCCTGGCGCGCGGCCGGACCGGTGAATACGCCCTGGAGGCCGCCCGCACCATCCCCGACCTCTATCGCAAACGCTTCGTGCGCCGGATGACGGGCGACAGCGACCGGATACAGGTCGCCGACGAGGTGCGCCGGCTGATCCGCTTCAAGCGCCTCAACCTGCATGAGCCGTGGCCGATGAAGGGCAATTTCGACGTCATCTTCTGCCGCAACGTCGCCATCTATTTCGACAAGCCCACCCAGCGCGACCTGTTCAACCGCTTCGCCGACCATCTCACCTTGGGCGGCGTCCTCTATCTCGGTCACGCCGAATCGCTGATCGGCGTCACCGACCGCTTCGAGGTCGCCGAAAAAACCGTCTACAGGCGGATCCGATGAGCGCGGTCATCGGCGCCAATGCCGACGAGGCCGAGAACCGGCGATGGTTCGATCCCACCTTCAAGATCATGGCGATCAAGGTGCTGCCGGGCGAACACTATGTCTCGACCGCCGGCCAGGAGATGATCGTCACCGTGCTCGGAAGCTGCGTCGCCGCCTGCGTGTGGGACCAGCGGATGCGGATCGGCGGCATGAACCACTTCATGCTGCCCGAGTCCAGTTCGGAGGGGGCGCCGGCCGACAAGTCCATGCGCTACGGCAACCATGCCATGGAAGAGCTGATCAATGACCTGCTGCGCCGGGGCGCCCGCCGCGAGGCGCTGGAGATCAAGGTGTTCGGGGGCGGCAACGTCATCTCCAGCATGTCGGGCGGCGGCACCGTGCCCATCGGCGACCGCAATTCGTCCTTCGTGCGGCGCTACCTGCGCGACGAAGGCTATAAGATCGCCGCCGAGGACCTGGGAGGGGCGCATCCGCGCCGCATTCACTTCTTCCCCCGATTGGGCAAGGTCATCCGCCTGTTCCTGAAGAAGGATGTCGAGCGCGCCGTCATCAACCGTGAGATGACCTACCGCACCAAGCTTCGGGATGTCCCCGTCGAGGGCGACATCGAATTGTTCACATGAGACCCGCCATGACCGGCCGCATCCGTGTCCTCATCGTCGACGACTCCGCACTGATGCGGCAGATCCTCGGTGCGATCCTCGGCAGCGACCCCGGCATCGAGGTGGTGGGCACCGCCCCCGACCCGCTGGTGGCGCGCGAGAAGATCAAGGCGCTCAACCCCGATGTCATGACGCTGGATGTGGAAATGCCGCGCATGGACGGGCTGGCCTTCCTGGAGAAGGTGATGACACTCCGCCCCATGCCGGTGGTGATGGTCTCATCGCTGACCGAGCACGGCGCCGAGGTCACCATGAAGGCGCTTGAACTGGGCGCCGTCGACGTGTTCTGCAAGCCCACCGACGCCTCTACCGGCGGTTTTGCCGCCCATGCCCACGAGCTGATCGACAAGGTCAAGGGCGCCGCCCACGCCCATGTGCGCCCCTTGGGCAATCACGCTCCGCGCCAGGCGCCCAAGCTGGCGGTGACGACCATCTACAAATCCACTGACCGGCTGGTGGCCATCGGCTCCTCCACCGGGGGGGTCGAGGCGCTGCGCGACGTCATCCTGCCGCTGCCGCCGGATTCCCCCCCCATCGTCATCACCCAGCACATCCCGCCGCGCTTCTCCACCAGCTTCGCCCAGCGCCTCGACGGTCTGGCGGCGGTACGGGTGAAGGAGGCCGCCGATGGCGAACGCATCGTCGCCGGCCACGTCTACATCGCCCCCGGCGATCGCCATCTGGCGGTGCGGCGGTCGGGCGCGGCCCTGATCACCCATGTCTATGACGGACCGCTGGTGGGCGGCCACAAGCCCAGTGTCGACGTGCTGTTCCATTCGGTGGCGGAGGCGTGCGGCTCCAATGCGGTGGGCGTCATCCTGACCGGCATGGGCCGCGATGGCGCCGAAGGCCTGCTGAAAATGCGCCAAGCCGGCGCCGCCACCCTGGGCGAGGACGAAAGCACCTGCGTCGTCTATGGCATGCCCAAGGCGGCCTTCGAACTGGGCGGCGTGGAGAAGGAACTTCCCCTCTCGCGAATCCCCGACGAAATTCTTAGGTTGTGCCGCGACATGTCAAGGACGAGTTGATGACCAATGCCCTTCCCATTTCCCATCAGGTCCTCGGCCTGATGGCCCGCTGGCAGGCCTTCTCGGAGATTCAGCAGCGCGCCTTCGCCTTCCTCGCCGCCGAGGCCCTGGCCACCGGCTCGGAATTCGAGGACTCAGCCAATGGTGCCGCCGGCGTGCTGACCCGCATCGCCGACACCGGCCCGGGCCAGAACCCCGAGGATCTGCGCAGCGAGGTCTGGGGGGTGGTGCACCGGTTGCAGTCCGCCGACCGCTCGCGTCAAGGATTGGAGCAGGTCGCCTCGGTGCTGACCATGCTGACCCGCCAGCACGAGGCGCTGGAAGCGGAAACCATCGCCTTGGCGCACTCCCTACCCACAGCCGACGGCTTTACCGAGACCTGCATCGGCGCGCTGACCCAGAGCGTCTCGCTGGGCGACTGGCGCCGCCGCCTGATCGACGCCCTGCACGGTCGCGACCCGGGGCCGCGCGCCATCAACACCGCTGACGACGAGGAGTTGTTCTAAATGGAAGGTTTCGGCATCAAGGATGTTCTGGCCATTGTGATCGCGGTTGTGGCCGGGCGCTTGGCGGTGATGGGCGCCAATGAATTCCAGAAGGGCGACAAGGGCCACGCCGCGGTCTACGCCGTCGGCTCGGTAGCGGTGTTCTGGGGCGCCGTTCTGATGTTGAAATTCTGGGCATAGTTCCGCCCTGGCGGCCCCCCTGCCCTCCCCCGCTTGCGGCAGGGGAGGGTCGGAAGTGGATCAGGCGCTGGTGGCGATGGCCCAGAAATCCTCGACCTTGAGAGCGGCGCCGCCGATCAGCCCGCCGTCGACATCGGGCAATGCCAGCAATTCCTTGGCATTGTCCGGCTTCAGGGAACCGCCGTAGAGGATACGGGTGCGCTCGGCCACCGCCGGCCCCTGAATGGCGGCCAGTTCGGCGCGGATCACCGCATGAACCTCCTGCGCCTGCGCCGGGGTGGCGACGCGGCCGGTGCCGATGGCCCACACCGGTTCGTAGGCGATCACCGTGTTGGCCGCGGTGGCGTCCTCGGGCAGTGAGCCGCGCAGCTGGCTGCGGTTGACCTCGAAGGTCTGGCCGGCATCGCGCTGCGCCAGGGTCTCACCGATGCAGACCACGGCGATCAGGCCGGCGGCATGGGCGGCAGTGGCCTTGGCCTTCACCACCGCGTCACTCTCGCCGTGATCGGTGCGGCGCTCGGAATGGCCGACGATGACGTACTTGCAGCCGAGATCGGCCAGCATGGTGGCCGAGGTATCACCGGTATGGGCACCGGACACCTTGGCGTGGCAGTCCTGCCCCCCCACCGCCACGCCCGAGCCGGCCACCGCATCGATCACCCCGGCCAGCAGGGTGAAGGGCGGGCAGACCAGCAGGTCGCAGGCGACGTTCGGCTCGGCCTTCAGCTTGGCGGCGACGCCCGCGGCCAGAGCCAGCCCATCGGCCTTCAGGCCGTTCATCTTCCAGTTGCCGGCGATCAACGGCCGTCGCTTGGTCATCGTCGTTCCTCCCTATAGAAAAATGGGGCGGAGCCTTTCAGCCCCGCCCCGGAATACACCCACCCGCAGCGTCGGGCAATCAGACCGTGGGGCTTTTTGCCAACACGCTCGCCCGCTTGCGCAGGCCGCACGAGAAGGCCAGCATGAAACGCAGGGCGTCCTGGGTCTCCGGCTTGGACAGCATCTTGATGGTACCGAGGAAGCCGCCGCCGGCGCCGGGGATGTTGCAGTGGTCGAGCGCATCCTCCATGGCCCCCTTGGCCTCGTGAGCCAGCGTCGCCAACTCCTCGGTACCGAGGTTGTTCCACATGTGCTCGACGAAGGAAAAGATCCGGTCGATCATGGCGTCGTTGGCGCTGGAGCGCAGCGCCTGCACCAAATAGACCAGATCCACTACGGTCTGCAGCGCCCCGGTCCGGTGCATGGTGCCGACGGTGTCGAGGAGGAACATCACCGCCTCCTTGATGTCGGGCTCATTGAGCTTGTCGACCACTTCCATGCCGTTGGCGGCGGTGGTGGCGAGGCGCTCAAGCATGCTGTCGGCCATGGAGTCGCTCACCGCCTTGCCCAGGCGGGCGAATTCGGAGGCGTCGATACGAGGTATCTCGGTCATGGCATCCACCCTCCTAGAGCAGGCCGCGGGCGGAGAGCCAGTACAAGCGGTTATAGGCCAGCTTGAACCAGTGGATCATCTCCGACGGCGGGCCAGGGTTGGGGGGCGTGGTGTAGTTGAACCAAACATAGGTGCCGGTCTTCATCCCGGTCTCGACGAAGCAGAACACCTTGCCGTCGTAGTCGCGCGCCCAGCGGCCTTCCTGAATCAGCGAGACCAGATTGTCGATCAGCACATCGGCCTCGAAATGCGCGGTCGAGCCGGCCTTCGAGATCGGGATGTTGGTGGTGTCGCCGACGACGAAGACGTTTTCCGAGCCGTCGCGATGCAGCGTCTTGGTGTTGGTCGGCACCCAGCCGCCCTTGCCCAGTTCCGAATCGATGATGACCTGCGAGCCCGAATGCGGCGGGATGGTGATCAGCAGGTCGAAGGGCAGTTCGGAGCCTTCCATCGAGGTGATGGTCTTCTTCTCGGGATCGACGCTCTCGGTGTTGAAGAAGGTCTCATACTTGATGCCCACCCGGTCGAATTCCGGCTTGGCCCAATGCGCCACCGGCTCCAGGGCATGCAGGCGGCCGATGGGATAGGTGTAGGTGATCTCGCTCTTCTCCCACAGCCCGCGTCCCTTGAGGAAGTCGTGCAGCATGAAGGTGACTTCCAGCGGTGCCACCGGGCACTTGTGCGGCGCGTTGACGTTGACCACGATCTTGCCGCCCTGGAAGGCATTCAGCGCATCGCGCAGCTTGCGGGCACCGTCGAGGTCGTAGAACCAGTGGCCCGCTTCCTTCATGCCGGGAATGCTCTGCGGCATGATGCGCGAGCCGGTGGCGAGCACCAGATAGTCGTATTTGAAGGTGCGGCCCTGCTCGGTGCTGACCTGATTCTTCTCCACGTCGATGTGCTTGGCCGGGTCGATGAAGAAGTTGACGCGGCGGTCGAGCACCTTGCGCTGGTCGCGGAACAGCTCGGCTTCGCGCATGCGGCCGAACGGCACGTAGAGCAGGCCCGGCTGATACATATGCTGGTCGGTGGTGCCCAGCAACGTCACGGTCACGGCACCGGAGCGCAACTCGCTGACAAGCTGGCGGCACAGGCCATTGGCAACGATGGTACCGGCGAGGCCGCCACCGACGATCAGAATCGTCTTGGACATTCTATCTCCCTCCCTCTCTGCGGAAGCACGCGTGGGCTGTTGTCTTACGGCCGTCTGTCGCGGCCTTCAGGTCGGCGGGGAACGGTTCGGCCCGCCCCCCCGCCAAAGTCGACTTACTTCGCCTTGCGCACCACGACGGCCCAATGGCCATTCAGTTCAGTGGTGCCGACATAGGTGTGACCGACCTTGGCCACCCAGGCGGGAATATCGGTGACGGAACCCTTGTCGGACGACAGGATCTCGACCTCGTCACCGATTGCCGCCAATTTGAGTGCGGCGATAAGTTCCATCAGCGGCCCGGGGCAAAAGGCTCCGCGAGCGTCGATGGTCTGGCGTTCAGCCATGTTTCAGTCCTTCCGATACTAGAGATCGCCTAAATGGTTATCAACTCGCCGTTTTCCGCGTCGGCGAGAAAATGGGTAAGACCGGCGGCGCCGTCGAACAGGTCCTCGACCAGATCTTTCTCGACGTCCCAGTGCTTGAGGTCAAGGACCAGGGAGCAGGCATACATCTTCAGTTCACCCAGCATCTTGCCCTGGCCGAACAGCTCTATGGCGTCCGGAACCTTGGATATCATGAACAATTCGTGGAAATGCCCCCCGTGATAGCGCTGGGCCGGTGTCAGCCCGCGCTGGAAAGCCAGCAGGGCATTCATGGTGACGAACACCACCACCGGGCGGTCGGACACCGCCGCCACCGAGGCGGTCATCGCCGCCAATTGGATCTTTTCGTGCTCGCCCGAGCACAGCATGATGAAAAGTGTCTTGGCGGCCATGGCTTTCCCCGTTTTGGTGCCTTTATGTGCAAATGACCTTACCTTCAAAAATCATTATATAACTCTCCTGCGGCGTTAAGCCGCAAGAGAATTCCATGCCTGGTGCGAGCGCCGACATCTCGTTGCGTGTCACGGACTTGGAGGGGGTGCACTTCCATGTTGCGGCCCCTCCGCCCCCCCCTTATTATGCCCGCCGAACGGCCGCCCCCCTGGCGGATCCGCCCCCCTTTTCGGAACATTCCGCCGGCCATGCTCGACATCTTCCGCAAAGCGTCCAAGACCTGGGCCGTAAAGATCTTCTTCGCTCTGCTCGCCTTGAGCTTCGTGTCGTGGGGCGTCGGCGACTTCGTCCGCGGCGGCGCCGGCCGAGGCCCGGCCATCGAGGTGGGCAAGACCGCCATCTCGGCCGGCGAGGTGATGGCCGAATTCAAGCGCGAGGTGGAACGGCTTCAGCCGCTGTTCGGCGGCAAGCTGACCCCCGAGGACGCGCGCAAGCTGGGCCTGCTGGACCGCACCATCGAATCGCTGGTGACCCGCACCCTGGTTGACGAGGCCGGCCGCTCGCTCGGGCTGTCCGCCAACGACGAGCAGATCCTGCGCCAAGTGACCTCCAACGCCGCCTTCCGGAACGAGCTGGGGCAGTTCGACCGCGACCTGTTCCGCCGCACCCTGGCGCGCGCCGGCTATTCCGAGGACGGTTTCCTCAAGGTGGAACGCGCCAACGTCATTCGCCAGCAGATGGCCGAAGGGCTATCCTCCGGCGTGGTGGCGCCCTCGGTGCTGGTCGATCCCCTGCTGCACCATCGCGAGGAGCGCCGCACCGCCGAGCTGATTCAGGTCAACGACGACCAGATGCCCATGCCGCCGGCGCCCGAGGCCGCCATTGTCGAGCAGTACTACAAGGACAACACCGCCCACTTCATGGCGGCCGAGTTCCGCAAGCTGACCGTACTTCTGCTGCGCTCCGCCGACGTCGCCGACGAGGTGCTGGTCACCCCCGAAATGGTGGCCGAGGCCTACCAGCAGCGCCAGGACGAATTCAACACGCCGGAGCGCCGCCAGGTCTCGCAGTTGGTGCTCGACGACAAGGCCGCCGCCGACAAGGCCGCCGCCATGGTCGCCCGCGGCATGGACCTCAATGCCATCGCCAAGGCGCTGGACACCCAGGTGCTCGACATCGGCGTGGTGGAAAAGGGCGACCTGCCGGAGGAGCTGGCCGAGCCGGTATTCGCCCAGGCCGCCAACACCATCAAACCGCCGATCAAGACGGCGCTGGGCTGGCATGTCATCCGCATCGCCGGCGTCCAGGCCGGCCGCACCCGCGCCCTGCCCGAGGTCAAGGGCCAGATCGAGCAGGACCTGCGCCGCGAGAAGTCGCTCGACGTGCTGTCCCAGTTCGCCACCAAGGTGGAGGACGCTTTGGGTGGCGGCGCCACCCTGGAGGAGGCCGCCAAGACCTTCAACCTGCGCACCCTCGCCATCGCCGCCGTCGACGCCCAGGGACGCGGCCCCAATGGCAAGCTGGTGGCCGACCTGCCCAAGAGCGACCAGTTCCTCGATGTCGCCTTCCACACCGAGCAGGGGACCGAGAGCCAACTCACCGAGATCGACGGCAACGGCTATTTCCTGCTGCGCGTCGATCAGGTGACCCAGCCGCAGCCCAAGCCGCTGGCCGAGGTCAGGGCCGAGGTGGTGGCCGCCCTGCAGGGTGAGAAACGTCACGCCGCCGCCCGCGAGCGCGCCGAGAAGATCGCCGAGCAGATGAAGACCGGCGAGCCCGCAACCAAGATCGCCCAGTCGTTCGGCGCCAAGACGCAGGTCACCGAGCCGTTCACCCGCGAGGGCGGTGCCGAGGCCGCCGGCCTCGCCCCCACCGTGGTGGCCGAGATGTTCCGCGTCCCGGTCGGCGGCGTCGGCATCGGCAGCACCCAGAACGGCCATGTGGTGGCCCGCCTGGCCCGCGTCGTCCCCTTCGACCCGACCCGCTCGCAGACCGTCGCCGAGGCCGCTCGCCGCAAGGTGTCGCAGGCGGTGTCCGGCGACGTGGTGGACCAGTATGTCGCAGCCCTCAACGCCGCCATCGGCGTCAAGGTCGATCGCAGCCAGCTCAACCGCGAAGAGTAACCATGACCAGCCAGCCCGATCTCGACACCTTCACCGCCAGCTACGCAGCGGGAAGGCCTCTGGTGATCTGGCGCACCCTGGTCGCCGATCTCGAAACCCCGGTCTCGGCCTTCATGAAACTGGCCAACGGCCAGCCCAACTCCTTCCTGCTGGAGTCGGTGGAGGGCGGCGCCGTTCGCGGCCGCTATTCCATCCTGGGCATGAAACCCGACCTGCTGTGGAAGTGCGTCGGCAACGAGGCCTGGATCAATCGCAACGCCCGTTTCGACAGCGAGGCCTACGAGCCCTGTCCGGTGGCGGTCGAGAAGGGTGCCCTGGCCAGCCTGCGCGCCCTGGTGGCGGAGTCCCGCATCGACATCCCGCCGCACCTGCCGCCCATGGCGGCCGGGGTGGTGGGCTACATGACCTACGACATGATCCGTCTGGTCGAGAACCTGCCCAGCCCCAACCCGGACGTCATCAACGTCCCCGACGGCATCTTCATGCGCCCCACCGTCATGGCCATGTTCGACAACGTCAATGGCACCCTGACGGCGGTGGTGCCGGTGTGGCCGCGTAGCGGCGTCGACGCCAAGGCCGCCTGGGACCTCGCCTGCGAGCGGCTGGAGCATGTGGTCGAGGCGCTCGAACGCCCCCTGCCCCATGCCAGCGACTTCATCGACCGCGCCGGCCACGAGCCTACCCCGGTGCCGGGGGTGACCTCGGACGAATACTGCCGCATGGTGCTGAAGGCCAAGGAATACATCGCCGCCGGCGACATCTTCCAGGTGGTGCTGTCGCAGCGTCTGGCGGTGCCGTTCCGGCTGCCGCCATTCTCGCTGTATCGCGCCGTGCGGCGGATGAACCCCAGCCCGTTCCTGGTCTTCCTCGATTTCGGCGGCTTCCAGCTGGTGGCGTCGAGCCCGGAGATCCTGGTGCGGCTGCGCGACGGCAAGGTCACCGTCCGCCCCATCGCCGGCACCCGCCGCCGCGGCGCCACCGCCGCCGAGGATGAGGCGCTGGCCGCCGACCTGCTGGCCGACCCCAAGGAACTGGCCGAGCACCTGATGCTGCTGGACCTGGGCCGCAACGACGTCGGCCGGGTGGCCAAGATCGGCTCGGTGAAGGTCACCAAGAAGATGATCGTCGAATACTACTCGCACGTCATGCACATCGTCTCCAACGTCGAGGGCGACATCCGCGAGGATTGCGACGCCATGGATGCCCTGATGGCCGGATTCCCGGCCGGCACCACCTCGGGGGCGCCCAAGATCAGGGCCATGGAGATCATCGACGAACTGGAGACCGAGCGCCGCAGCTTCTACGCCGGGGCCATCGGCTATTTCGCCGGCAACGGCAACATGGACACCTGCATCGCGCTGCGCACCACCCTGGTCAAGGACGGCACCATGTACGTCCAGGCCGGCGCCGGCATCGTCGCCGACTCGGTTCCGGAATCGGAGCACGAGGAGTGCATGAACAAGGCCCGCGTCCTGATCCGCATCGCCGAGGACGCCATCAACTACACCCAGGCGAAGCGGTAGCCTGATACTCGATGTCACGCCGCCCGTGGCGTCACATCGCGGGCGATCTCGTCGCCGGCCTTGGACAGGTCATACGCGCTCTGGAGATTCAACCAGAACTGCGGCGTGGTGCAAAATAGCGGGCCAACCGCAGGGCGGCCGCGCGCCAGCGCGAGCCTCGACGCGGAGCACGGCCGGTTCATCCGAAAAATCATTCAAACACGGTTGCTCAATGGCCGTCGGTAATTCTGACGCCCTACGCCGCGCCCTCATAGCCGAACCCCGCCTCGTCCACCGCCGTCTTGACCTGCTCGTCGCTGGCGCCGTCGACGGTGACGCTGGCGGTGGCGAGGTCGATCTTGACGGTGGCGCCGGGTGCCGCGGCCTTGATGGCCCGCTCCACCGAACCGGCGCAGCCGCCGCAGGTCATTCCGGTCACCTTGTAGGTCTTGGCCATGGTCATCCTCCTGGAGTGAATGTCTTGATGATGGCGGATACCGGCACCAGCACGAAGCCACGCCCCTCCAGGCCGGGCAGCCAGGTGGACAGGGCCTCGATGGTGGCGTCGTGGGGGTGGCCGATGGCGATGGCATGGCCGTGTTTGCGGGCGTGCGCCTCCACCTTGGCCAATTGGGTCCGCACCGCGCCGATATCCTGGTCGTTGTCGAGGAAGATGTGGCGGACGGCGAACGGAACGCCGTAACGCCGCGCCAGTTCCGGTGCAACGCTCTTGTCGGTGGTGACGGAATCGACGAAGGCGAGACCGCGGCGACGCATCTCCTCCATCACCACCCGCATGCCGTTCTTATCGCCGGTGAAGCGGCTGCCCATGTGGTTGTTGACGCCGATGAATCCGTCGAAGCGGCTCAGGCCCCAGTCGATGCGCCGCCGCAGTTCCTCGGGCGACAGGCCGACCTCCAGCACATCGGGACCGGGGTCGTAGTGGCCGTCCAGCGGCTGCATGGGCATGTGCACCATCAACTCGTGACCGCGGCCACGCCCCTGCGCGGCCTGGCGCGGCAGGTCCTCGGCATAGGTCATCCACGCCAGGGTCAGGGGCGACCGCAGGGCCACCACCCGCTCGCTGCGCCTCTTGTCGACGCCGAGGTCGTCGATGATCACGGCGATGACCGGCTGGCCGGTGGTCTGGGGCGCCGGCACCGCAAAGCGCGTCCAGGCCGGGGCGTTGAAAGCCGTGGGCCGGACCGAGGGCTGCGGCAGGATCAGCGGCACCGCCGCCACCTCGGGTTCCGGGTCGGCACCGGGGCGCGGCGGGGCCGGAGCATGGGGGGGCGGAAGGGACTCATCCTCATCGCCCATGGGCTGGGAGGCGGTTGCGGCCTCGCGGCGCGGCGGGCGATCAAGGGCGGCAGGCTGCTCGACGACGGGAGCGGGAGCGACCGCCACCTTGGCCGGCTTGCCGAGTTGGCCGAGACCCCAGCCGATTCCCAGGCCAGCCGCCAGCACCCCCACCAACACCAGCGGAATCAGCCAGCGGTGGTGGTCGGAGTCGGACTTCTTGCGCTCCATCAACATCCGCCGGACATCACGCCGCGCCATGGGGATCCTTGTTGTGTGACCGCCTCGATGACGGCTGAAGTGCGCCTGCGTTATACCCCTAACGGGAGGGAGCTTTCCAGCGCTTCAGCAGCAGCGAGTTGGAGACCACCGAGACGCTCGACAGCGCCATGGCCGCCCCGGCGATCACCGGTGTCAGCAGGCCCCAGCCCGAGGCCGGAATGGCGACCAGATTGTAGACGAAGGCCCAGAACAGGTTCTGGCGGATCTTGCCGTAGGCGGCGCGGGACACCGACAGCGCCGCCGGCAGCAGCGCCAGATCACCCCGCATCAGGGTGATGCCGGCCGCCTGCATGGCCACGTCCGAGCCGGTGCCCATGGCGATGCCGATATCGGCCGCCGCCAAGGCCGGGGCGTCGTTGACGCCGTCGCCCACCATGGCCACCACCCGCCCCTCGCCCTTGAGCTTGGCCACCTCGGCCGCCTTGTCCTCGGGCAGCACCTCGGACACGACGCGGGAAATCCCCACCGCCGCCGCCACCGCCGCCGCGGCGCAGGCATTGTCGCCGGTCAGCATCACCACCTCGACCCCCATGGCCCGCAGCCGCGCCACCGCCCCGGCGGCCCCAGGCTTGACCGGATCGGCCACGGCGATGAAGCCCAGCACCCGCCCCGCCTCGGCCACCCACATGACCGTGCGCCCCTGCCCCTCCTCGGCCTCGGCGGCGGGAGCGAGCGCCGACAGGTCGATGCCTTGCTCGGCCATCAGACGCGGACTGCCGATCAGCAGGGAACGGCTGTCAACCTCGGCTGACAGGCCGCGACCGGGAAAGCTGCGGAAATTGCTCACCGGCGGCAGTGTCTTGCCCGCCACCGCCTTCAGAACGGCGCGGGCCAGCGGATGCTCGCTGCCCTGCTGGGCGGCGGCGGCCAGGTCCAGCAGCCCGTCGCCGCCCGCCACCGCCACCACGGCGGGATGGCCCTCGGTCAGGGTGCCGGTCTTGTCGAACACCATGACATTGGTGTGATGCGCCAGCTCCAGCGCCTCGGCGTCCTTGATCAGGATGCCGTGCCGGGCGGCGACGCCGGTTCCCACCATGATGCCGGTGGGGGTGGCCAGCCCCAGGGCGCAGGGGCAAGCGATGACCAGCACCGACACCGCCGAGACGAAGGCCCGCTCCAGGTCGCCGGCCAGCCCCCAGCCGAGGAAGGTGACGGCGGCAACGACCACCACCGCCGGCACGAAGACGTTGGAAACCTTGTCCACCAGCTTCTGCACCGGTGCCTTGGCGGCCTGGGCGCCCTGGACCATGCGGATGATGCGGCTGATGGTGGACTCGGCTCCCACCCGCGTCGCCCGCACCTTGAGCAAGCCGTCGCCGTTGACCGAGCCGGCCACCACCGCGTCACCGGCCTCCTTGACCACCGGCAGGCTCTCGCCGGTGAGCAGCGATTCGTCGAGTTGGCTGACACCTTCCGCGACGCAGCCGTCCACCGGCATCCGCTCGCCGGGGCGCACCACCACCATGTCGCCCACCGCCACCGCCTCGGCGGGAACCTCGACCACCAACCCGTCGCGCTCGACCCGCGCCACGTCGGGGCGCAGCGTCATCAGGGCGCGGATGGCGCCAGCGGCCGAGCGCCGGGCGCGGGCCTCCAGCCACTTGCCCAACAGCACCAGGGTGATCACCACCGCCGAGCCTTCGAAATAGAGGTTGCCGTGATGCGCCGTGCCGACCAACACATGCCAGGCCGACAGCCCCCAGGCCGCCGAGGTGCCCAGCACCACCAGCACATCCATGTTGCCGGTGCCGCCGCGCAGCGACGTCCAGGCACCCCGGTAGAAGCGGGCACCGATCCAGAACTGCACCGGACTGGCCAGGGCCAGTTGCAGCCACGGCGGCAGCATGGCGTGAAAGCCCAGCATCTCCACCGCCATCTGCCCCACCAGCGGCAGGGTGAATCCCGCCGACAGGGCCAGCATCAGCAAGCCGTGCCGCGACAGGCGCTCGTGCTCTTCCTCCTGGCGGGCGAGGGCCTCGTCGGGGCGGGTGACGACGCTGGCACCGAAGCCGGCCTTGGCCACCGCGGCGACGAGATCGGCGGCCGCTACCTGACCGCCGACCTCGGCCTGCTCGGTGGCAAGGTTGACCGCCGCCTTCGTCACTCCCGGCACCTTGCCCAGCACCCGCTCCAGCCGCGTCGAGCAGGCGGCGCAGGTCATGCCGGTAACGGCCAGGGTGAAGGACTGTTCGGGAGGCTGGTGGGTCATGAATCGCGTTCCAGTTCAGCTATCCGGCAAAGGACATATAAGCGGCTCCTAACGGAAACGCCACGCCTCGGTGAGCATGGCACGTGCTGCGTCGTTTCGGCATCAGGCCACGCAGGCTCCCCAGCAGCCAATTGGCCCCGGCATCGAGGAACCGGCGGAACTGGTTAGCGGTGGCTTCATGGCACGACGTGCGGTCGGCGGCCAGGTGGGTCTTCCAGGACTTGATGTGGTTCTCGGCCTGTCCACGCTGGCAGTAGACGGCGCCGAATGGCGCGGATTTCCCCTCCCTTGGGCCGCTTGGCCGGACGCGGCAGCGCCCGTTTGCCCGGCAGATTCTCCAGCCGCGAAATGGTCGATTGCGGGCACAGGCTACCGCCCGGCGGCGCCTGATCCAGCACCATCTTGAGCCGAAGGCCGGTGGCGTCGTTGCCCTCCTCGTATCCGGCGGCGATCATCAACAGCCCTAACAGGGTGCGGAAAAACTCAACTTTCCTTTCGTCATTCCCGCGAAGGCGGGGGGAATCCATGCGTCCGGCAGCACAGCATGGGGGCAAATGCCAGTCCTTGCCCCAACATGGACCCCGCCTTCGCGGGGGTGACGAGATGAAGGGCGGCGGGAAGAGTTTTTCCGCACCCTGTTAATGGGTCAACGGCATAGGCCGCCACGCAAGCATAGCTCTTGCGTCAGGCTCTCAGGCGGACTTGACGTTCGCGATGAACCCATCAACTTGTCCCTTCAGTGCGTCCGCCTGACGGGACAAGTCGGCCGACGAGTGCAGCACGCTCGTCGCGACTTGCCCAACCCGTTCCACCGCCTCAGTGATCCGTCCCACCATGGTGGCGGACACCCCGGTTTCTCGGGCCGCTTCGTCGACGTTGCGGGCGATTTCGCTGGTGGCCGCGCCCTGCTGTTCGACAGCGGCTGAGACGCTGGTGTTAATGGCGGACATTTTCTCGATGATTGTGGTGATATCTCGGATGGCGACCACCACTTGGTCCGTCGACTGCTGAACGCTGTTGATCTGGGTGGCGATTTCGCCGGTGGCCCGCGCTGTTTGGTTGGCGAGGCTCTTGACCTCGTTGGCGACCACGGCGAAGCCCTTGCCGGACTCCCCGGCGCGGGCAGCCTCGATGGTGGCGTTGAGGGCGAGGAGGTTGGTGCGGCTGGCGATGTCATTGATTAATTTGACAACCTCACCGATGCGTTGGGCTGCGTCGGATAGGGACTTAACCGTGCTATTGGTCTGGCTGGCCTGAAGTACCGCTTTGCCGGCGATGGCGGTGGCCTGTGCCACTTGGCTGCCGATTTCGTTCACCGACGCGCTCAGTTCCTCGGCAGCCGCCGCAGCGGTCTGTACGCGCTGAAGGGTACTAGAGGATGAAGCGGCCACCTGCGAACTCTGGCTGGCGGCATCGACGACGGTACCCCGCATCATCAGGGCATCGTTCTCCAGGGCCTGGGCGGCGGCAGCCACGTTGACGACCATAGCCGTCACACCCCGCTCGAAGTCAGCGGCAAGGTCGGCCAGTGCCTTGCGCTTGTCGGCCTCAGCCTCACGCTGGCGCACCATCTGCCCCGCGCGCAGGCCTTCCATCTCATCCGCATTACGCTTGAATACCTCGATGGCCCGTGCCATCTCGCCGATCTCGTCGGTGCGAAAGGTCGACGGAATGTCCACGTCACGGTCCTGGCCAGCGAGCCGCGTCATGACGGTGCGAAAGGCTGCCATTGGGGAAAGGATGCCCATAAGGAACATGGCAGTCAGCAAGAAGATCGCGGCGACGACGAAGGCGACTGCGCCCAGCATGAAACTGCGGTATTCGTCGGACCTCGCTTCAGCGGCTTTCACCGCCGCAGCGGTGCGCCGATCGAGCAAGACGAGAAAATCGTCGATGGGCCGCATGATATTTGCCTTGTAGGAATGATATTCCACCGAATGCAGCAGCGAGCGCGCCAGATGGAAGTCCGGATCCTGCTTGACGGTAAAGTTCCCCTTGCCATCATCGAAGAGTCCCTTGACGGCATTCATCGCGACCACTTCAAGTCTCACCAAGCCATCCGAATTGGCCTGAGCCTCGCGCAGCTTGGCGAATTCTTCCTCGGTAAATCCGGCCTGCCTCATCAGTTCCTGCAAGGCTACGGATTCGCCGTCCGCTCGGGGTTTACCGCCGCTGGCGGCAACAAAGTCCCAGTAGATACGGTAATAATCCGTGGGGCGTGGCTTTTCGCCGTTGCGAATGGCCAGGATGTCTATGTACTGGCTCTCGTAACGGGCTTCGCCGGTGACGACGTAGGTGCGCGCAAGGCGGGTGAGATCGTCGGAGCTTTGCCGCAGTTCATCAGCCAGAAGATAGGAGGCGAATCGGTTGCGATGGGCATCCTGCAGGTCGTGTTGCGCCCCGCCGTACAGCAGCCAGGTCACCCCCAGAATAACCAAACTCGCCGCAACGAGACTGGTCAGTGCAAAGACTTTTGCCTTCAAGCTTCTCAGCATGGAACACGTCCCTCATCGGTTGCGACACTCGATGTTTAGCCGAGGGGATTGTGGCTATTAATGCAGGTGAGAAAGAACCGCCTATTGGTCGTGCGGAACTAACTAGATACGTACTTAACTTGATCGCACAGTGTCCGGACTTGGTAACTAGACGCCATGATGCAGCGGGCTGACGCTCGGCTCTGTCGTCAGTCCAATCACTCGCCGTCAGGTTAGGCTTGACCATGGCACGCCGCCGCCAGCCGGAGACGGCGACGTTATGTGACAGATGACGAACATATGAAATGTTCCGCTGAACCCAAGGCTGGCTACAGAGGCTTTTGAACCCGTCGGCGCCCCCGACGAGTGTCTTCCAAGCATCGCAGCACGCCTCGATGATGGCGCTTCGGTCGGGCCAGATACAGAGCGAGAGAATGCGCTCGCACAGGAACAGCCGTATGCGCTCCACCGGGGTGCTCTCGGCCGAGTTCCGCCACGTCGGCGGCATCTGGTCCGCCTGCGTGAGGTCGAGGTCCGCTTTGAGATGAAGTGCTCCACGATCTACCGCCGCATCAAGGCCGGAGAGTTCCCCCAGCCGCGCAAGTTGGCGGTGAACATTGCCGCCTGGCCCGAGTCGTCGATCAACGAGTGGATCGTGCGCCCGATCGGGAGCTGATCCGTCTGGATTGGCGCGATGTTGGCGTGTAGGATCGGGCCGCCTTTTCCCAGGCACCGCCATATCATCCCGATGCAAACTGGGTAAGACGGGCGGGACGGCGGAATAAATTCTTTACAATACAAGGCGTTAGGTCGGTACATGTTCCTGCTGATCGATAACTACGACAGCTTCACCTACAACCTGTGGCATTACCTGGGCGAGCTGGGGGCCACGGTCGAGGTGCGGCGCAATGACGCACTCTCCGTCGAGCAGGCGCTGGCGCTGCGGCCGAAAGGCATCGTCATCTCGCCCGGCCCCTGCGATCCCGACCGCGCCGGCATCTGCCTCGACCTCATCACGTCGGCCGCCGGCCGGGTGCCCTTGCTGGGGGTCTGCCTCGGCCATCAGGCCATCGGCCAAGCCTTCGGCGGCCATGTGGTGCGGGCGCCGGTCCCCATGCACGGCAAGGTCGACAGCATCCTGCATGACGGCAGTGGCGTCTTCGCCGGCCTGCCCGCGCCGTTCCGCGCCACCCGCTACCACTCGCTGGTGGTCGAACGTGAAACCTTGCCCGCCTGCCTGCACGTCTCGGCCTGGAGCGGCGACGGCCTGATCATGGGTCTGGCGCATACCGAGCTGCCGGTGTGGGGGGTGCAGTTCCACCCCGAAAGCATCGAGACCGAGCACGGCCACCAGATGCTCGGCAATTTCGTCGATTTCTCCCGCCGCAAGAGCGCCGCCTGATGAACGCCCCAACTCCGCCTCCCGCCACCATCGCCCTGATGAAGGAGGTGCTGGGCCGCGTCGGCTCCGGCCACCTGCTGTCCGAGGCCCAGGCCGAGGAGGTGTTCGAGGTCATCATGTCGGGCGACGCCACTCCGGCGCAGATCGGCGGCCTGCTGATGGCGCTGCGAGTGCGCGGCGAGACGGTCGAGGAGATCACCGGCGCCGCCCGCATCATGCGCGCCAAGGCGCTCAAGGTCGAGGCTCCCGCGGACGCCATCGATACCTGCGGCACCGGCGGCGACGGCTCGGGCACCTTCAACATCTCCACCGGCGCCGCCTTCGTGGTGGCGGCCTCGGGCGTCCCGGTGGCCAAGCACGGCAACCGGGCGCTATCATCCAAGTCCGGTTCGGCCGATGTGCTGGCGGCGTTGGGGGTCAAGGTCGACGCCGACATGGCCTTGGTCAAGGAATCGCTCTGGACCAACAACCTCGGCTTCCTGATGGCGCCGCGCCACCACAATGCCATGCGCCACGTCGCCGGGCCGCGCGTCGAACTGGGCACCCGGACGGTGTTCAACCTGCTGGGGCCGCTGTCCAACCCGGCCGGCGCCAGGCGCCAGGTGGTGGGGGTTTTCGCGCCGCAATGGGTCGAGCCCATGGCCAAGGTGCTGGGCCGCCTGGGCTCCGAGCGCGCTTGGGTGGTGCACGGCTCCGACGGCCTCGACGAGCTGACCACCACCGGCCCGTCCACCGTCGCCGAACTCCGCGACGGCGAGGTTCGGGTGTTCCAGATCGCGCCGGAGGATGCCGGCCTGCCGCGCGCCCGCCCGGACCAGTTGAAGGGCGGCGATGCCGCCACCAATGCCGCCGCGCTGAAGGCCCTGCTCTTGGGGGAGCCGGGTCCCTATCGCGACATCGTCGTCCTGAACGCCGCCGCCGCACTGGTGGTGGCGGGAACCTGCGATACCCTATCGGCCGGTGCCGCCCGTGCGGCGCTGGCCATCGACGAGGGCGAGGCCATGCGCGTACTGGACCGCATGGTCGCCATCACCAACCGCGAGGCCTGACCCCCATGAGCACCCCCACCATCCTCGACCGAATCTGCGCCGAAAAGCAGAAGGTGGTGAACGAGCAGAAGGGCCGCCGGCCCATCCAGGAACTGCTGAAGCGCGCCAAGGACCAGGCGCCGCCGCGTGGCTTCGCCGCCTCGCTGACCAAGTCGGTGGAAAAGTCCGGGTTGGCCATCATCGCCGAGATGAAGAAGGCCTCACCCTCGGCCGGCGTCATCCGTGCCAATTACGAGCCGACCCAACTGGCCCGCGCCTACCAGCGCGGCGGCGCCGCCTGCCTGTCGGTGCTCACCGACCAGAAGTTCTTCCAGGGCTCGGACGCCGACCTCGGCGCCGCCCGCTCCTCCTGCGACCTGCCGGTGCTGCGCAAGGACTTCATGGTCGACGCCTATCAGGTGATCGAGGCCCGCGCCCTGGGCGCCGACTGCATCCTGCTGATCGTCGGCGCGCTCAACGACTACGACCTCAAGAACATGGAAGATCTCGCCATCGGCTACGGCATGGACGTCATCATCGAGGTCCACGACGAGGCCGAAATGGAGCGTGCCCTGCAACTGAAATCACCCCTGATCGGTATCAACAACCGCGACCTCAAAACCATGAAGACCGACCTCGCCAACACCGAGAAGCTGGTCACCCTGGTACCGGAGGACCGCGTGGTGATCTCGGAAAGCGGGCTGGAAGGCCCCGGCGACCTCAAGCGCATGGCTGCGGTGGGCGTCCGCCGCTTCCTGATCGGCGAGGCGCTGATGCGCCGCCCCGACGTGGAGCAGGCGGTCAAGATCATGATGATCGGGGCCGGCCTCAACCCCGCCATCGCCTGAGATGGCCGAGTTCACCCATTTCGACGGCCAGGGCAACGCCGTCATGGTCGACGTCTCGGCCAAGGACGAGACCGAGCGGGTGGCGGTGGCCAAGGGCTGCGTCACCCTGTCGCCCGCCACCACCCGCCTGGTCGCCGGTCACGGCCTCAAGAAGGGTGACGTGCTGGCGGTGGCCCAGTTGGCCGGCATCATGGGCGCCAAGCGCACCCCCGACCTCATCCCGCTCTGCCACCCGCTGGCGCTGACCTCGGTGACGGTCGAGCTCGCCCTGGACGAGGCCCGTGACGCCGTCGACATCACCGCCACCTGCAAGCTCAAGGGCCGCACCGGTGTCGAGATGGAAGCCCTGACCGCCGTGGCGGTAGCGGCGCTGACCGTCTACGACATGTGCAAGGCGGTGGACAAGGGCATGCGTATCGGCGACATCCGGCTGGTGCATAAATCTGGTGGTAAATCCGGGACTTATGAGGCGACATAATGATTTCGGTTGATGTTGCGCGTGGCAAGGTGATCGAGGACGTCATGCCGGTGGGTGCCGAAACGGTGAGCCTGGCCCAGGCGCTCGGCCGCGTGCTGGCGGAAGACGTCGCCGCCCGCGTCTCCCACCCGCCGGTCACCGTCTCGGCCATGGACGGCTGGGCGGTGCGCGCCCAAGACGTGGCGGCGGTGCCGGTCACCCTGGCGGTGATCGGCCAATCCGCCGCCGGCCATCCCTTCGCCGGCTCGCTGGCTGCGGGCGAGGCCGTGCGCATCTTCACCGGCGCTCCAATGCCCGCCGGGGCCGACGCCGTGGTCATGCAGGAGGACAGCCGCGCCGAGGGCGGCCACGTCACCCTCACCGCCTCTTCGCCCACCGGAAAATACGTGCGCGCCGCCGGCCTCGACTTCAGCGACGGCGACGTGCTGCTGCCGGCCGGAACCCTGTTGGGGGCGCGAGGCATCGGCCTGGCGGCGGCCATGAACCATCCGTGGCTGGCGGTGCGCCGCCGGCCGCGCGTCGCGGTGCTCTCCACCGGCGACGAGATCGCCATGCCGGGCGAGCCGCTGGGAACGGCCCACATCGTCGGCTCCAACGGCCCGGCGCTGTGCGCCTTCGTCACCGCCCTGGGGGCCGAGCCGGTGCATCTCGGCATCGCCCGCGACAGCCGCCAGTCGCTGACCGCCATGGTGGCGGCGGCTGCGGGCTGCGACCTGCTGGTGATCTCGGGCGGCGCCTCGGTGGGTGACTACGATCTGGTCAAGGACGTGCTGGCCGAGGCCGGGCTGGTGCAGGAGTTCTACAAGATCGCCATGCGCCCCGGCAAACCGCTGATGTTCGGCCGGCTGCACGGCACGCCGGTGCTGGGGCTGCCCGGCAACCCGGTCTCGGCCATGGTCTGCGCCATGCTGTTCCTGGCGCCGCTGCTGCGCTCCATGTTGGGCCTGGCCGTCGATCTCGACACCGCCACCGCCGTGCTGGGCCGCGACCTGCCGGCCAACGACGCCCGCCAGGACTATCTGCGCGCCGGCCTGACCCGCCGTCCCGACACCGGCGGCCTTGTCGCCACCCCGTTCCCCACCCAGGACAGCGCCGTGCTGTCGGGCTTGACCGCCGCCGACTGCCTGGTGGTGCGCCCCCCCCACGCCGCCGCCGCCATAGCCGGCGAGAGCGTGACGGTGATCCCCCTTCCCGCCCTCTGGTAGTTTTTTGCCCTTGACGTGTTTCTGGAACAGGCATAGAACAGCCGCATTGGTTTAGGCTTTGTTCCGGTCTGGGACAAGCTCCTGCGGGGGAGAAGGGTATGCTGACGCGCAAGCAGTATGAACTGCTGATGTTCATCGACCAGCGCCTGCGGGCCACCGGCATCTCGCCGTCGTTCGACGAGATGAAGGATGCGCTGGATCTCAAGTCCAAATCGGGCATCCACCGCCTGATCACCGGCCTTGAGGAACGCGGCTTCATCCGTCGTCTGGCCCACCGCGCCCGTGCCCTGGAGGTCACCCGCCTGCCGGAGAACCTGTCGGACCAGCCGCTGCCGGCACCGGCACGGTCGTTCTCGCCGACGGTGATCAAGGGCAATTTCGCCAACGTGCTGGTCGGCACTCCGGTGGCCGGTGGAGCCGCCGAGGCGGTGCAACTGCCGCTCTACGGCAAGATCGCCGCCGGCACCCCCATCGAGGCGCTGCGCGACCATACCTCCTCCATCGATATCCCCGCCACCATGCTGGGAGCGGGCGAACACTACGCCCTGACCGTCGACGGCGACTCGATGATCGACGCCGGCATTTTCGACGGCGACACCGTGGTCATCCGCCGCTGCGACACCGCCGACGCCGGCACCATCGTAGTGGCGCTGGTGGATGAACTTGAGGTCACGCTGAAGCGGCTACGCCGCAAGGGGGCCTCCATCGCGCTGGAACCGGCCAACAAGAATTACGAGACCCGGATCTTCCCGCCCGACCGCGTGCGCGTTCAAGGCCGGTTGGTGGGTCTGGTACGGAGCTACTGACCATGGCGAGCATCGACCGCGGCCTCCGCTTCGACTTCGCCCATGACGGCCGCCCCGCCGAGGGTCAACCGGAAATGAGCGTCACCTATCTCGGCCGCGTCAGCCGCAAGGCGGCCGAAGCCGATGCCCGCCGCCGCTTCGAGGAATGGCGCCGCACCGGCAGCGCCCTGGCGCGGCGCTGGTCGCGGGATCAGGTCGTGGTGGCGTAGGCAGCCCGCCTCGTCGAGGTCACCCCTCTCCGGTGATGCTCGACGTGTCGTGCTTGGGGCGGTCCTGGCGGAGCGGGCGGCCGGAAACCAGATAGCAGGTCATTTCGGCGATGTTGGTGGCGTGATCGCCGCAGCGTTCCAGATTCTTGGCCACGAACATCAGGTGGGTCGAGGCGGTGATGGTGCGCGGGTCCTCCATCATGTAGGTGAGAATCTCGCGGAACAGGCTGGAATAGAGGTCGTCCACCTCGTGGTCGCCCTTCCACACATCGAGCGCCGCCTCGGCGTCATAGGCGAGATAGGCGTCCAGCACCCGCTTGATGCGGTCCACCACCACCCAGCCCATGCGGATGGCGGCGCGCGACGCCGGCACGGCGGCGGCCTGATTCATCACCAGGGTGCGCTTGGCCACATTGGCCGCGAGGTCGGCGATACGCTCAAGCTCGGCCGAGACCTTCAGCGCGGTCAGAACGGTGCGCAGGTCGTCGGCCACCGGTGCCCGCAACGCCAGCAGACGCACGGTCAGGTCGTTGACCTGGGCGTCGTAGTCGTCGATCTCGTGATCGCCGGCCACCACCAAGGCCGCGGCATCGCTGTCGCGCTCCGTCATGGCTTCGAGGGCCGAGCGCAACTGCGCCTCGGCTTGACCGCCCATGCGGCCGATCATCTGGCGCAGCCGGTCCAGCTCCGCGTCATAGTTTCTCACGATATGGCTGTCGCCGATGGGACTCATGGGGCGGACGTCCTTTCGTTGATGGCCGGCAGGGTGACGGTGAAAGCGCTGCCTCGGCCAAGCGTACTCTCGATGGTGAGGACACCGCGATGGCGGTTGACGATATGCTTGACGATGGCCAGACCGAGGCCGGTGCCGCCCATCGCCCGCGACCGCCCAGCGTCACAGCGGAAGAACCGTTCGGTCAAGCGCGGAATGTGCTCGGGCGCGATGCCCTCGCCCTGGTCGGCCACCCGCAGCACCACCTGGTCGTCCTCATGGGTGAGGCGGATGTCGACCGAAGTACCCTCACGACCGTATTTAATGGCGTTGTCGGCCAGGTTCTGTGCCACCTGTGCCAGTTGATCGCGCTGGCCGAGCACCACCGGAACGTCGTCCTCGACCGCAATCCGCAGCGTCATGCCGCGCCCCTCGGCCTGGGGATGCAGCGCGGCCACCACCGAACGCACCACCGCCGCCAGATCGACCGCGTCGGTGGGCCGGGTGTGCTCGTCGAATTCGATGCGCGACAGCATCAGCAGGTCGTCGATCAGGCTCGCCATGCGACCGGCCACCTGATGCATCACCGGCAGGAAGCGCTCACGGGCCGCCGCGTCGTCGCGCGCCGGCCCGGCCAGGGTCTCGATATAGCCCAGCAGGCTGGCCAGCGGCGTGCGCAGCTCATGGCTGGCATTGGCGACGAATTCGGCGCGCATGTGCTCGCTGCGCCGGATCGCCGAAATGTCATGGACGGCCACCACCAGCCGCGCGCCGTGCACGCCCTCGACGGGGAGCCGGCGGCATCGCACCAGAAAGGTCCGCGGCGATGGCAACGGCAACGAGAATTCCACCGTATCAACCACCTCGCCGGCCAGGGTGCGATCCACCGCATCGAGCACGGCGGGCACCCGCATCAGTGAGCCGACGTGATCGCGTTCCAGCAGGCCACGGGCGGCGGTATTGGCGCCCACCACCCGACGTTGCTCATTCAACAGAAACAGCGGATCGGGAACGCTGTCCAGGGTGGTCTCGTACGAGGCGGCCAGGGCGATATGGCTGCGGGATTCGGCCTCCATGGCATCGTGGATGCGCGACAGCACCAGGGCCGCCTCGCGGGCCGGCACGGTGGCCAACGGCGGCGGCACCGGCTTGCGTCCGGCAGCGAGCCGGCCGAGATAATCGCAGACCAACGCGGCTTCGTTCAGCCACCGCCCGGCCAGCAGCGCCGTCAACGCCGCCGCGGCGAGACCGCCCACAACAGCCTGGACAGTGGAGAGTCCGTCGGACCACAGCCCCGCCAACGCCAGCCCGGCAGCGGGCGATGCCACGAGCGCGGCACCGGCAAGCCGCTGGCGGAGACCAAACGACGTCATCACTCCTGCGCCAGGGAATAGCCGGCCGCCCGCACCGTGCGGATGAGATCGGGCAGAGCCTCGGCGTCGCCATTCAATGCCAGCCGCAGGCGGCGGATGTGGACATCCACCGTGCGCGCCTCCACATGAATATCGGCGCCCCACACCGACAACAGCAGCTCCTCGCGCGAGAACACCGTACCCGGGCTCTGCAGGAAGAACTGCAGCAGGCGGAACTCGGTGGGACCAAGGTGAATCCCCTTGCCGGCCCGGGTGACGCGGCGCTCTGCCAAGTCCATGGCCACGTCGGCGAATTCAAGCATGCCCTTCTGCGACTGCGGTGGCGCCCGCCGCAGCAGTGCCCGGATGCGGGCCAGCAGCTCGGGCAGCGAAAACGGCTTGGTCAGATAGTCGTCGGCACCCACGTTGAGGCCGCGCACCTTGTCCGCCTCTTCGGCACGCGCCGTCAGCATCAGGACCGGCGTGTCCTTGGCCTGGGGGCGGCGACGGATCTCGCGGCAGACATCGATGCCCGGCATGCCCGGCAGCATCCAGTCGAGCACCACCAGATCAGGCTTCAGTTTCGATACCAAAGCCAGCCCCTCGACGCCGTCGCCGGCCTCTGCGGTGCGATAGCCGTCGGCTTCCAGGTTATAGGACAGCAAGGTCTGCAACGCCGGTTCGTCCTCGACGATCAGGACCAACGGCCGGTTGTCATTCACCCGCATGGACTCAATCCGCCATGAATTCATGGCCCTTGGGGCGCTCGCCGGAAATGGCCGTCCCCCGAACCAGATAGTGCAACGCCTCGGCGAGGTTGGTGGCGTGATCACCGATGCGCTCGATGTTCTTGGCGATGAACAGCAGCTGCGACCCTGCCGCCACCGAGTCGGGATTGGCCGCCATGCGGTCGACGATGGTCTGGAACACCTTGACATAGGTGTCGTCCACCTCCTGATCGCTGTTCCAGACCTCGATGGCCTTGGCGGTATCGCGGCGGTCGTGGGCGTCGAGCACCTCCTGGATCATGCGGCTGACCAGTTCCGCCAGCGCCACCACGGCGCGCACCTTCACCGATTCCTCGGGCAGGCGGTCCAGTGCCATGGCCCGCTTGGCTATATTGGCGGCATAGTCGCCGATACGCTCCAGTTCGCCCGAAATCTTCAGTGCGGTGACGATCTGGCGCAAATCCACCGCCATGGGCTGCCGCAGGGCCAGCAGGCGGACGGTAAACGCCTGAACCTCCTGCTCCAGTTCGTCGATGCGGCCATCGGCCGCCACCACCTTGACGGCGGCCTCGACATCCCGCGATTCGAGCGCCCGGACCGCGGCGGCGAACTGCGCTTCGGCCAGGCCGCCCATGCGCGAGATCAACGCGGTGAGGTGAGCCAGTTCGTCGTCATAGGACTTTACCGTGTGCTCGTTCATAGAATTATGCCCACTCGCTTCGCTCGTTCATCTCAGCCGAACCTGCCGGTGATGTAGCCCTGCGTCAGAGGATGCTGCGGGTTGGTGAAGATCTGCTCGGTATCTCCCACTTCCACCACATCACCCAAGTGAAAGAATGCCGTGCGCTGCGACACCCGGGCAGCCTGCTGCATGGAGTGGGTGACGATGACGATGGTGTAGTTGCGCGACAATTCATCGATCAGTTCCTCGACCTTTGCCGTAGCAATTGGGTCGAGGGCCGAACACGGCTCGTCCATCAGGATCAGTTCGGGCTGCACCGCGATGGCCCGCGCGATGCACAGACGCTGCTGCTGCCCGCCGGAAAGGCCGGTGCCGGGCTCATGCATACGGTCGCGTACCTCGTCCTTCAGTCCAGCCTTCTCCAGGCTGGTCATCACGATCTCGTCGAGTTCCGCCCGGCTCGACGCCAGCCCGTGCAGGCGCGGCCCATAGGCGACGTTGTCGTAGATGGATTTGGGGAAGGGATTGGGCCGTTGGAACACCATGCCGACGCGAGCGCGCAATTGCACCACGTCCACCTCGGGACCGTTGATGTCCTCACCATCCAGGGTCAGCGAACCGGTCACCCGGGCACCTTCGATCAAATCGTTCATCCGATTGATGCAGCGCAGGAAGGTGGACTTGCCGCATCCCGATGGGCCGATCAGGGCGGTCACCCGATTGCCTGGAACGTCAAGCGAAACGCCCTTCAGCGCCTGTTTCTCGCCATAATAGACGCAGACGTCGCGCGCCGCCACCTTGGCGGTTCGGGTATCGGCAGAAGCTGCATAAGTCATCATCTCACCAACGACGTTCGAATTTTTTGCGAAGGAGGATGGCGCCGAAATTCATCGTCGCCAGGAAGGCCAGCAGCACGATGATCGCCGCCGAGGTCTTCTCGACAAAGGCGCGTTCCGCCGAATCGGCCCACAAATACACCTGCACCGGCAGCACCGCCGCCGGATCGAGGGGGCTCGACGGCATGTCGACGATGAAGGCGACCATGCCGATCATCAGCAGCGGCGCCGTCTCGCCCAGCGCATGCGCCATGCCGAGGATGGTGCCGGTCAGGATCCCCGGCATGGCCAGCGGCAGCACGTGATCATTGGTGGTCTGCAGCCGCGACGCTCCCAGCGCCAGCGCCGCCTGTCGAATGGACGGCGGCACCGCCTTCAGCGAGGCCCGCCCGGCGATGATGATGGTCGGCAGGCAGATCAGTGCGAGCACGAGGCCACCCACCAGGGGAGCCGAGCGCGGCAGATGCAGGAAATTGAGGAAGAAAGCCAGCCCGAGCAGGCCGAACACCACCGAGGGTACCGCCGCAAGGTTGTTGATGTTGACCTCGATGAGGTCGGTCCAGCGGTTCTTCGGGGCGAACTCCTCAAGATAGACCGCGGTGGCGACACCAAGGGGGAAGCTGATCAGCAGGGTGATCAGCAGTGAGAAGAACGACCCCACCACCGCGCCCCCGACGCCGGCCAGTTCAGGCTCGCGCGAGTCGCCGGCGGTGAAGAAGCGGGTGTTGAAGTGCAAGCCCAGCGCCCCGGCCTTCTCCAGCTCGTCGACCCAGCCGAGTTGCCGGTCGGTGAGTTTTGCGCCATCGGCGCCGGTCGTGCGAGATGAATAGCCCTTCACCGTCATGTCGACGGTATCCTTGGCGGTCAGCAATACCAAGCGAGTGGTGCCGATCACCGCCGGGCTGGCCTTGGCCACGGTGCGAAGTTCATCGGCGGCGCCGGTGGAGAGCAAACCCCATAATTCGCGTTTCTCGGAGCGGCTTTCCACCGCCGGGAAACGGTTCTGAATGGCCGTCTTGGCCAACCCGATCCAATCCGCCTGGGCCAGGGCATCGGCGTCCATCCCCCCTTCCGGCAGGCCAAGCACCACCGGATCGAAGGTCACCTCAAGCTGAATCTTGCTTTGCACGAAGGCGGTGGCGCCGTTCTTGACGATGGTGAACAGCAGGATGCCGAGGAAGCCCAGCGCCAGCACGATGGCGGCAAGGCCCACGGCGCGGAAGCGCCTCTCGGCGGCGTAGCGGCGTTTGCGCCTCAGGGCGGCGGCATCGGCCGGCTGGATCAACGAGGTTTCAGCCATCTCAGTCATACTGTTCCCGATATTTGCGCACCACGTGCAGCGCCACCGCGTTGAGCGCAAGAGTGGAGCAGAACAACACCAGCCCGAGGGCGAACGCCGCCAGGGTCTTGGGACTGTCGAATTCCTGGTCGCCCACCAGCAGGGTGACGATCTGAACCGTAACGGTGGTCACCGCGCTCAGTGGATTAAAGGTCAGATTGGCCGCCATACCGGCCGCCATCACCACGATCATGGTCTCGCCGATGGCTCGGCTGACCGCCAGAAGCACACCACCGACGATGCCGGGCAGGGCCGCGGGCAGCACCACCTGCAGGATGGTCTCGGATCGGGTGGCGCCGAGACCGAACGAGCCTTCCCGCAGGCTCTGCGGCACCGCGGTGATGATGTCGTCCGACAGGGACGAGATGAAGGGAATGATCATGATGCCCATCACCAGCCCGGCGACCAGGGCGCTCTCCGAGGCCACCGAAAGGCCAAGGCTGGCGCCGAATTCGCGGCAGAATGGCGCCACGGTCAAGGCGGCGAAGAAGCCGTAGACCACGGTGGGAATGCCGGCCAGCATCTCCAGCAGCGGCTTGATGACGGCGCGAACGCGGGGCTCGGCGTATTCCGCCATGTAGACCGCCGACAACAATCCCAACGGCACCGCCACCACCATGGCGATCAGGCTGATCAGCAAGGTGCCGGCGAACAGCGGCACAGCGCCGAAGGCTCCCGAGCTGCCGGCCTGGTCGGCACGCATGGCCACCTGGGGACTCCAGGTCAGGCCGAACAGAAACTCGCCGAGCGGTACTGCCTGGAAAAAGCGGATCGATTCGAACACCAGCGACAGCACGATGCCGATGGTGGTGAGGATGGCAACGGTGGAGGCAGCCATCAGCGCCAGGGAGACCACCCGCTCCACCGCCTCGCGTGCGGGCAGGCCGGGAACGATATGCCGCCGCCCCCAGCTCATGCCGGCGATGGCCAGAGCCAACGCCACCACCGCCATTGCGGCGAAGGCCATCAGGCGCAGCTGCTTGAAGTGCACGGCGGCGGCCGCGACTTCAGGGGAGTTGGCGCGGTGGCCGTGCAGCGCTACCAGACGGATTTCGTTGGTAAGCAGGCCGAGACGATCGGGCTGCAGCGTCTTCAGTTCCTCGGGGAGCGCCGCGACCACCAGGTTTTCCAGCACCAGCGGTTGGAAGGCCAGCCAGGCCGCCAACAGCACCAGTGCCGGCAGGCCGCACCACACCGCGACGTAGTAGCCGTGATAGCGGGGCAGCGACCGCAACCGCCCCTTGCCCGCCACCGCCACGGCCTTGCCGCGCCCCAGCCGATAGGCCAGGGAGGTGATGAGCAGCAGAGCCGCCACGAGAATGAACAATTCCATGCAGACGATCCTTGCCGTTCCGGCGGAGAGTGCGACGGAAGGGGCCGTTCAGGCAAGAGCGCCTGAACGGTCCTTCCGTTCGATCACATCTGCAGGGCGGCGAGCGCGGCGGCCTTGGCGGCCCATTCCTTGCGCTCGGCATCGGCCATCGGGATCAGGCCCTTGTCGAGCAGATAGCCGCTCTTGCCCCAAGCCTTCTCGCTGGAGAACTCGGCGAGGTACTCCTTGATGCCCGGGATGGTGCCGACATGCGCCTTCTTGACGTAGAAGAACAGCGGGCGCGACACCACGTACTTGCCCGAGGCGATGGCCTCGAACACCGGCTCGCCGCCATCGATGTTCGAACCCTGGATCTTGTCGGCGTTCTGGTCGAGGAAGCTGAAGCCGAAGATGCCGAAGGCGACCGGGTTGGATTCGAGCTTCTGAACGATCAGGTTGTCGTTCTCGCCGGCGTCGATATAGGCGCCGTCCTCGCGAACCGAAAAGCAGGTGGTCTTGAACGCCTTGGCGTCGGCCTTGAGGGCCTTGCCCTCGGGGGTCGCCTCGCAGGCATGCTCCATCACCAGCTCGACGAAGGCGTCGCGGGTACCCGAGGTCGGCGGCGGGCCGAGCACTTCGATCTTCTGGCTGGGCAGGCCGGGGGCCACGTCCGACCACATCTTGTAAGGGTTGGGCACGAACTTGCCGCCCTGGGGCACTTCCTTGGCCAGCGCGCGATAGAGCTGGTCGCGGGTGATGGCGAGCTTCTTGGCCTTCTTCGAGTTGGCCAGCACGATGCCATCATAGCCGATCTTGACCTCGGCGATGTCAGTGACGCCGTTCTTGCCGCAGAACTCGACTTCCGAGGCCTTGATACGGCGCGAGGCGTTGGTGATATCGGGGAAGTCGGGGCCCACGCCGGAGCAGAACAGCTTGAAGCCGCCGCCGGTGCCGGTGCTCTCGACCACCGGGGTCTTGAACTTGCCGCCCTTGCCGAACTGCTCGGCGACCGAGGTCGAGAAGGGGTACACCGTCGAAGAACCCACCACGCGGATCTGGTCGCGAGCCTGCGCCGCACCGGCGGACGCCACGGCAACAAGGGCGACGGCCGCGATGGTCAGGGATTTGCTCGTCATGGAACCTCCAGAAGTCGAATTGGTCGGCCGCACTCTATCGCGCCCCCCATGACCCCGGCGTGAAGCTTTCTTTACAGTTATAGCGGTTAGGTTATGGCCGGTGTTTCAGCAACTGCAGGCAGGCCAACGGCAGCGGCTTGGTTTGGTGGTGCGGCTTGGCGGTCGGAATGGCGACCGGCCCCTTGGCGAACCATGACGCCAGTTCGAAGCCGCAGCCATCGCCATCCGGAACCGGCCTTTGCGCTTCGCACGCCTCGCTGCCCGGCGGGCAGGACAGGCGAACGTGGAAATGCTCGTCATGGCCCCACCACGGCCGCAGCTTGGCCAGCCACTGCCGATCGGCGCCACCGCTGCGGCAGACCTCGCGCTTGATGGCCGGATTGACGAAGATACGGTCGACCTCGGGGGCACGCGCCGCCAGTTCCAGCAGACGGAGCTGAGCCGGGGTCCAGGCGGCGGTCACCCGCTCGCCCGCCACCATGGAGACCGGCTGCGGCGCCTCGCGTTCCGGCTCGGCCAGTCCCTGCTCGGGCAGGCGGAACCAGATATCCACGTCGATGCCACTCTGGTGGCTGCCATGGCCGAACGGCATCGGCCCGCCGCGCGGCTGCGACATGTCGCCCACCAGCAGCAGGCCCAGCCCCTCGGCAGCGGCGGTGCGGGCCAGGGATTCGACGACGTGGACCGTGTCGGGATGACCGAAATTACGCTTCCGCGACAGGCGCAGCACCTGATAACCGGTGCCCTCGGGCGGCAGCGCCACCGCACCGGCGATGCAGCCGGCCGCCGCCGAGCCGATGACGGCCGGCGAAACGGCCATTGGACCGCCGCCCTCGACGGCTTGGACCGCGGGGCTGAGAAGCAGCGCCAAAGCACCCAGGACCGCGACACGCATGGCCAACTCCGTAAACCGGTTCCAAGCCTGCCACGGCCGGAGTTAACAGGATGCGGAAAAACTCAACTTTTCTTTCGTCATTCCCGCGAAGGCGGGACTCCATGCGTCCGGCAGCACAGCATATGGGGGCAAATGCCAGTCCTTGCCCCAACATGGACCCCCTAGACTCACGATTGAAGTGCAACACCCTTAAGATGGGATGTTGCGATGGGAACGACCTACGATCAGCTCAGCTTGGATGAGCGGTGCGAGATTTA
>CAJANL010000135.1 GCA_903941105.1 uncultured Rhodospirillaceae bacterium
AAGCTGGCGGCTCGTCCCGCAACGGGCGCGACTCGGCGGGCCAGAGGCTCGGCGTCAAGAAGTTCGGCGGCGAGATCGTCATCCCCGGCAACATCATCGTCCGGCAGCGCGGCACCCAGTTCCATCCCGGTGCGCATGTCGGCATGGGCAAGGACCACACCCTGTTCGCCACCATGGCAGGCACGGTGGTGTTCCGCCACAAGGCCGTCGGCAAGACCTTCGTCTGCATCGAGCCGATGCCGGAGGCCGCTGAATAGCGCCGTTCTCCGACGCAAGTATTTTTGAAGGGGAACGGAATTTCCGTTCCCCTTTTTCGTTTGTGCAGGGCCAATCATGAAATTCCTCGACCAGGCCAAGATCTTCGTCAAGAGCGGTGACGGCGGTGCCGGCGCGTGCAGCTTCCGCCGCGAGAAGCACGCCGAATTCGGCGGCCCCGACGGCGGCGACGGCGGCCGGGGCGGCGATGTCGTGCTGGAATGCGTCGACAACCTCAACACGCTGATCGACTACCGTTACCAGCAGCATTTCCGCGCCGAGAAGGGCAACCACGGCCAGGGCCGCAACAAGACCGGCGGCCATGGCGGCGACGCGGTGCTGAAGGTTCCCGTCGGCACCCAGGTGCTGGCCGAGGACAAGGAGACCGTGCTGGCCGACCTCACCGTCGCCGGCCAGACCGTCACACTGCTGCACGGTGGCGACGGCGGCTTCGGCAATGCCCACTACAAGACCTCCACCAATCAGGCGCCGCGCCGCAACGACGACGGCTGGCCGGGGCAGGAAGGCTGGATCTGGCTGCGCCTCAAGCTGATCGCCGACGCCGGTCTGGTGGGACTGCCCAATGCCGGCAAGTCGACCTTCCTTGCCGCAGTGACCCGCGCCCGGCCGAAGATCGCCGACTCCCCCTTCACCACGCTGCACCCCAATCTCGGCGTGGTCTATCTCGGCGGCGAGGAGTTCATCCTGGCCGACATCCCCGGCCTGATCGAAGGTGCCCACGAGGGCGCCGGCATCGGCGACCGCTTCCTCGGCCACATCGAGCGCTGCCGCGTGCTGCTGCATCTGGTGGACGGCACCGAGGCGGACGTGGCCGAGGCCTACCGCATCGTGCGCACCGAACTGATCGCCTATGGCGGCGGCCTCGACGAAAAGCCCGAGGTGGTGGCGCTCAACAAGTGCGACGCGCTGACCCCCGAGGATATCGCCGAAAAGCTTGAGGCGCTGCGCGAGGCCACCGGGGGCGAGGTGCTGCCGCTGTCGGGCGTGTCGCAGGTCGGCCTGCGGGACGTGCTGGGCCGCCTGTTCGGTCATATCCGCACCGCCCGTGAGGCCGAACCCAAGGTTCTGGCGGCGTCGTCGGCCTTCGGGTCCAGCAAGCGCAGCAGCCCCGGCTTCAACCAGGGCGCCCAGGAGCCCAGCGACGATGGCCACATGGGGGCCAACGGCGAGTGGCTGTGGCGCGATCCCAATGATGATGAGTCGGAAGACGAGGAATAATCGTCAGACCCTCTCCCGCCAGGGGAGAGGGAGTCTTGCAGGAGGGACGAGGTTAGCCGTGACGTTCATTGCCCAATCCCGCCGCCTGATCGTCAAGATCGGCTCGTCGCTGCTGGTGGATGATACCAGCGGGCAGGTGCACCGCAAGTGGCTGGACAGCCTGTGCGACGACCTCGCGGCCTGCCGGGCGCGCGGCCAGGAGGTCATCGTGGTGTCGTCGGGCGCCGTGGCGGTGGGCCGCCGCCAGCTCGGGCTGAAGCCGCCGTTGCGCCTGGAGGAAAAGCAGGCCGCCGCCGCCACCGGCCAGATCCGCCTCGCCCATGCCTATCAGGAAGCACTGGCCCGCCACGGCATCACCGTGGCCCAGGTGCTGCTGACGCTCGACGATTCCGAGGACCGTCGGCGCTACATCAACGCCCGCAATACGCTGGAAACCCTGCTCCGCTTGGGTGCGGTGCCGGTGATCAACGAGAACGACACCGTGGCGACGGCCGAGCTGCGCTTCGGCGACAACGATCGCCTCGCCGCCCGGGTGGCGCAGATGATCTCCGCCGATGCCCTGGTGCTGTTCTCCGACATCGATGGCCTCTACACCGGCGATCCCCGCCGCGACCCCGAGGCCCGCTTTGTCCCCGAAGTGCGCGAAATGACCCCCGAGATCGAAGCCATGGCCGGCGATCCCGGCTCGGCCTACGGCTCGGGTGGCATGGTCACCAAGCTCACGGCGGCGAAGATCTGCCTGTCGGCGGGCTGCCGCATGGCCATCACCCTGGGCCAGTCGCCGCACCCCTTGCGCGCCATCGAAGGCGGCGAGCAGCGCGCCACCTGGTTCATCCCCTCGGCCGAGCCTCGCACCGCCCGCAAACAGTGGATCTTCGGCTCCATGCGTCCGGTGGGCGCGCTGTCGGTGGACGAGGGCGCCTGCCGCGCCCTGGCCATGGGCCGCAGCCTGCTGCCGGCCGGGGTGGTGGCGGTCGACGGAGCCTTCGACAAGGGCGACTGTGTCCTGGTCAAGGGTCCCGGCGGACGTCTGCTCGGCCGTGGCCTGGCCGCCTATGGCGCCGAGGACGCGCGGCTGATCATGGGCCGCAAGACCACCGACATCGAGGCTGCCCTGGGCTGGCGCGGCCGTGACGAACTGATCCACCGCGATGACCTGGTGATGGACGCATGACCGACCTTCAATCCGTGTTGACCGATATGGGGCGCCGGGCTCGCGCCGCCGGGCACCTGCTGGCGCAAGCCTCCGCCGCCGCCAAGGATGCGGCGCTGGTCGCCGCCGCCGCCGAGTTGCGGGCCGCCGCCGGCGCCATCAAGGCGGCCAATGCCATCGACATGGCGGCCGGCGAGGCCAAGGGGCTGAGCAAGGCGCTGCTCGACCGCCTGTTTCTCGACGACAAGCGCATCGAGGCCATGGCCATCGGGCTGGAGGACATCGCCCGCCTGCCCGACCCGGTGGGGCGCAGCCTCGCCGAGTGGACGCGGCCCAACGGGCTGATGATCTCGCGCGTCGCGGTGCCCTTGGGCGTCATCGGCATCATCTATGAGAGCCGGCCCAACGTCACCGCCGATGCCGCCGGGCTTTGCCTCAAATCGGGCAACGCCGCCATCCTGCGCGGCGGCTCGGAGAGCTTCCATTCCTCCACCGCCATCATGGCGGCACTGGCGCGCGGTATCAGTGCCGCCGGCCTGCCGGCTGACGCGGTGCAGATGGTTCCGACCACCGATCGCGAGGCGGTAGGCGCCATGCTGCGCCTGTCCGACTATATCGACGTCATCGTGCCGCGCGGCGGCAAGTCGCTGGTGGCCCGCGTGGTGGAGGAGAGCCGCATCCCGCTGTTCCAGCACCTGGAAGGCATCTGCCACACCTATGTCGACGCCGCCGCCGATGCCGGGATGGCCAAGTCGGTGGTGCTCAACGCCAAGCTGCGCCGCACCGGCGTCTGCGGCGCCACCGAGACCCTGCTGGTGCACCCCCAGGCGCCGTGGCGGCCGCTGGTGACGGCGCTGCTCGACGCCGGCTGCGAGGTGCGGGGCGATGCCGTGGTGCAGGCGGCCGACCCTCGGGTGGTGGCGGCCTCGGAGGAGGACTGGCGAACCGAATATCTCGACGCCATCATCTCGGTACGGGTGGTCGACGGGGTCGAGGCGGCGGTGGAGCACGTCAACCACTACGGCAGCCACCACACCGAGGCCATCCTCACCGAGGACGCGGCGGCGGCGAAGCTGTTCCTCGACGGCTGCGATTCGGCCATCGTGCTCTGGAACGCCTCGACCCAGTTCGCCGACGGTGGCGAGTTCGGCATGGGCGCCGAGATCGGCATCTCCACCGGCAAGCTGCACGCCCGCGGCCCGGTGGGCGTCGAGCAACTGTGCACCTTCAAATATGTGGTGCGGGGGAACGGGCAGTGCCGGCCGGGGTGACGGCCGCGACGCAGGTTCCCCCCAACCCCTGGGGCGATCGCCGCCGCCGCTCGGTTGGCCTGTTGGGCGGCTCGTTCAATCCCGCCCATGCCGGGCACCGCCATGTGGCGGAGACAGCCCTCACCCGGCTCGGCCTCGACGAGGTCTGGCTGCTGGTCAGCCCGCAGAACCCGTTGAAGCCGGTGGCCGGCATGGCGTCGCTGGCCGAACGGATGGCTTCCGCGCAAGGCATCGCCGGGCGACAGCGCCGCATCCGCGCCACCGCCATCGAACAGTCCCTGGGCACCCGCTATACCGCCGACACCCTGTCGGCGCTGCGCCGGCGCTTCCCGCGCAGCCGCTTCGTCTGGCTGATGGGGGCCGACAATCTGCTACAGGTGTCGCGCTGGCAGCGCTGGCCCGACATCTTCCGGGCGGCGCCAGTTGCGATTCTTGCCCGTGGACCTTATTCTCAGAGGGCATTGGCTGCAAAGGCGGCCCGGCGCTTCGCCCGTTATCGCATCGCCGCGGGGCCGGCGCGCGGGCTGGCCGGACGAAGGCCGCCGGTCTGGGTCTTCCTGCACACAAGGCTGCACCCGGCTTCGGCGACCGCCATTCGGGCCGCACGGCATTATTAGGAGAATGAACATCATCCAATCCCCCCTTCCGGCTTCGCTCAATGCGGAGCACCTCGTCGAACTGGTCTGCACCTCGCTCGACGACGACAAGGCCGAACAGGTCACCGTCATCGACCTGCGCGGCAGAACCTCCATCGCCGACCACATGGTCATCGCCACCGGCCGCTCGTCGCGTCAGGTGGGAGCCATGGCCGATCACCTGATCACCAAGCTGAAGCAGGCCGGCCTTGGCGCCTCCGCCGAGGGGGTGCCGCAGTGTGATTGGGTACTGATCGACGGTGGCGACATCCTGGTCCACCTCTTCCGCCCCGAGGTGCGCACCTTCTACAATCTGGAGAAGCTGTGGGCGGTGGTGGAGCCCCAGTTAGCGGCGGCGACCTGACGCGGCATGCGTCTCCATCTGCTCGCCGTCGGCCGGGCTCGGCCTGGGCCGGAACTGGAACTGTACCGCCAGTACGCCGCCCGGCTGTCGCCGCCCCTCGCGCTCAAGGAGGTGGAGGAAAAGCGGCCGCTGACGTCGCCTGAACGCAAGGCCCGCGAGGCCGAGTTGCTGCTGGCCGCCCTGCCTGCCGGGGCGGTGGTGGTTGCCCTGGATGAGCGCGGTGCCGTTCCCGGCTCGGTGGCCTTTGCGCGGCGGCTGGAGCAGTGGCGCGATGCCGGTACCGGCGACCTCGCCTTCCTGATCGGCGGTGCCGACGGCCATGGCGACGCGGTGCGGGAGCGGGCGCAACTGCTGCTGTCGCTGGGAGCCATGACCTGGCCGCACATGCTGGTGCGCGCCCTGGTGGCCGAGCAACTGTGGCGGGCCCAGGCCATCCTCGCCGGGCACCCTTATCATCGAGTGTGAGGACTCTTGAATTTACCGCTGCTGTGGCGCAAGGTCGCCCTTGGTGGAGGACGATGAGGGGAGATCGGGTGGACGACGCGGACATTCCCCCGGAGGAGCTGGCAGCCTATATCGAATATCGCGCCAAGGTTCAGGGAACCAATATCAGCGCGCAGAGCCTGCTGGCCACCGACTACCTCAACCTGTTCAACGAGATCGTCATGCTGCTCGACATGCTGCCGGACATGCCGGACATGATCGAGGACTGCAAGGAATGGCAGCCCAAGAGCTACCAGGAGCATTTCGCCGACTCCACCTTCTCGGATCGCCAACTGGCCATCGAGGCCTATGACCGCGTACCCAGCATCTATAAGAAGCCGTTTGAGGAAACCCTGGCGCAGCTCAACAGCGTCCTCTTGGCCGGAATCAATCGCCTGGACGAGGAAATCGCCGCCGGCATCGAGCCCGAGCTGTTCGCCGAGCATGTCCGTGCCATCTCGCGCACCGCACAGGCCCTGATGGACTGGGCCAACGCCATCATCCACGGTTCGAACCGTGCCATGGACCAGGCCGAAATCGACGGGATGCTGAATCTTTAGCAGGGTGCGGAAAAACTCAACTTTCCTTTCGTCATTCCCGCGAAGGCGGGAATCCATGCATCCGGCAGCACAGCATATGGGGGCAAATGCCAGTCCTTGCCCCAACATGGACCC
>CAJANL010000136.1 GCA_903941105.1 uncultured Rhodospirillaceae bacterium
GCAGGTCTCCTGACTCGCGGGTCATGAGGTTCGGCATAGCCTTCCCAGTCGATCTTCCGACCAGTGGCGTCTCGAGGGCCGAACCCTCTCCGCTTACAGTTGCGGGGGCAGCCGCGGAATCGGCCCCTTTTCGGGCGCCTCACCACGTTCCCTTTTCACCCGAGGCCGTTGAAAACCCCGGGAACCATCGCGGCCACTATAATTTCGCCACGATTGAGATGCAAATCATTCGCGAGGTGCTAATTTAGCCTTCGCATCTCGACGGAGGTTTCGACGTGACCCACACCATTGCGCTGGTTGACGATGACCGCAATATCCTGACCTCGGTGTCCATGGCGCTGGAGGCCGAGGGCTTCCGCGTCCGCACCTACACCGACGGCGCCGAGGCGTTGCGCGGCCTGTCCGCCCAGCCCGCCGATCTGGCGGTGCTCGACATCAAGATGCCGCGCATGGACGGCATGGAACTGCTGCAACGGCTGCGCAAGCAGTCGGCGGTGCCGGTGATCTTCCTCACCTCCAAGGACGACGAGATCGACGAGTTGCTCGGCCTGCGCATGGGGGCCGACGACTACATCAGGAAGCCATTCTCGCAGAAACTGCTGATCGAGCGCATCCGCGCCCTGCTGCGTCGCACCGAGATCGCCGCCGAGGGGGGCGACATGCCGGGCGGTTCGGCCGCTCTGGTGCGCGGCGAACTGGTGCTCGACCCCGGCCGCCATGTCTGCGCCTGGAAGGGGCAGAAGGTCGACCTCACCGTCACCGAGTTCCTGCTGCTGAAATCGCTGGCGCAGCGGCCGGGCCACGTCAAGAACCGCGACCAGCTGATCGACGCCGCCTATGGCGAAAACATCTACGTCGACGACCGCACCATCGACAGCCACATCAAGCGGCTGCGCAAGAAGTTCCGCGAGGTCGACACCGAGTTCGGCCATATCGAAACCCTCTACGGGGTCGGGTACCGCTATCGTGACGAGCCCTGAACCGCGGTCGCGCCGGCGCAAGCGCTGGCGGCCGCTGGCCTCGCCGCTGACCCGCCGCATCCTGGCGGTCAACCTGCTGGCGCCGATCATCCTGATGGTGGGGCTGCTCTATTTCGACCGCTACAAGCAGGGGCTGATGCGCTCCGAGCTGGCCGGGCTGGCCACCCAGGCCGAGATGGTGGCGGGCGCCGTCGGCGAGGGCGCCGTCACCGAGGAGGCCTATGGCTTCCTCGAACTCAACCGCGACATGGCCCAGACTATGGTGCGTCGACTGGCCGAGCCGGCCCAGGTGCGTGCCCGCCTGTTCAATCCGTCCGGTGATCTGGTGGCCGATTCCCGCTTCATCCTGGGCGCCAAGGGCCAGATGGTGCAGGTCGAGGACCTGCCGCCGCCCAACCGCAGGCGCGGCTGGCGGGCCAATGTCGCCGAGGCCTGGGAGCGGGTCGCCACCTGGATGCCCGAGGATGATTCGCTGCCCGTCTATGCCGAAAAGCAGGAGCAGCGGGCCGAGCATTATCAGGAGGCCAAGGCGGCCCTGGGCGGCCGCACCGGCTTCGTCGTCCGCACCCGTCACGGCGGCGGCCTGCTGCTGTCGGCGGCGGTGCCGGTGCAGCGCTACAAGCAGGTGGTGGGGGCCTTGATGCTGACCGCCGACGGCACCGGCATCGCCCGCAGCCTGTTCCAGGTCCGTCTGGCCATCGCCGAGGTGTTCCTGGTGGTGCTGGCCATCACCACCGGGCTGTCGCTCTACATGGCCGGCACCATCGCCCGGCCGGTGCGCCGCCTCGCCCTGGCAGCCGAGCAGGTGCGCCACGGCCACGGCCGCGCCCACGTCATCCCCGACCTGTCGAAACGCGGCGACGAGATCGGCGAGCTGTCGGTGGCGCTGAAGGAAATGACCGAGGCGCTGTGGGGCCGCATGGATGCCATCGAGGCCTTCGCCGCCGACGTGGCCCACGAGATCAAGAACCCGCTGACCTCGTTGCGTTCGGCCCTGGAGACCGCCGCCCGGGTCAAGGACCCCGAGCAGTATCGCCGCCTGATGGCCATCGTCCAGGACGACATCGAGCGGATGAACCGGCTGATCAGCGATATTTCCGACGCCTCGCGGCTCGACGCCGAATTGTCACGCGCCGAAAGCCAGCCGGTGGCGGTGGCGGCCATGGTCGAGGCGCTGGCCGAGGTCTATCGCGCCACCGCCGAGGGCCAGCAACTGAACTTCACCGTCAGCGTGCCGGCCGGCGATTCACTGGAGGTGCAGGGCATCGAGCCGCGGCTGGTGCAGGTCATCCGCAATCTCGTCGCCAACGCCGTGTCGTTCAGCCCCGAGGGCGGCACCATCGCCCTGACGGCGGGCCGCGACGGCGGTGCGGTGCGGATCGAGGTCGAGGACGACGGCCCCGGCATCCCCGAAGACAAGCTCGCCGCCATCTTCGAGCGCTTCTACTCCGAGCGCCCCAAGGCGGAAAAATTCGGCATCCATTCCGGACTGGGGCTGTCGATCTCCAAGCAGATCGTCGATGCCCATGGCGGCACCATCCGTGCCACCAACCGCACCGATGCCGACGGCGGCGTGGCGGGGGCGCGCTTCACGGTCAAGCTTCCGCTTGGATAACGATTCCACCTCTTTTTCGCCGCAAATGCGTGGTCTACTCACCGGCATCGCAATCCTCGAAGTCCGGGAGGTCCCCCATGAGAAAGTTCCTGATCGCCGTTCTTGCCGCCCTCCCCGCCCTGGCGGTAGTGCCCGCGCTAGCGCAGCAGTCGCCGGAAATCCGCCGCGACAAGCAGGAAATCCGCCGTGACCACCGCGAGATCCAGGCCGACAAGCGCGAGCTTCAGTCCGATCGCAGGCAGTTGCGCCAGGACATGAAGGCCGGCGACAAGGCCGCGGTGGCCCGCGACCGGGCCGAGTTGCGGGACGACCGCCGCGACCTCAATCGCGACAAGCGGGAGCTCGTCCGCGACAAGCGCGACCTCAAGCGCGACAAGCGGGCCAATTAGAAAGAAGCAAGGCGCATCCACCGCCGCCCTTCATCTCGTCACCCCCGCGAAGGCGGGGGGGGGCCATGTTGGGGCGAGGGCTGGCATTTGCCTCCGTATGCTGTGCTGCCGGACGCATGGATTCCCGCCTTCGCGGGAATGACGAAAGAAAAGTTGAGTTTTTCCGCACCCTGTTCGATCAGCGAGATATGGCATGATCGCCAATGCCGATGCCTACCAAGCCGAAGGCCACCGAGACAAGATTATCCGGCAAACAGCCTTCCGCAGGCCGGATCGAGCGTGCGCCGACCCAATGATCAATCATTCCCCCATGCACACAAGGCGGAGGGGCCTTGCTTTCGCGGGCAAGACGAGGGGCGATCCCTCTGCTAGACTCGATGTTCGGTTTGAACGGGGGTTCCCATGCCGCATCCCGACACCCTTTCCGCCTGGGCGGCGCTGGCCGGCCATGCCCGCGCCATGGCCGCGCAGCCCATGCGAGAGCTGTTTGCCGCCGACCCTGGCCGGTTCCAGCGATTTTCGCTGAGCCTCGGCGATCTGCTGCTCGACTATTCCAAGAACCGTATCACCGCCGAGACCATGGCGCTGCTGGTGGACCTCGCCCGCCAGGCCGGCGTCGAGGACTGGCGTGGCCGCATGTTCGAGGGCAGCCCCATCAACGCCACCGAGCACCGCTCGGTGCTGCATACCGCGTTACGCAACCGCTCCGACCGGCCGGTGCTGGTGGACGGCGCCGACGTCATGCCCGAAGTGCGGACGGTGCTGGCCAGGATGAAGGGCTTTTCCGACCGGGTGCGCCTGGGCGAGTGGCGAGGGCAGACCGGCAGGCCCATGGCCAGCGTGGTCAACATCGGCATCGGCGGCTCCGATCTGGGGCCGGTGATGGTGACCGAAGCGCTGAAGCCCTACCATCAGGCAGGGCTCGCCATCCACTTCATCTCCAACGTCGACGGCAGCCACGCCGCCGAGGTGCTGAAGCTGTGCGACCCCGAAACGACGCTGTTCATCGTCGCCTCCAAGACCTTCACCACCCAGGAGACCATCGCCAACGCCACCACGGCGCGCGACTGGTTGGTATCGGCTCTGGGCGAGATTGCCATCCCCAGTCATTTCGTGGCGCTGTCCACCAACGAGGCGGCGGTGCGCGCCTTCGGCATCGACACCGCCAACATGTTCGAGTTCTGGGACTGGGTCGGCGGACGCTACTCGCTGTGGTCGGCCATCGGGTTGTCCATTGCGGTGGCGGTGGGCTTCGAGCGCTTCGAGGAGTTGCTGGACGGTGCCTTCGCCATGGACGAGCACTTCCGCACCCGGCCGCTGGAGCGCAACATGCCGGTGGTGCTGGCATTGCTCGGCCTCTGGTACAACAACTTCCACGGCGCCCAGGCCACGGCAGTGCTGCCCTACGACCAGTATCTGCACCGCCTGCCCGCCTATCTGCAGCAGTTGGACATGGAGTCCAACGGCAAGGGCTGCGCGCGGGACGGCGCCCCCGCCACGTGGCAGACCGGCCCGATCATCTTCGGCGAGCCCGGCACCAACGGCCAGCACGCCTTCTACCAGTTGATCCACCAGGGCACCAAACTGATCCCCTGCGACTTCCTCGCCGCCGCCGAGACCCACAATCCGCTGGGCGGGCACCACCTGATGCTGCTGGCCAACTTCCTGGCCCAGCCGGAAGCGCTGATGGCCGGCAAGACCGAGGCCGAGGTGCGGGCGGAACTCACCAGGGCCGGCATGGCCGAGGCCGAGATCGCCGCCCAGGTGCCGCACCGGGTGTTCCCCGGCAACCGCCCCACCAACAGCCTGCTCTACCGCCGCCTCGATCCCCGCACGCTGGGCATGCTGATCGCGCTCTACGAGCACAAGGTGTTCGTCCAGGGCATCCTGTGGGACATCAACAGCTTCGACCAGTGGGGGGTGGAACTGGGCAAGCAACTGGCCAAGACGATCCTGCCCGAACTTACCGCCGCCGCCGCCCCGACCGGGCACGACGCCTCGACCAACGGGTTGATCGCGGCCATCAGGGCGATGCGGACATAGTCTAGTGCTGGAGTTCCGCCGCCTCGATCCACCAGCCCGAGCCCCTCAGTGCCGCCGCCGCCGCACGGGCCGCCGTCTCGTCGCCATAGAGGCCGAAGCAGGTGGCGCCCGAACCGGACATGCGTGACAGCAGGCAGCCCGGCGTCGCCGCCAGGGCGGCCAGAACCTCGGCCACCACCGGCGCCAGCGATACCGCCGCGACGGTCAGGTCGTTGTGCCGCCGCGCCAGCGCCTCGGCAAGGGCGGCGGCGGTGGTCGGCGCCTGCGCCAGCGGATCGGCGGCGGAGAACGCGCCACGGCGGGCCTTGAACACCGCCGGAGTGGACAGCGGCACGCCGGGATTGACCAGCACCAGCCAGGCGGCAGGCAGGGGCGGCACCGCCGCCAGCCGTTCGCCGACACCCGACATGGCGGTGGGCACGCCCCTCAGGCAGACCGGGACATCGGCGCCCAGCGTCAGGGCGAGGGCATTCAGTCCGGGAAGCTCGATACCCCAGAGCCGCGACAGCCCTGTCAGCGTCGCCGCCGCGTCGGCCGAGCCGCCACCCACTCCCGCCGCCACCGGCAGCCGCTTGGTGAGGCGGATGCGCGCCCCGGCGGTCACCCCGGTGGCGGTGGCCAGGGCGCGCGCGGCCTTGAGCACGATATTGTCGCCGTCGGCCGGCAGGCCGGCGGTGGCGCCATCGACCTCAAAGCTCAGGGTGCTTGCAGGCTCGAACGTCAGGGTATCGCCAAAGCCGGCGAACACCACCAGGCTGTCGAGCAGATGATAGCCGTCGTCGCGCCGCCCGGTGACGTGCAGGTAGAGGTTGATCTTGGCCGGCGCCTCGATGGTCACGCCCATGGCAGGCCTATTGCGCCAGCGGTCTGGACGGCAGGCTGCCGGTCTCCACCTTGGCCTTGATGGGGTCCAGCTGATCGGGTTCCGGGTCCAGCGCCAGGGCGCGCTGCCACTGGAAGCGGGCCTCGCTCAGGCGGCCGACCTGCCACAAGGCATCGCCCAGGTGGTCGTTGATGGTGGGATCCTCGGGCTTCAGCTCGGCGGCGCGTTCGAGATGCTTCACCGCCGCCTGGAATTCGCCCATGCGGTAGAGCGCCCAGCCCAGGCTGTCGACGATGGCGCCGTCGTTGGGGCGCAGGCTCACCGCCTTCTCGATCATCTGGCGGCCGCGGTCGAGATTGATCCCCTTGTCGACCCAGCTATAGCCGAGATAGTTGAGCACATCCGGCTGATCGACCTTCAGCTCGAGCGCCTTGAGGAAGTCGCCCTCGGCCCGCGTCCACTGGCTGGAGCGTTCCAGCGCCACGCCGCGGGCGAAGAACAGGCCCCAGTGGCGGGGCTCGGGCTTGGGGCCGACGCGGCCCAACGCTTCCTCATAGGCGGCGGCCGCCTCGGGAAAGCGCTTGCGGCGGCGCAACAGGTCGCCCATGGCCATCACCGGATCGGTGTCGGCGGGACGGAGGTCGGCCAGGGCGCGCAACTCCTTGAGGGCACCGTCAATATCGTCCTGCTCGTCGAGATTCACCGCCATGCGCAGCCGCGCCATCAAGCCGGCCGGCGACTGGGGGGCAAGGGTGCGGAACATGTCGTTGGACTCGGCGTAGCGCCCCTGCACGGCCAGCACATCGCCCAGCAGCAGGCGGGCCATGGGAAAGTCGGGATTGAGCGCCAGTGTCAGCCGCGAGAACACCATGGACAGGTCGAGCGCATTGGCCTGCCGCATCAGGGTGGCGGTGTCGAACAGCGCCTCGGCCAGGCCGGCCTTGGCGGTGGGCACCGGACGGGGCAGCGCCGTCCCGATGGCGAGGCGAGCGGCGCTGTCGAACAATAGCCGCTCGGAATTCTCGCCGGTGTAATGGGCATAGAGCTCGCGGGCCTGATCCATGCGGCCGGCGCGCTGCAGAAAGGCTCCGGCCGCCTGGACGGTGCGCAGGTTGACCTGCCCGGCCAGCGCCGTCTTGTAATGCAGCTCGGCATCGGTGCCGCGATCGGCCAGATCGGTGATGAGGCCGGCGTGGTACTCGAAGATGGGAGCCAGCGCGGTAACCTTGGACAGCGGCGCCAACGCTTCCAGCGCGCCATCGGTATTGCCCTGGCCAGCCTTGGCCCAGCCGGTCAGCATCGGCCCCAGGAAGCCGTTCATGCCCTTGTGCGGCAGGGCGGCGAAATTCTTCTCGGCGATGGCGAACCGGCCGGCGGCGACCTCGGCCACGCCCGTTACCATCAGCGGCATGGGCGAGTCGGCGTCGAAGGTCAGCATGCGCCGGGCCAGCGGTGTCGCCTCGTCCAGTCGGCCTTCGGCGATCAACAGGGTGAAGGCGCGCTGCAGCAGGTCGAGGTTCTCAGGGTCGTAGCCCAGTGCCGCAACATAGAAGTCGGCGGCGGCGCGGGTGTCGCCGCGCGACTGGGCGAAGCGGCCGGCGAGGTAGGGCGCCAGCCCGCTGGTGCCACGAACCTCGGTGACGGCCTGGCGGGGCTGGGCCTCGTCGGCGGAACGCGGCGAGCACGCCCCGGCCAGTGCCAGTGTTGCTGCCACCGCCAAGACCCGCCCCACCGAATTCCGCATGGTTGTCCTCTTACATGTTGGGATAATTGGGTCCGCCGCCGCCCTCGGGGACCACCCAGGTGATGTTCTGCGTCGGGTCCTTGATGTCGCAGGTCTTGCAGTGGACGCAGTTCTGGGCATTGATCTGCAGTCGGGGGTTTGAGCCCTCGTCGTCGCGGACGATCTCGTAGACGCCGGCCGGACAATAGCGCTGCTCCGGTGCGTCGTACAACGCCAGATTCACCCGTATGGCCACCGTCGGGTCTGTCAATTTGAGGTGGGCCGGCTGGTTTTCCTCGTGGTTGGTGTTCGAGATGTACACCGAGGACAGTTTGTCAAAGCTGACCACCCCATCGGGTTTGGGATAGGCGATCTTCGGATGGTCGGCGGCGCGGCCCAGCCGGTCGTGGTCGGCCTTGTTGTGGAAGGTCCACGGTCCCTTGCCGCGGAACAGATAGGTCTCCAGCGCCGAATAGGCGAAGCCGGCCCACAGGCCGCGGTGGAAACTGGGGCGGATGTTGCGCACCGTCTTCAACTCATCCCACAGCCAGCCGCGCTTCAGCGCCTCGGGATAGCTGGTGACCTCGGCCGGCGGATGGTCGACACCCAGGGCGGCGAACACCGACTCGGCGGCGGTGATGCCCGACTTCATGGCGGTGTGGGTGCCCTTGATCTTGGGCACGTTGAGGAAGCCTGCCGTGTCGCCCACCAGCACGCCGCCGGGAAAGGTCAGCCTGGGGATGGACTGCAAGCCGCCCTCGGACAGGGCGCGGGCACCATAGGAAATGCGCTGGCCGCCCTCGAAGGTGGACCGGATGGCCGGATGGGTCTTGAAGCGCTGGAACTCGTCGAACGGCGACAGATGCGGGTTGGCGTAGTCGAGCCCGATGACGAAGCCCACCGCCACCTGATTGTTCTCCAGGTGATAGAGGAACGAGCCGCCATAGGTCTGGCTGTCCAGCGGCCAGCCGACGGTGTGCATGATGGTGCCGACCTTGTGCTTGGCCGGCTCGATCTCCCACAGCTCCTTGATGCCGATGCCGTAGGTCTGCGGGTCGCAATCCTTGCGCAGGTCGAAGCGCTCGAACAGCGTCTTGGTCAGGCTGCCGCGGCAGCCCTCGGCGAATACCGTCTGGCTGGCGTGCAGCTCGACGCCCGGCGTGTGGTTGGCGGTGGGCTGGCCGTCCTTGCCGATGCCCATGTCGCCGGTGGCGACGCCCTTGACCCGGCCGTCTTCGTGATAGAGCACCTCGGCGGCGGCGAAGCCGGGGAAGATCTCGACCCCCAGCGCCTCGGCCTGCTCGGCCAGCCAACGGCAGACATTGCCCAGCGACACCACATAGTTGCCGTGGTTGTTCATCTGCGGCGGCGTCGGCAGGCGGATGGCCCTGGACTCGGTGAGGAACAGCAGCCGGTCGTCGCCCGCCGGGGTGTTCAAGGGGGCGCCGCGCTCGCGCCAGTCGGGAAACAATTCCGCCAGGGCTCCGGTCTCGATGACGGCGCCCGACAGGATATGGGCGCCGACCTCGCTGCCCTTTTCCAGCACGCAGACCGATACCTCGCGCCCGGTCTCGGCGGCAAGCTGTCTGAGACGGATGGCGGTGGCCAGCCCCGAAGGCCCGGCACCAATCACCACCACGTCGAATTCCATGGATTCGCGTTCCATCGTTCTTCCTCGTTTCGACGCCGCTCCACCGGCAGTCAAATCGCTTCGGCCAAGAGGGCCTCTATAGCACAGCCCTCCAGGGGTTTCGACGCCTTACCGCACGTGCTAGGCTGAGAGTATGGAGCTGCAGCCTTACGACATCCTGCGTTGGCACGTCGCGGCCGGTGCCGACGAGGCCATCGGCGAGACGGCGGTCGACCGCTTCGCCACCTCGGCCAAGGCGGTGCCACCGCCACGCCCGGTCGATGCGGCGGCGCCCGAGCCGCGGCGCGTGCCGGCGATGCCCCATGCCGCAATGCCCCATGCCGCGGAGCCTGGCACCTCGGCGCATCAGGCGGCCGAGGCCGTCGATCTCGCCGCCCTGCGCGCCGCCATGGAGGCCTTCGAGGGGCTGCCGCTGAAGGCGGCGGCGACCTCCACCGTGTTCGGCGACGGCAATCCCGAGGCCGGTGTCATGTGCATTGGCGAGGCGCCCGGCCAGGAGGAGGACCGCCAGGGATTGCCCTTCGTCGGCGCCTCGGGCAAGTTGCTCGACCGCATGCTGGCCTCCATCGGCCTCGACCGCCAGAGCGCCTATATCACCAACATCCTGCCGTGGCGCCCGCCCGCCAACCGCAAGCCGACCTCGGACGAGGTGGCGGCCTGCCTGCCCTTCGTGTCGCGCCACATCGACCTGATCGACCCGCAGTTGCTGATCCTGTTCGGCGGCGCCGCCGCCTCGGCGCTGCTGGCACGCGGCGAGGGGATCAACCGGCTGCGCGGCCGTTGGTTCGAATACTCGTCGCCCGGCCTGCCACGCCCCATCCCGGCCATCGCCACCTTTCACCCCGAATATCTGCTGTGCACCCCCGAGGCCAAGCGCGAGGCGTGGCACGACCTGCTGATGGTCAAGAAGCGGCTTGAGGCGGGGCATCAAAACTAAGCCCTCCCCTGGCGAAGCCGGGTGTGGGAGACGCGTGATCATGTGGCAAAGGACGACGGATGAACTGGACCGATTACTTCATGGGCTTCGCCCGTCACGCCGCGGTGAAGTCCAAGGACCCCAGCACCCAGGTGGGGGCGGTGGTGATCGGGCCCGACGGCGAGATCCGTTCCACCGGCTTCAACGGCCTGCCGCGCGGTGTCGCCGACCGGCCCGAGCGCATGGAGCGGCCGGCCAAGTACCTGTGGACGTCCCATGCCGAGGAGAACGCGGTGGCCCATGCCGCCCGCGTCGGCGTCAGCCTCAAGGGCTGCACCGTCTACGTCACCCACTTCCCGTGCTCGCGCTGCGCCCGCAGCCTGATCCAGGCCGGCATCACCGCGGTGGTGGTGGACTGCGGCACCACCTCCATGCCGGCAGAGGAGTTCGAGGTGGCGGCGCAGATGTTCGGCGAGGCCGGGGTCGTGATCACCCGGCTGTAGCCGGCTTCCGCACCGTCAGCCGCATGGAAATCTCCTGGATGACGTTGAGCCGGGACTTTCGCGCCTGTTCCAGGTCGGCCATGGTCACCTCGCCGGACTTGAGGCGGTCGCGCCACTCTGGCGTCGGCGTCAGGGCCACCTTGTCGGTGACGAAATCGACTCCCAGCGCCAGGGCGAGCTGCGAGTTGGCGGCACCGGCCCGCCGCCATTCCAGATTGGCCTCGCGGTTGAACAGGCCCATCATCTCCGGGGTGATCGGCCGCACATGGGTGGGGTCGTTGATGAAGTCGTCGTGGCGCGGGTGCGGCACCACCAGATGAATGACGGCACCGTGGCGGCAGACGCGGTAAAGCTCCTGGATGATGCCGAGGAATAATCGCGTCTCCTGCCCGAGATGCTCCAGCACATGCGCCATGCTCACCTCGCCCACCGAATCGTTGGGCCACGGCCACGGCAGGCGGTCGAGGTCGTGGATGATGTCGGGTTCGAGCGCCGGGTACTTGTCGACATTGACCCAGCCGGCCAGGCGCTTGGTTCCGCAGCCGAGATTCAACTTCATGGCTGCATCCTCACGGTTGGCCGAGGCGGCGGCGAATGGTCGCCTCGCAGCCCATGAGCCAGGCGAGGCGTTCCAGGCGATGGCGCTGTTCGGCGGCTTCGCGGCGCTGGCGTTCGTCGCGGCTGGCACCGTCGTCCTCGCGGGTCAGGCGCGACATGCGCGCCTCGACGGCCGAGGTCTCGTGTTTTTCCTCCTCGGCGATGCGGGCCCGGCGCCCCGGCTGGGCCAGCAGGCGGTCGCGCTCGACCGCCGCCGCCGCCAACTGGGCCTGCCAGAAATCGTCGGGGTGCAGCCGCGCCGCCAGCGCCGACGGGCCCGAGTGGGGCAGGCAGGCGGCGTCGAACGCCACCTCGTCGGGCGGCAGGGTCGCCCAATAGAGCGCCCCCACCCCCGCCAAGCCGAAAACCGCCATGCCGACCCATTGGCGTGCCATTGCCTTTCCCCTTGCAACCCTCCTGACGCTGAGCCCACCTTGACGCTGCGACAAGGGATTTCTACAGTGGCCGCCAGCAGACTATGATCGGACAAGGAACCTAGCGATGATGAATGTGACCGATGCCTCGTTCGAAGCGGACGTGCTGAAGGCCGCCGGCCCGGTGTTGGTGGATTTCTGGGCCGAGTGGTGCGGCCCGTGCCGCCAGATCGCCCCGGCCCTTGAGGAGCTGGCCAAGGACATGGCCGGCAAGCTCACCATCGCCAAGGTCAATATCGACGACAATCCCGCCACCCCGGGCAAGTACGGCGTTCGCGGCATCCCCACCCTGATGCTGTTCAAGGACGGCCAGGTGGCGGCGACCAAGATCGGCGCCCTGCCCAAGAGCAAGCTGTTCGAGTGGGTGCAGGCCAGCATCTGACGGCTTGGGCCTCCCCCGCCATTGGCGGGGGAGGCGACTTCCCCGCCTCTACTTTCCCGGTACCGTCCAGCGACCCTCGGCGCCGCGGCAAGCGACGGCGGCGCTGATCGACGTCACCGCGCCGGCCTCGATGTGCTGGCGGAACTCCCGGCAGACCGCTCCCTTCTCGGTAATGAACGAGGCGATCGGTGTCACCGCCACCCGGCGGTCGTGGTCGCTCGCCTCCACCGTGATGCCCGATGAGGCGGTCTCCAGTGCCCGCTGCACCACCCGCTCGGCCGCCTGCGAGACCTCGGCCGGCAGGGCACCCCGGCTGAAGGCGACCAGCATTTCGGCTTGGTCTCCCTTGGGCAACTTGCGCCGCACCACCTGCCCCAACGAGGGTGCGTAGTTCCACACATACTCTTCGAGGATGCTGCCGGAGTAGAATAGCTGGCAGCGGAGCCGGAAGGTGTCGAACTGCCCCAGCGGGACCAGCACCGTCTCGACGCCGTCGTTGCGGCAACTCCACTCGTCCTGGAACACTGATTCCGAATTGCTGATCTTGCGGGTGACGCGCTGTTCGGTGCGGAACCGGGCCACGCCACCGGGCGCCGACGGCCACAGTGTCGCCGGTGCCGCCACCCGGGTGGTGGCGCGGCTGTCGCTGTTGTTCCATTTCAGCGCCGGCACCAGGAAGTTGCGGTGGCTAGTGAAGGTGGCGCCGTTGGCATAGCGCCAATCCACTTCGTCGCCGCGTACCGCCACCACCGTCTCGCTATAGCCGCCATCCCAGGTCAGGGTGTCGCCGGGAGCCAGGGTGGGGAGACCCGCCGGTGCCAGCGGCGGCCCGTTCAGCAGGGGCGGGGCACAGGCGGCGAGCGCCAAGGTGAGGCCAAGGCCGGCGATTTCATGTGTCTTCATCGAAGATCTCCGCGTCACGAAGCACGGAGGATAGTCCCGCTTCCCATTGCGGAGGGGGGTCCGAACGAGGTGCCCTCGCGCGCATCCGGGAGCCCGGAAGACCGGATCGCCCCTCCCCATGATCGTCCCTGCTCCACCGCGTCCAGGGGTAATGAGGGGGCGATGGACAGGGAAGGCTTGGACCCATGCGACAGATCAAAACGAAATGGCTGGCGGCCGGTGTGGCTGCCGTGGTGACCGTGGTGGCTTCGGGCGCCTGGGCCGAGGGCATCGGCGGCATCGGGGCGGTCGGGCGGGCGGGAAGCGGTGTCGGCGGTGGCGCCAGCGCCGTCGGGCGGGCCGGTAGCGGTGTTGGCGGCGCTGCTGCCGGGGTGGGGCGGGCTGGCGGCGGCATCGGTGCCGCGGCGGGTGGCATCGGCCGGGCCGGTGGTGGCGTCGGC
>CAJANL010000137.1 GCA_903941105.1 uncultured Rhodospirillaceae bacterium
ACCTATGCCGGCAGCCGCGCCATGGCGGTCTACAAGCTGCCGCTCAACGAGGTGGTGTTCGACTTCTATGACCGCCTGAAGTCCATCAGCCGCGGCTATGCCAGCTTCGACTACGAAATCGACTTCTACGCCCAGAGCGAACTGGTCAAGGTCTCGATCCTGGTCAACGCCGAGCCGGTGGACGCGCTGTCCTTCGTGGTTCACCGCAACAACGCCGAGGCGCGCGGCCGCGGCATCTGCACCCGGCTCAAGGACCTGATCCCGCGCCAGATGTTCCAGATCGCCATCCAGGCCGCCATCGGCGGCCGCATCGTGGCGCGCGAGAGCATCAGCGCCCTGCGCAAGGACGTCACCGCCAAGTGCTACGGCGGCGACGCCAGCCGCAAGCGCAAGCTGCTCGACAAGCAGAAGGAAGGCAAGAAGCGCATGCGCCAGTTCGGCAAGGTGGAAATCCCCCAGGCCGCCTTCCTTGCCGCCCTCAAGATGGGCGACGACTGATACCATTTCCAAAAAATTCTGACCCATGGTCGGAATTTTCAGGCCCTCGCCGGGCGGGCGCATCCGCGCCCTTGGCCGCGCCCTCAATGGGCGCTGGATAGCGGCGAACCGGTCATTTCGAGCGTTCGCCGGTATGGCGGGGTATGCCCGCCCGCCAATCCGGCCTATTCCAGGGCGGCGTCCATCTGTTCCAGCACCCAATCCACCTGCTCGGCGGTGATCACCAGTGGCGGGGCAAGGCGGATGGTGTGGTCGTGGGTTTCCTTGCACAGCACGCCGCGCCGCTTCAACGTCTCGCAGACCCGCCGGGCACCGCCGGCCTCGGGGTGAAGCTCGACGGCGGTGAGCAGGCCGCGGCCGCGGACCTCCCTGATGGACGCATGGCGCAGGGCCGTCAGCCCGGCCAGCAGCCGCTCGCCCATGCGGGCGGCGTTGTCGATCATCCCCTCCTCCACCAGCACCTTCAGCGCCATGCGCGCCACGGCGCAGGCCAGCGGGTTGCCGCCGAAGGTGCTGCCGTGCTCGCCCGGCTTCAGCACGCCGAGTACTTCGGAATTGGAGAGCACCGCCGAGACCGGGTAGAAGCCGCCCGACAGCGCCTTGCCGATCAGGGTCAGGTCGGCCTCGATGCCCTCGTGCTCCTCGGCCAGCAGCTTGCCGGTGCGGCCCAGCCCGGTCTGGATCTCGTCGAGGATCAGCACGATGCCGGCCGCCGAACAGATGTCGCGGACCCGACGCAGATAGCCGGCGGGCGGCACGATCACCCCGGCCTCACCCTGGATCGGCTCCACCAGGAAGGCGACGGTATCGGGGCCGATGGCGGCTTGCAGCGCGTCGGCGTCGCCGAACGGGATCACCGTGAAGCCGGGGGTATAGGGGCCGAAGCCGTCGCGCGACCCGGGGTCGCTGCTGAAGCTGATGATGGAGATGGTGCGGCCGTGGAAATTGTGGGCGCAGACGATGATCTCGGCCCGTTCGGGCCGCACGCCCTTGACCTGATAGCCCCACTTGCGCACCGTCTTGATGGCGCTTTCCACCGCCTCGGCGCCGCTGTTCATGGGCAGAACCCGATGCGAGCGGGTCAGGGTGCACAGTTCCTCGTAGAGCGGCGCCAACTGGTCGTTGTGGAAGGCGCGCGAGGTCAGCGTCAGCCGCCCGGCCTGCTCGATCATGGCGGCCAGGATGCGGGGATGGCAGTGGCCCTGGTTGACGGCGGAATAGGCCGACAGGCAGTCGAGATAGCGCCGCCCCCCGGTGTCCCAGACCCAAACCCCCTCGCCGCGCGTCAGCACCACGTCCAGCGGCTTGTAGTTGTGGGCTCCCAGGCGATCCTCGACGTCGATGTAGTCCATGGTCATGGCGGGCTCCCCTTGAGATCCAGCCGCAGGGTCATGCAGAAGGCGGCGCCGCCCGACAGCACGAAGCTCGACAACTCCACCGGGATGCAGTGATAGCCTAACCCCTCCAGGCGGGCGCGCAAGCGCGGTGGCGGCGCCGCCATGATCAGGTCGCGGCCGATGTTGACCGCGTTGAGGCTGAAGGCGGCGGCCTCCTCGGCGCTGGCGGCGATCAGCTTGTCGCGTGGCACCCGTTTGGCGATGGCGGTGCGGGCGGCGGGACTGAAGGCCGGCGGGTAGTACAGCACCTCGCCTCCCGACAGCGGCAGGAAGCAGGTGTCGAGGTGATAGTAGCGGTCGGTGGCCAGCTTCAGCCCCACCACCTCGCGGTGAAAGAAGGCGCCGATCTCGCTCAGGGCGGCGGCCGAGGAGCGCGGCCCATGGCCGGCCCAGAACAGGCCGCGGCTGGCGTCCCAGATGCAGTCGCCGGCACCTTCCTGGAAGATGCCGTCGGGCAGCCGGCCGACCTCGCTGAGCAGACCCCGGTCGACAAGCTCCTCGAAGAAGCGCCGGAAGTGCGCCTCCTCGCCACGGCGCTCGCGATGGCGGAAGCGGGCGGGCAAGGCACGGCCATCCAGCACCACGGCGGAGTTGGCGGTGAACACCAGATCGGGCTGCCCCACCGCCGCCGGAACCGTCACCACCACCATGCCGGCCGCGCGGAGCCGCTCGGCCAGCGCCGACCATTGCCGGCGGGCGACGGCGCGCGAACCGCCCTCCCCCTGCTGCCATTGCTCGGGCCGCATCCAGGGATTGATGGTGTAGCAGACCTCGTAGTGATCCACCTCGGCCATGATGACGTGACGGCCGTCCATCGGAGTCCTCCATGCCATTGCTCCCCTTAATGTGGGGGGATAGGGCGCCGGAATTAAGGCGGTCCGAGGCAATAAAGGCGCTATCGCAGGCGCTGGAAGAACCGTTTGAGCATTGCCGCCGCCGCCGTCTCGCCGACACCGCCGATCACCTCGGGGCGGTGGTGGCAAGTGGCGTGGTCATAGACGCGGGCGCCGTGCTCGACGCCGCCGCCCTTGGGGTCGTAGGCGCCGAACACCACGCGGCGGATGCGGGCCAACGAGATGGCGGCCGCGCACATGGGGCAGGGCTCCAGGGTGACGTGCAGATCGCAGCCCTCCAGCCGTGGCCCGCCCAGGATGGCAGCGGCGCTTCGGATGGCCAGCATCTCGGCATGGGCGGTGGGGTCGCCCAGTTCCTCGACCCGATTGCCGGCGGCGGCGACAATGCGGCCATCCCGCGACACCACGGCGCCCACCGGCACCTCTCCCCGCAGGGCGGCGGCCTCCGCCTCGGCCAGGGCGATGGACATCAGGGGATCGGGCATCAGGGGATCGGGCATGGCTTCCGCTTTATCACATTGCCGCGCCGGGCCGCGAGTTCTATAGGAAGGGGCGTACACCCGGAGTGCCCCATGCCCCCTCTCCCCATCATCGGCATCACCCTCGACAGCGAGGAGCCCGGCGGCTACTCGAAGATGCCGTGGTACGCGCTGCGCAAGAACTATTGCGAGTCGGTGGTCAGGGCCGGCGGCCTGCCGGTGATGCTGCCGCACGAGCCGGAACTGGCCGAGGCCTACCTCGCCACCATCGACGGGCTGATCGTCACCGGCGGCGCCTTTGATGTCGACCCGGCACTGTTCGGCGATGCCACCCGTCACGCCTCCGTGGTGCTGAAGGCGCGCCGCACCGAGTTCGAGCTGGCCATCGTCCGGGGTGCCCTGGCGCGCGACATGCCCATCCTCGGCATCTGCGGCGGCCAGCAGTTGATGAACGTGGCGCTGGGCGGCACCCTGATCCAGCACATCCCCGACGAGATCGCGACCCCCCTTGCCCACGAACAGCCCAATCCGCGAACCGAACCCGGCCACGACGTCGAGGTGGTGCCCGAGACGCGACTGGCGGAGATCGCCGGCCGCCCGCTGATCCCGGTCAACTCGGCGCATCATCAGGCGGTCAAGGCGGTGGCGCCGGGCTGCATCATCGATGCGGTGGCGCCCGACGGGGTGATCGAAGGAATCGAGGCGGTCGGCAAGCGCTTCTGCATCGGGGTGCAGTGGCATCCCGAATACGACATCAGCCCGGCGGACGCCGCCCTGTTTCGCGCTTTCGTGGAGGCCTGCACATGACCGAGAACCCGGGCAAGCCGACCCGCAAGCCTGCCGGATGGGCCAAGAGCAAGCCCGACCCGCACCGCAAGCCCAAGCGCGCCAAATCCCCGCGCCCGGCGCCCGAAGGACAGGACAGCACCGCGCGCAAGCCGAAGGCCGCCGACGCGCCCATCTCCAAGCGTCAGGAGCGAAGCGAGCGCTTTGAACGCGGACGCAAGTCATCCACCTCCGAGCCCCCTCGTCCGGCGCCCGAGAGTCGTGAGCGCGGCGAGCGCCAGCCGCCCGCCCACCCGTCGCCCACCCGCCCGGCGCCCACCCGCCCCTCGCCCAGCCGCCCGTCAGCCGAGGCCAGCCGCAAGCCATGGCGCGCCGATGCCCCCCGCGCCGAATCCGAGGCCCCGGACTGGGACGAGCGGAAGCGTAACGAGGGCCGGTCGCGGGCCGTCGACGCGCCCCGCCCGGGGCCGGAGCGGCAACGAATTCGGCCGCCGCGTGTGGCGGTGCCGGCCCCCGATGGCTTATCCCCCGATGGCCCAGCCCCCGGTGGCGAAACCGATCCCACCGAACGGGAGCGGGTCTCGAAGCGGCTGGCGCGCGCCGGGGTATGCTCGCGCCGCGATGCCGAGCGCTGGATCGCCGAGGGCCGGGTGGCGGTCAACGGCAAGGTGCTCGATTCGCCGGCGCTGACGGTGTGTCTCACCGACGTGGTAGTAGTGGACGGCGTCGCGATCGGCGAGCCCGAACGGACGCGACTGTGGCGCTACAACAAGCCGGCCGGGCTGGTCACCAGCCACAAGGACCCGCAAGGGCGGCCGACGGTGTTCGAAAAGATGCCGGCGGAGATGCCGCGTGTCATCTCGGTGGGGCGCCTCGACATCAGCTCCGAGGGGCTGCTGCTGCTGACCAACGACGGCGAACTGGCACGGCGCCTCGAACTGCCCGCCACCGGCTGGGTGCGGCGCTACCGGGTGCGGGTGCATGGCGAGGTCGACCCCGCCGTGCTGCTGCGCCTGGAAAAGGGCCTCCGCATCGAGGACGTCGATTACGGCCCCATCAAAGCGCTGCTCGATCGCCAGCAGGGCTCCAACGCCTGGCTGACCGTTTCGCTGAAAGAAGGCAAGAACCGCGAGGTGCGCCGGGTGATGGAGCATCTCGGCTGGCAGGTGACGCGGCTGATCCGGGTGGCCTATGGCCCGTTCCAGCTGGGCACCCTGGCCGACGGCGCCGTCGAGGAGGTGCCGGGACGCGTCGTCAAGGAGCAGCTGGGCGAGGCCAGCGAGGGCGAGGCCAAGGCCAAGGCCCGTCCGGTCAAGCCGCCGCAGGCCAAGGGCTGGAAATCGCCGGCCGACCTCGCCGCCGACAAGCGCGGCCCCTCCAAGCCGGCGACGGGAAAGAAGAATGCGCATTATCGCCGGACGCCATAGGGGGCGCCGGCTGGCCGCCCCGACCGGCCCGACCGCCCGCCCCACCGCCGACCGCGCCCGCCAGGCGCTGTTCAACATCCTGGCCCATACCGATCTGGTGGAGCTGGAGGGCGCGGTGGTGATGGACGCCTTCGCCGGCACGGGCGCCCTGGGGCTGGAGGCGCTGTCGCGCGGCGCCGCCCATGCGGTGTTCATGGACAACAACGGCGGCTCGCTGGCCGCCATCCACGCCAACATCGCGATGCTGGGCGAGCAGGCGCGGGCCACTGTGCTTTCGGCCGACGCGGCCACGCCACCCAAAGCGTCCAGGCCGTGCACCCTGGCGCTGCTCGACCCGCCCTACCACAGCGGCCTCGTCGGCCCCTGCCTGGAGGGCCTCGCCCGCCAGGGCTGGCTGACGCCGGACGCCCTGGCGGTGGTCGAGGTGGCCTCGGCGGAACCGTTCACCCCACCGGCCGGCTTCGCGACGGTCGATGAACGGGTCTACGGCGCCGCCCGGCTGGTGTTCGTTCAGGCCACCACCAGCCCGTGATCGGGCAACAGCTCGTGCAGGACCCAGGCCCGGTGACGGGCGGCGGCGAGATGGAAGCGGCAAGCCGGCTGTAACAGGGCGGCGGCGCTGTCGGCCTCTTCGTCGAGCGCCTCCAGCGTCGTGGCCCACGCATCCCCGTCATAGGCCGGGATCGCCTCGACACCCGCAAACAGCGCACCGCTCCTGGCGGCGTCTTGCCACGCCTCGGAGCGCTCGTCCTTGTCCTGGTGAAGGGCGAGGACGGCCTTTACCGCCGGCTCGATGGCGGCGAACCCACGGCCGGGTCGGTCGGCAAGGTCCGGCCGAACCTTCGCCAGCCGGGCGAAGAAGGCGTACAAGGCGGCGCACGCCTTCAGGAACCCGTCCGGATTGTTCCGGTGGGCGGTGCCGAGCTCCGCCTTCTCATAGGTGAACGACCAATTCAGGTAGGGGATGTCGGGATAGGTCGCCACCGCGCCATGGCCCAGCGCCCCCTGCTCGCCGACGAGGCTCTTGATGTTGGACCACAGCCCGCCCTGCTCGCCGAACCGGTCGAAAAAGGCCTTGCCCTTCCGATCGAGATGCATCTCAAGATCGGGCTCAAGGCCGTCGAACTTAAAGCTGTCGGCGTCCACCTTGTTGCGGCGGGAGCTGACCCCGGAAAAGCCCCAATGCGAGAAGGTGTCGGCATAGACATGGGCGGTGATGCCCATGCGCTCCAGCGTACAGGGCTCGCCGGCCTCGGCGCGAAGAATCGCTTCGTCGAGCATGGCCTTGGCGATGTCGCTGTCGGAGCGGCAGGTGAGCCGCTCGGTGTAGTCGTGCCCCTGGTTGCCGGGCAGGAAGTGAAACGGGACCCACACCTGGCGCTGGTCATCCTCGTTCATCATCTCATGGACTTGATCCAAGGCGATGTGGTGGGCCGTGGGCTCGTGCGGGATGCGCGCCCCGTCCGTCAGCTTCAGGACACCGCCAGCGACGTTGTCGTCGACGTACTGCGCCGCCGTGGCGATGATCCGGGCATTCGCGGCCGTGATCCCCGCCGCGCGCGCCATGGCGTATGTGCCGTAATAATGCATGTCGATCTGCATACCACCCTCCCCTTGGAAAGAGCTATGGTATGACACTCACCGGTTTATTGCTACTATTGAGTAGCGCGTACCTCAGCGTCCGAGCGTTGCGATATAGGCCGTAACGTCGTCGATCTCTCGTTTCGAGAGTGTGAAGCCACGCATGGGCCGGGCATGCGGCTGGGCGAGGAAGCCCTTGAGGAAGTCGGCATCCCGGTGCCGGGCGATGTTGGCGAAGCTGGGGGCGGCGTCGGTGCCGGCACCCGACGGCGACACCACATGGCAGGCGGCGCACCAGCGCGCCGCGATCTCCGAGCCGACCTCCGGTGACGGCGCCACCGCCCGTGCTGGACCGGCGCTGGCCCAGATGGAGCCACTCAATCCCACAATCCCAACCAACGCAGCCCAAAGAGCACGCATCTCGACCTTCCCGCCATTTGCCGTAAGCGGCGACAGAATGGCGGTGCGGACGAATCGGTGCAAGGTCTCGAACGGCAGGCCCTACCGTTGTCACGGAGGAGGGAATAGCCGATGGCGCCGGCATTGCCCCTCTCCCGATGGGAGAGGGGAATTCTCGGGATCAGCGTCCGATATGGCTCGAATCGGGGGTCGTGAGGCCCAACTGCGAGGCGGCCACCACGGCGCGGGTCCGGTTGTTGACGTTGAGCGCCTTGAGGATGGCGGTGACGTGCAGCTTGACGGTGCCCTCCGCCAGTTGCAGCACGCGGGCGATTTCCTTGTTGGACTTGCCCTGGCCGAGGAGCGTCAGCACCTCGCGCTGACGCGGGGTGAGGAACGACACCGAGTTCTCGCTCGCCATCGGCCCGCCGCCGTCGAGACCGTGCCCGCCCTGCTCCAGCAACGCCGGCGGCAGGTAGACGCCGCCCGACAACACCAGCTTGAGGGCGGAAAGCATCACGCGGCTCGACGAGGTCTTGGGGATGAAGCCGGCGGCACCCATGTTGACCGCCTGCAGCACATGGCGACGGTCGTCCGAGGCAGACAGCACGATGATCGGGGTGGTCTCGGGCAGCATGTCCTTGAGGCGCTGCAGCCCCTCGTTCCAGGCCATTCCGGGCATGGCGAGGTCGAGCAGGACGATGTCGATATCGGCTTCACGCTCCACGGCGGCCAGCGCCTGATTGAAGTCGCTGGCCTCGACGATGGTCAGCGGGCCGCCGAGCTGGTCGAGAACGTGGCGCAGACCGTCGCGAAACAATTCATGGTCATCGGCGATCAGTATTTTCATTGTTCCCACCATCAGTTTCGCCAGATCGATTCCGCGACCGCCTGCCGATCCGGATCCGGCCTTTCAGCCATTTCGACCTGGACCTGCACCTGCCACCGACGTGGCCCCCTGTCGCACCGAAAGAGGTTCAGGGGGATCTCGTAAGAGCCGTCCGTCACCGCCATTTCGCACTTGCAAAAATATGCGATGGGTCCCGGATTGCAACATGATTCTCCGGGAACGAAGATCGACCCTACCATGGGCATAAACCCGTCTATATATGCCCTATATACTTTGCGGCAAGCAAGAGAGAGTACGCTGGATGCTGGTTGCTGGTCTATGGCGGACGGCATGTAAGAGGCATCACATCTATAGCTTATCTCTAGGGCGCCCATCGGCCGCAAGGCCTCCGAATTCGTCCTTTCATTCTGGGCCATATTGGCCTACACCCCGCGCCTGGACGACAGTCGGAGCGAAGCATGGCACGGCGAGAAGTACTTCCCGGACAACGCTACCAACAATCGGAATCCACCTCGATTTGGGAGGTGCGCGATCTCACCAAGGATGGTGAGGGCATCGCCCATGCCCGTCTCAATCGCGTCGGCGATCCGACCGCGGTCAAGATGATCTCGGTCTCGGCGCTGAAGGATACGCGGCTGTACCGCCTGCTGCCGCCGGTGGACATCGAAACGCGCTAGCAGGCTGCGGAAAGGGCCGAATTTCCTCGTCATTCCCGCGAAAGCGGGAATCCATGCATCCAGCGGCACAACATATAGCGTTCGATGCCGTATCTCGCCCCAACATGGACCCCCGCTTTTGCGGGGGTGACGAGATGAAGGGCGGCGGGAAGAGTTTTTCCGCAGGCCGCTAACTTGTCGAACTGTGTGGTGATTCCGAAGCTCGCATCATGGTGCAAACTTCGGAATCACCACACCAGGGGGCGGTAGCGATAACGGAGTAGGCGGAACCGGCCGCCACGCTATCGCCACAAACCGGCTTTAGTCAGCGGCTGCAGGGACGCACAAGGAGGATACATGCGCCGCAGAAGCCGCCGTGGCCAGAGCGACTGGAATATCTGGTTCAAACTGGCCAAGTTCGTGCTGCTGCTGGGAGCCATAAGTGCTGCCGGCTTCTACGGCTATGAGGTCGGCCGTCGGCTGTCGCAGGAGACCATCACGACGCTGGAAGCCGAGATTGCCCGCCTCACCACCGCCGATGTTTCTCAGCGCGAGGAAGTGGTCCGGCTGCAGACCGCCCTGGACGAGACCAAGAAGCGCGCCGATGAATTTCAGGCGCGCTACGAACAGGTGGCACCGTCGGACGAGATCAAGGATCTGCTGGGCGCCGTACGGGCCAAGCTGGACACCGGCCTCGACATCAAGCGCCTGGCCTTCGCCATCTCGGCGGCCGAGCGTCCCCGCCGCTGCGGCGAAGCGGCAACCAAACGCTTCATGGTCAAGACACCGCATTTCGATGGCGCCTCGACCTGGGTGCGCTTCGCCGACCTGATCACCGTCACCGCCGACGGCATCGGCGACAGCAACGGCGCCGAGCAGGCCTTCGACCCCGAGAAGCCGGTGACCGTCCGCTTCACCGTCATCGGCGGCAAGGAGGCCCAGATCAGCGGCAAGCTGCCGCTGCAACACTCCATGGTGCTCAAGAACGGCGAGTACCGCTTCACCATCGCCCCCGGCGCCAAGGGTTTCGTCGAGGTCACCGGCGATCGCTGCGAGTACCGGGGGTAGGCCCCTACACCCGCTCGCCGATCGGCAGCGTCCGGATCCGTTTCCCGGTGGCGGCGAAGATGGCGTTGGCCAGTGCCGGCGCGATGGGGGGCACGCCAGGCTCGCCGACGCCGGTGGGGCGTTCGGCCGAGGCGACGATGTGGACCTCGACCTTGGGCATCTCGCTCATGCGCAACACCGGGTAATCGTGAAAATTGGACTGCTCGGCGCGGCCGTGCGCGAGGGTGATGGCGCCCTTCAGCGCCGCCGACAGGCCGAAGGCGATGGCGCCCTCCATCTGGGCGCGGATGACGTCGGGGGTGACGGGGATGCCGCAATCCACCGCGCACACCACCCGCTCCACCCTGATTTCGCCGTCGCCCGCCACCCGCACCTCGGCCACCTGGGCGACGAAACTGTGGAAGGATTCGTGCACCGCCAGCCCGCGCCCCCGTCCGCGCGGCAGCGCCTGCCCCCAGCCGGCCTTCTCCGCCGCCAGGTCGAGCACGGCGCGATGGCGCGGCCGGTCGGCCAGCAGGATGCGGCGCAGCTCCAGCGGGTCGAGGCCGCCCAAGGCCGCCACCTCGTCGAGGAAACATTCGGTGGCGAAGGCGGTATGCGAGCTGCCCACCGAGCGCCACCACAGCACCGGCACCGGCAGCTTGGGCGAGTGCAGGTCCACCAGCAGGTTGGGAATGGCGTAGGGCAGGGTGGCGGCGCCTTCCACCGAGGTGTGGTCGATGCCGTTCCTGATCATGGAGGCGGCGAAGGGCGTGCCTTCCAGGATGGACTGGCCGACCAGACGGTGCGTCCAGGCGCTCGGCAGGCCCTGCGGGGTTACCGCCGCCTCCAGCCGGTGCAGGAAGAACGGCCGGTAGGAGCCGCCGGCGATGTCGTCCTCCCGCGTCCACATCAGCCGCACCGGCTTGCCCACCGCCTTGGCCACCTGCACCGCCTCGACGATGTAGTCCGAAGTTGGATGGGCGCGGCGCCCGAAGCTGCCACCGGCATAGAGGGTGGTGATTTCCACCTGCTCGGGGGTAAGGCCGGCGGCACGGGCGGCGGCGGCCTGATCGTTGCTGTGGAACTGACAGCCGGCCCAGATGCGGCAGTGGCCCTTCTCCAGCGCCACCACGCAATCCAGCGGCTCCATGGGAGCGTGCGCCAGGTAGGGCAGCTCGTAGGTGGCGGAGAGCCGGCGCGGCGCCTCGGTGGCGGCGAGGATGCCGGCGGCGTCGCCGTCTTGGCGGGCCACCAGTCCGGGCTTGTCCAGCAGCTCGCCGAACCGGGCGCGGATGGTGTCGGTGGAGAGCAGGGCTGCCGCCCCTTCGTCCCATTCGATGGTCAGCGCCTCGCGGCCCAGCTTGGCCGACCAGAAGTCGTTGGCGGCCACCGCCACCCCCGAACCGATGGCGACCACCCGCTCGACGCCGGGCACCGCCAGGGCGCGGGCTGCCGAGAACCCCTTCAGCCCGGCACCGAACACCGGCGGGCGGGCCACCAGGGCGGTGAGCATGCCGGGCAGGCGGATATCAAGGGCATAGACCGCCGAGCCGTCGCTCTTGGCCTTGGTGTCGGGGCGATGGGTGTCGCGGCCGATGACCTTGAAGCGGCCGGACGGCTTCAGCGGCGGGTCGGCCGGCGGGTTCAGCTGCGAGGCCGCCATGGCCAGCTCGCCATAGCCGATACGGCGGCCGCTGGCCGCGTGCAGCACCTGGCCATCGGCGGCGGTGAGCTGGGACTTTTCCACCGTCCAGGTTCGCGCCGCCGCCTCCAGCAGCATCTCGCGGGCGGCGGCGCCCGCCTTGCGCAACTGCTCCCAGGAATTGGCCAGCGCGGTCGAGCCGCCGGTGCCCTGGCTCGGCCCCCAGAGCAGGTTGTTGTAGCGGGTGGCATCGGCGGGGGCGAACTCGATCCGGATCGCCTCGGGGGCGACCTCCAGTTCCTCGGCCACCAGCACCGGCAGGCCGGTGGCGACTCCCTGGCCCATCTCCAGATGCTTGACCACCACCGTCACCTGCCCGTCGGGGGCGATGCGTACAAAGGCGTTGGGGGCAAAGTCGGGCACCGGCGTGCCGCGCCGCGAGGCCACCGCGGCCATGGCCACCGCCCGGGCCGGCGGGATGTGCACCGCCACCGTCAGGCCGGCTCCCAGGGCTGCGGTGGTGGTGAGGAAGCGACGACGGTTCATGGCTTGCCCCCCAGGGAACGGGCGGCGGCGTGGATGGCGGCGCGGATGCGCTGGTAGGTGCCGCAGCGGCAGATGTTGCCGTCCATGGCGGCGTCGATGTCGGCATCGGCGGGATTACGGCTGCGCCCCAGCAGGGCCGCGGCGCTGACCATCTGGCCCGACTGGCAATAGCCGCACTGCGGCACGTCGAGTTCGGCCCAGGCGGCCCGCAGCGCCCGCACGACGGGACCATCCAGCCCCTCGATGGTGACGACGGCGCGGCCGCTGACCTCGCTCGCCGCGATCTGGCATGCGCGCACCGGCTTGCCGTCCAGCAGCACAGTGCAGGCGCCGCACTGGCCGGCCCCGCAGCCGTACTTGGTTCCGGCCAGACCCAGCCCGTCGCGCAACACCCACAACAGCGGCACATCCGGCGCCGCATCGACCTTGCGGCGCTCGCCGTTGACCATCAGCGAGATCATGACCGTTCCCCCCATGTTGCGGGTGCGTGCAGGGTGAACCAGAAGCCGCCCGGGGGCAAGAGGACGCCATGGCGTGTTCCGCCGGCTGCGGATTTGGTCTAGAACCCTGCCATGGACTACGAGGTCGTCGTCATCGGGGCCGGAGCCGCCGGGTTGATGTGCGCCGCCGCCGCCGGGCGGCGCGGCCGCCGGGTGGTGGTGCTCGACCACAACGACCAGCCAGGACGCAAGATTCTCATTTCCGGCGGCGGCCGTTGCAACTTCACCAATCTGGGGGTGGCGCCCGACCGCTACCTGTCGGGCAATCCGCATTTCGCCACCTCGGCCCTGAAGCGCTATCGCCCGGCCGACTTCATCGAACTGCTGCGACGCCACGGCGTGCCCTGGCATGAGCGCCGCCATGGCGAGCTGTTCTGCGACCGCTCGGCCACGGACGTGGTCGACCTGCTGCTGGCCGAATGCGGCGCCGCCGGGGTGGACGTCCGCTGCGGCGTCAAGGTCGGCGGCGTGAGCGGCGACGGCCCCTTCCGGGTGGCCACCAATGAGGGCGAGATGGCCGCCGCCGCGGTGGTGCTGGCCAGCGGCGGGCTCTCCATCCCCAAGATCGGCGCCACCAGCCTGGCCCACACCGTCGCCCGCCGCTACGGCCTGGAGGTGGTGGCGCCGCGCCCCGGACTGGTGCCGCTGAGCTTCGCCGAGGCCGATCTGGCCTGGATGCGACCCTTGGCCGGCATCGCCACCGAAGCGGTGCTGACCGCCGGCCGCGCCCGTTTCCGCGAGGCGCTGCTGTTTACCCATCGCGGCCTGTCGGGGCCGGCGGTGCTGCAGGCCTCGTCCTATTGGCGCGACGGCGAGGCGGTGACGGTGGACTGGCTGCCCGACCTCGACGCCGCCGCCCATCTGCTGGCGCGCAAGGCGGCGCGGCCCAATGCCGAGATCCGCACCGTGCTGGCCGAACTGCTGCCCTCCCGTCTGGCCGAAGCCCTCGCCGCCCGCGCCGGCTGCGGCGGCCGTCCCATCGGCCAGACCACCAACGCCGTCCTCGCCACGCTGGCTGCCGACCTCAAGGCGTGGCGGCTGAGCCCCACCGGCACCGAGGGCTGGCGCACCGCAGAAGTGACCCTGGGCGGCGTCGACACCACCGGCCTGTCGTCCAAGACCATGGAAGCCAAGGCCCATCCCGGCCTGTTCGTGATCGGTGAAGCCGCCGACGTCACCGGCTGGCTGGGCGGCTACAACTTCCACTGGGCCTGGGCAAGCGGATGGGTGGCGGGACAGTTCGCTTGAATAGCGTAACAATGCAATTTTTGTTGGATGTCCGAGGCCATGGTCTATGGCTAAGAGCATCAATCGTTCGCTCGACGCTGCCATATCGGCGCAATAGGGCAACCGCAATGCCTCGGAAATTTTTTCAGATCGGATCGCTCGGCGCCTTTTTGAAATGCGTTTTCCCTGGGGGTTGCCACTTCCCATGGCCCGCGGAGAACGCTATAAGCTGCTGAAAATCAATGGGGGGACGCCATTTCCGGCGCCCCGGCCGGATGCACGCGCCGCAAAAGCGGCGGTTTACACGGTGAGACGGCGAGGTCTCATGATCCGGCTGCCGCTCGCGGGACCGGTCCCGCCGATTTCACCAATGACGGAGAAAGCATGCAAAAGGGTGACAAGCAGCGCAAATCCAATGCCGGTGCCGGCTTTGGCGAGCGTATGACCACGGCCGCCGCCGCCAAGCAGGCGCTGTTGGAAAAATTCCGCGCCAACAAGATCGACGTCAACGACCCCGCCTATATCGAGCAGCAGGCCGCGCGCCAGGCTGCCGCTGCGGCGCGGGCCGAGCGTGAAGCCTGCCGCAAGGCCGAGAAGGATGCCGCCAAGACGCAGGCCATCGCCGACCGCAAGGCGGCGCAGGAGGCTGCGGCGGCACAGATCATCGCCGATCAGGCCGCCCGCGAGGCGGCCGAGGCCGACGCCGCCGCCGCGCTGGTGGCCCTTGAGGCCGCCCGCAAGGCAGCCCGCGACGCCCGCTATGCGGCACGCAAGGCGCGCAAGTGAATCGCGCAAGTGGCTGGGAGTTGAGACCCGAACGCTCGACCTGACTGCGGAAGGCGGTTCGCCGGCATTCGGCGGCCCGCCCGCAGGAGACTCGACGGAAGCGGGCGGGACGCCCGCGCTCCCGCCGCTACTTGCCGGCGAGGGTGGGAAGATCCTCTTCGAGGATGCTGATGTTCAGTGAGTAGGACACCTCGCCTTCATCCTCGTCGCGATGAAGGACGCCGATGAATTCTCCGCCGATGGAAACCTCGACCGGCGCGCCGCGCTTCTTACCCGGTTCGATCCTGATCTTGGCATTGCCGAAGGTGGCCCGCAAATAGGCCTCGACCCGGGCGATCTCGGGAGGGGTCATGTGCACTCACTGGAAAACTCTGGATGCAAGAAACCAAAAGGGCCGGCGGGCTTGCGCGCCGCCGGCCCGATCGGATGACTAAAGCGCCTTCAGGTTGACGGCAGAAGTCTTGCCCTTGCGGGGATCCTGCTCTTCCTCGAAGTACACCTTCTGGCCGTCGTTCAGGCCGTTCAGGCCGGCGCGCTCGACCGCGGAAATGTGCACGAACACGTCGGCGCCGCCGTTATCCGGAGCGATGAAGCCGAAACCCTTAGTGCTATTGAACCATTTGACGGTGCCGTTCGGCATTTGACGTCTCCATTCTGAGCGTAGCACGGCGCGCCATAGCGCCGCGCATCAAGTGCCGAGTGCATTCGCTGGGCAGGTTTGATCACGGCACTTTTGATTCTTCGCGGCCTAAATGCAAGAAAATGAAGACATGGATTTTGGTTCATCCGGATATCCGCATCCTCTGGCTGCAAATATGCAGCATTTAAGCGCGCAAAAGTAATGATCAGGGGCAAATCCGGATGGGCCATGGGGTTTTTGTGCAGAAGGCGTGTGTCCGCGTGGCGCCACTTCCGCGCTTCGCCCGGCCCCCACCTCCCCTCCCCCGGCTTCGCCAGGAGAGGGCCGGCGCCAATGGGCCTGACCGTCGCGCCCCCGATGACCTTCCTGGTGGTCGACCAGATGTTGCTTGACCTCACGGACAAGCAGCTGCGCCCGGAACTCAACGACATCGGCAATTCCATCACCAATCCCATCGGCCACCAATCTCATCGGCGTCGGCCTGCCCTCGTCCGCCTTGGGCCGCTCCCAGGATTTGATAGAACGGGGCGGCGGCCGCAACCCGCAAATTGGGGCTATCCTCGTCTTCGACGCCGGTGCCCCTCCCGCGCCACTCTATTCCCGGGGAATGTTGACCCCTTCGGGCAGCATGCCGTCGATGATCAACTCCTCGATCAGGCGACCGAGGATCTCGCGGGCCATGCGGGTGCCGCCGATGCCCAGCATCATGGCGAGGTAGGGCTCGATGAGGTCCACCGTGCCCACCCGCTCGTACGGTCGGCCGCGCAGGTCGCGCTTGGGTGGCGAGACGGTGTTGATGTGCTCGATGGCCAGTTCCTGCACCGTGCTCTTCAGCAGGCTCTCCAGCGTATTTTTCTCCAACAGCGTCTGGTATTGCGGGCTGGCGCGCTCATTGGCCGCCCACGAGGCCTGCGCCGAGGGCGAGCCGCCCGGCAGGCCGTCCAGCTGTTCGACCAGCCGGCCGACCATGCGGGCGGCGGCCAATTCCTCCTCTTCGGTGCAGCCGTTGACCGTGGTCTTCGACATCAAGGCCCGCATCTTGGATTGCAGGCGCAGTCGTTCTCCGTCACTCATGCGCCGCATCCCCGGGCGGTTCGTCTCGAAGCAAAACTGTACACGGGCTCAGGCTCCGGTGACAGTCGGGAAAATACCGGCTAGAGTGCGGTCGGAACATTTCGGATGTTGTTTCATGCGTAATGATCGTGTCCTAGAACGTAAGGTATTCTACGCCGGAGCCAACATCTTCAAGGAAGGTGACAGCGGCGACCGCGCCTATCTGATCCAGGAGGGGCAGGTCGAGATCATTCGCAACGGCGTCACCTTGGCCACCATCGGCAAGGGCGAGCTGTTCGGCGAGATGGCGCTGGTGGATGACGCGCCGCGCATGGCCTCGGCCCGCGCCCTGGCCGACGCCTCGTGCATCATCATCAGCCGCGACGTGTTCAAGGAAAAGCTGTCCAAGACCGACCCGTTCATCCGCGGATTGCTGAACATCTTCGTGCGCAATATCCGCAACCTGACGCGCTGATGCGGCCGCTGGCAGGCGGTTTCGCGGTCGATTTTCCCGATCTCGACGCGGTGCGGCTATTCCGCCTGGCGGTCGACGTCGAGGACTACCCGCACTTCATTCCCTGGTGCCTGGCCGCCCGCGTCCGTCGCCGCGACGGCAACCGGCTCGACGTCGAGAACCACTTCGGTGCCGGACCGGTCGATATCCGCTTCCGCTCCCGGGCCGAGGCCCATGAGCCCGACCTGCTGGTGATCACCTCGACCGACGGCCCGTTCCGCCACTTCCGCCTGGAGTGGCGGTTCGAGCCGATGCCGGCCGGCGGCTGCCGGGTGATCGCCGCCTACCACATGGACCTGCGCTCGCCCCTGCTGCACGGCCTGGCCCGCGTCGCCATGCCCGAGATGGAACGCCGAGTGGCAAGCCGTTTCCGCCAGCGCGCCCTTCAGGTTTACGGCGGGGGGTGATTTCCACACGGGCGTCTTGCGTATCCTTGCGGTAAGGGCTACCTTACCACAGTCCGTCGTCGTAAATCCCAGAGGGCAATACAGTGGCCGAAGGCCGTCGCATTCTATTGATCATTTCCGGCGGCATCGCCGCGTATAAATCGCTCGACCTCATCCGCCGCTTGAAGGAACGCGGGATCGCGGTGCGCTGCATCCTGACCGCCGGCGGGGCGCAGTTCGTCACGCCGCTGACAGTGGCGGCATTGTCGGGCGACAAGGTCTATCAGGAACTGTTCTCGCTCACCGACGAGGCCGAGATGGGCCACATCCGGCTGTCGCGTGAGGCCGATCTGGTGGTGGTGGCGCCGGCCACCGCCAACATCCTGGCCAAGATGGCCGCCGGCATCGCCGACGACCTCGCCTCCACCGCGCTGCTGGCCACCGACAAGCCGGTGCTGGTGGCGCCGGCGATGAATTCCATGATGTGGGGTCACGCCGCCACCCAGGCCAATCTCGCCACCCTTGAGGCGCGCGGCGTGCGCCGGGTTGGACCGGCTTCGGGCGAGCTGGCCTGCGGTGAGATCGGGCCCGGCCGCATGGCCGAGGTGCCCGACATCCTTGCCGCCATCGATTCCCTGCTCGACGCCGGTCCGTTGAAGGGGGTCCGCGCCCTGGTCACCAGCGGCCCGACCCTGGAGCCCATCGACCCGGTGCGCTTCATCTCCAACCGCTCGTCGGGCAAGCAGGGCCACGCCATCGCCGCCGCCCTGGCCCGGCTCGGCGCCGAGGTGACGCTGATCAGCGGCCCGGTGCGGCTGGCCGATCCGGCCGGCGTCAAGACCATCCACGTGGAAAGCGGCCGCGAGATGCTGGGCGCCGCCATCGCCGCACTGCCGGCCGACGTGGCGGTGTGCGCCGCCGCCGTCGCCGACTGGACGGTATCCAACGCCAGCAAGCAGAAGCAGAAGAAGCAGCCGGGCGGCGCCGCGCCGGCTATCGAGCTGGCACTCAACCCCGATATTCTCACCACCCTGTCCGAGCAAGGTCCGGCGCGCCCCCGTCTGGTGGTGGGCTTCGCCGCCGAGACCGAGACCGTGGTCGAGCACGCCCGCGCCAAGCGGCAGCGCAAGGGCTGCGACTGGATCGTCGCCAACGACGTTTCGCCGGCCACCGGCACCTTCGGCGGCGACTTCAACACCGTCCACCTCATCACCGCCGCCGGTGACGAGCCGTGGCCGCGCATCGCCAAGGCCGACGTGGCCGAACGCCTGGCCTGGCGCATCGTCGACGCATTGAAGGGGGGCGGCTGATGGTCGAAATTCCCATCCTGCGGCTGCCCCATGCCGAGGGCATGACACTGCCGGCCTATGAAAGCGAGCACGCCGCCGGCATGGACCTTGCCGCCTGCCTGCCGGCCGACATGGTGCTGGCGCCGGGCAAGCGTGCCCTGATCCCCACCGGTTTCGCCATCGCCCTGCCGGACGGGTTCGAGGCGCAGGTGCGGCCGCGCTCGGGGCTGGCGGCGCGGCACGGCGTCACCGTATTGAACAGCCCCGGCACCATCGACGCCGATTATCGCGGTGAGATCGCTGTGGTGCTGGTCAATCTCGGCGACCAGCCGTTCACCGTGACGCGGGGCATGCGCATCGCCCAGATGGTGGTGGCGCCGGTGGCGCGGGCGGTGTGGCACCAGTTCACCGAGCTACCGACCACCGCCAGGGGGGCCGGAGGCTTCGGCTCCACCGGGCTCAAGCAGGGAGGCTGACGAGAGCGATGCTGCGACCGTCCAAGAAGATGCTGTTCGCCATCGAGGCGGTGCTCGATATCGCTTATCACGCCGGCGGAGAGCCGGTACAGAGCCGCGAGATCACCCGCCGGCAGGGCATTCCGCGCCGTTACCTCGAACAGACCCTGCAACAACTGGTGCGCTCGGGCATCCTGGTGGGAGTGCGCGGTCCACGCGGCGGCTATCGCCTGGCCCGCGAACGCCGCCGCATCTCGGTGGGCGAGATCGTCCGCGTGGTGCGCGCGCTGGAGATCACCGAGGACCCCTACCAGGACGTGCCGACCTCGGAGCTGGGAAAACGGGTGATCCGACCTATGTGGAATGATCTCTCGGAGGAGATCATGAATCGCCTGGACGCCATCACCATCGACGACATGTGCATGCGCGCCTACAAGGGCGGCATCAGCAGCGAGGCGCATGCCAAACTGGATTTCACCATTTAGACCGCAATGAATTGGAACAGGAACCCCCCCACAATGACCGAGTTCCGCGGCAAGATCTACGACAGCATCATCGACACCATCGGCGCCACGCCCTTGGTGCGGTTCAAGAAACTGGCCGCCGAGGCCGGCGCCAAGGCCGACATCGTCGGCAAGTGCGAGTTCTTCAACCCGCTGGCCTCGGTCAAGGACCGCATCGGCTTCGCCATGATCGAGGCGGCCGAGGCGGCCGGCGAACTCAAGCCCGGCGCCACCATCGTCGAGCCCACCTCGGGCAATACCGGCATCGCGCTGGCCTTCGTCTGCGCCGCCAAGGGCTACCGGCTGATCCTGTGCATGCCGGAAAGCATGTCCATCGAGCGCCGCAAGATGCTGCAACTGCTGGGCGCCGAGATCGTGCTGACGCCGGCCTCCAAGGGCATGACCGGGGCGGTACGCCAGGCCGAGGAAATGCTGAAGGACATTCCCGGCTCGATCATGCCGCAGCAATTCAAGAATCCCGCCAATCCGGCAATTCACGAGCGCACCACCGCCGAGGAGATCTGGAACGACACCGACGGCAAGGTGGACTTCGTGGTTTCCGGCGTCGGCACCGGCGGCACCATCAGCGGCATCGGCCACGCCCTGAAGGCGCGCAAGCCCTCGGTGCGCATGGTGGCGGTCGAGCCCGAGGACAGCCCGGTGCTGTCGGGCGGCGCCCCCGGCCCGCACAAGATCCAGGGCATCGGCGCCGGCTTCGTCCCCGACATCCTCGATCGCGCCATCGTCGACGAGATCCTGCAGATCGGCAACGAGACCGCCTTCGCCACCGCCCGCAAGGCGGCGCGGCTGGAGGGCGTGCCGGTGGGCATCTCGTCGGGCGCTGCGCTGGCGGCCGCCTGCGAACTTGGGGTGCGGCCGGAAAACGCCGGCAAGCTGATCGTGGTGATCCTGCCCTCCTTTGCCGAGCGCTACCTATCTACGCCGCTGTTCGACCAGGCGTAGGGAAAAATTCCGTCATTCCCGCGAAAGCGGGAATCCATGGCGCCGTTCGCGTGGGCGGACCCGTGGCCCCCCGCTTTCGCGGGGGTGACGGTCTAATTGGAGCCACAATGGATTTCACCGAGGACCAGATCCGCCGCTACGCCCGCCACATCATCCTGCCCGAGGTGGGCGGCGTCGGGCAGGCCAGGCTGTTGAACTCCCGCGTGCTGGTGGTGGGAGCGGGCGGCCTGGGCTCGCCGGTGATTTTGTACCTTGCCGCCGCCGGAGTCGGCACCATCGCCGTGGTCGACGACGACGCGGTCGAGCTATCCAACCTCCAGCGCCAGGTGATCCACGCCACCAGCCGGGTCGGCCTGGCCAAGGTGGACAGCGCCGCCCGCGCCGTGGCCGAGATCAATCCCGACGTCCGCCTGGTGCCGATCCATGCCCGGCTCGACCGCGACAACATCGAGGCCATCCTGGCCGATTATCCGGTGGTGGCCGACGGCTCCGACAACTTCGCCACCCGCTTCCTGATCAACGACGCCTGCCGGCTGGCGGGCAAGACCCTGGTATCGGCGGCCATCCTGCGCTTCGACGGCCAGCTCTCCACCTTCAAGCCCGGCGGCCCCTGCTATCGCTGCATCTACCGCGAGGCGCCGCCAGAGGGGCAGATTCCGTCGTGCTCGCAGGCCGGCATCCTGGGGGCGGTGGCCGGCAGCATGGGCTCGCTCCAGGCCACCGAGGTCCTCAAGGAGTTGCTGGGCATCGGCGAGTCGCTGGCCGGGCGGCTGGTGATCTACGATGCGCTGTCGGTGACCTTCCGCACCGTGCGGGTGCCGCGCGATCCCGGCTGCCCGCTGTGCGGCGACCATCCCGGCATCACCGACCTGTCGAGCCACGGGAGCACCGCCCATGCCTGCGGCTAGCGCGCCCGACAGGCTTTCGATCGTGGTGTTCTCGGGGGATTTCGACCGCATCCACTACGCGCTGGTGATGGCGGCGGCGGCGGTGGCGTCCAACACCCCGGTGACGCTGTTCTTCACCATGTGGGCCGGCCGCGCCCTGGAGCGCCCGCTGCCCGACGGCTCGCCCGCCTGGAGCCGCCTGCCGGTGAGCCAGGGGGCCATGACGGCGGCCGAGATGGACGCGCAGTTCAAGGCCCGGGGCGTCGCCCGCTTCGAGGAGCTGCTGGAGGCCTGCGTCGCCCTCGGCGTCACCTTCATGGTGTGCGAGATGGGGCTGAAGGCGCTGGGCATGGACCCGGATGGCCTACGCCCCGACGTGCCGGTGGCGAAGGGCGGCGTCGTCACCTTCCTGGCCGATGCCTCCAAGGACGGGGCGATGATATTCGTTTAGTTGCGTCCCTGGCTGTTGCGCCCTCGGCCGGCCTTTCGTAAGGTGCAGCCGCCCTTACCCAACGCACCGGCGAACCCATGAAGATCAACGGCACCCCGACCCGCACCATCTGGCTGGCCTCCGATGGCTGGGGGGTCGAGATCATCGACCAGACCCGGCTACCGCACGAATTGGTCACCGTGACCCTGCGCTCGCTGGCCGATGCCGCCACCGCCATCAAGGACATGTGGGTACGGGGAGCGCCCTTGATCGGCGCCACCGCCGCCTACGGCATGGCGCTGGCCGCCCGCGTCGATGCCTCGGACGCCGGGCTCGCCGAGGCCTATCGGGTGCTGCACGCCACCCGCCCCACCGCCATCAACCTGAAATGGGCGCTGGACGAGATGATGGCGGTGGCACGCGAGATCGTCCCGACCGACCGTGCCGCCGCCTTCTACGCCAAGGCCTTCGCCGTCTGCGACGAGGACGTCGCCATCAATTCCGCCATCGGCGACAACGGCCACGCCATCATCGCGACAATCGCCGCCGCCAAGCCGGGCCAGACGGTCAACGTGCTGACCCACTGCAACGCCGGCTGGCTGGCGACGGTGGATTGGGGCACCGCCATCGCCCCCATCTACAAGGCATTCGACGCCGGCATCCCCATCCATGTCTGGGTCGACGAGACGCGGCCGCGCAATCAGGGCGCCAGCCTCACCGCCCGCGAGCTCAACTGGCACGGCGTGCCACACACGGTGATCGCCGACAACAGCGGCGGCCACCTGATGCAGCACGGCATGGTCGACCTCTGCATCGTCGGCACCGACCGGGTGGCCGGCAACGGCGACGTCTGCAACAAGATCGGCACCTATCTCAAGGCGCTGGCGGCCAAGGACAACGGCGTGCCGTTCTATGTTGCGCTGCCCAGCCCGACCATCGACTGGACGGTGGCCGACGGGGTCAAGGAAATCCCCATCGAGGAACGCGACCCCCGCGAGCAGAGCCACATCGGCGGCAAGACCGCCGACGGCACGGTGATCGAGGTCCAGGTGATCCCCGACGGCTCGAAGGCCGCCAACTGGGGCTTCGACGTCACCCCCGCCCGACTGGTCACCGGCCTGATCACCGAACGCGGCGTCTGCCCCGCCAGCCCCGAGGGGTTGAGGGGACTGTTTCCCGAGCGCTGCTAGATACGAGACGGAGAGTTCCCCGATGAAGTCCCAATGGTCCGCCACCGATGCCGCCGCCTTTATCGCCAAATACGGCAACGAGGATATGGGTCTGCGCGTCTACACCACCCGCCTGCTGGGCAGCGATCCCCGGCTGGTGCTGCATGGCGGTGGCAACACCTCGGTCAAGACGGTGGCGCATGACCTGCTGGGCGAGGCGGTGGATGTGCTCTGCGTCAAGGGCTCGGGCTGGGACATGGGCAATATCGAGCCGGCCGGCCTGCCCGCCGTGCGGTTGGCGCCCCTGTTGAAGCTCCGGACGCTGGCGAAGCTGTCCGACGAGGACATGGTCAACTTCCAGCGCGGCAACCTGATGGACTCCGGCTCGCCGAACCCGTCGGTGGAAACCCTGCTGCACGCCTTCCTGCCGCACAAGTTCATTGACCACACCCATTCGACGGCGGTCCTGTCGCTGACCGACCAGCCCGATGGCGAGGCGGTCTGCCGCGAGGTCTACGGCCGTCGCATGGGCTACGTCCCCTACATCATGCCCGGCTTCGCCCTGGCCAAAAAGGCGGCCGAGGTTTATGAGCAGGACCCCACCGTCGAGGGACTGATCCTGCTCAAGCACGGCATCTTCACCTTCGGCGCCACCGCCCCGGCCGCCTACGAGCTGATGGTCGAGATGGTCACCCTGGCCGAGCAGCGCCTGCGGAAGAACCGTAAGCCCCCCTTCACCCCCGTCTCCCTGCCCAAGACACCGGCCAGTGTCGCCGAGGTGGCGCCCATCGTGCGCGGCCTGCTGGCGCTCGACCAGGGCGAGGGCAGCTTCAAGCGCTGGGTGTTGGACTTCCGCACCAACGACGCCATCCGTAGCTATGTGGACGGTGCCGAGCTCGGCCGCTACAGCCAGGTCGGCGTCGTCACCCCCGACCACACCATCCGCACCAAGAATTTTCCGCTGGTGCTGCCCGCCCCCGAGGCCGGCCGGCTGGGCGAGTGGAAGACGGCGGCGGCGGCGGTCCTGGACAGCTACGTCGCCAACTACCACGCCTATTTCGCCCGCAACAATGTCCGTTGCACGCCGCCCAAGACCGAGCTCGATCCCATGCCGCGGGTGGTGCTGGTGCCGGGCGTCGGGCTGTTCGGCGTCGGCGCCTCGGCCAAGGACGCCGCCATCGCGTCCGACATCGCCGAGAACACGGTGGAGAGCATCACCGACGCCGAGGCCATCGGCACCTATCGGCCGATCCCCGAGCCCGACATGTTCGATTGCGAATACTGGTCGCTGGAACAGGCCAAGCTGGGCAAGGGCGCCGAGAAGCCGCTGGCCCGCCAGGTGGTGGTGGTGACCGGCGGCGGCTCGGGCATCGGTGCCGCTTGCGCCAAGGCCTTCGCCAAGGAGGGCGCCGAGGTGGCGGTACTCGACCTCAACCCCGACGCCGCCCGCGCGGCGGCCAAGGCCTGCGGCGGTTCCGCCCTCGGGCTGGCCTGCGACGTCACCGATCCGGCCAGCGTGCGCTCGGCCTTCGACGCGGTGGCGGCCCGCTTCGGCGGTGTCGACATCGTGGTGTCCAATGCCGGCGCCGCCTGGCAGGGAGCGGCGGGCGAGGTCGACGACGCCCTGCTGCGCGCCTCGTTCGAGCTGAACTTCTTCGCCCATCAGTGCGTGTCGCAGAACGCGGTGCGCATCATGCAGGCGCAGGACACCGGCGGCTGCCTGCTCTACAACACCTCGAAGCAGGCGCTGAACCCGGGCAAGAATTTCGGCCCCTACGGCCTGCCCAAGGCGGCCACCCTGTTCCTGATGAAGCAGTACGCCCTCGATCACGGCCGCGACGGCATCCGGGCCAACGCCGTCAACGCCGACCGCATCCGCACCGGCCTGCTCACCGCCGAGATGATCGCCAGCCGCTCCAAGGCGCGGGGGGTCAGCGAGAAGGACTACATGGCCGGCAACCTGCTGGGCCGCGAGGTCAGCGGCGAGGACGTCGCCGACGCCTTCGTCTGGCTGGCGAAGGCCGCCAAGACCACCGCCTGCACCGTGACGGTGGACGGCGGCAACATCGAGGCCAGCCTGCGGTAACCTTTATGAAGTCGCCCTCGCCGGGCAGGCACCTTCGTGCCCTTGGCCGCTCGCTCAATGCTCGCAAGAGTACCGCGTTTCATATTTCAGGCGCGGTGCTCTAGCAGGGTGCGGAAAAACTCAACTTTCCTTTCGTCATTCCCGCGAAGGCGGGAATCCATGCGTCCTGCAGCACAGCATATGGGGGCAAACGCCAGTCATTGCCCCAACATGGACCCCCGCCTTCGCGCTAGTCGATTCACACATCGCGGACGTTCCAGCCGATGACGATGGCTTGGAAGACTTTGAGCCCCTCGGCCATCGTTATCGGGCCGGGCTTTGTTCTGGGATACCCGTCCCAT
>CAJANL010000138.1 GCA_903941105.1 uncultured Rhodospirillaceae bacterium
CAGCCGCCTCGGCGCGTCCTGGTAGGAAACTGTGTAGATGCCCGCGCGCAAAAATGCCCTGGCCACGTCGATGCTGGTGGAGATGCCGCAGGCCTTGGCATCGCGCAACAGATAGTCGATTTTATCGGCATCGACCGGTCCCGAAAGCACCTCGGGTAGGGCGAAATCGTTGGGCGACACGCGGGTTCCCATGATCAGAGCCGCGATATTGTAGATGTCATTTTCGGCCTGGCGCGCCCCCCGGTTCAGTACCGGGCACGCGCGGTAATATTCGCGAAACCGCTCGCTGGTGATCATGGCGACCGCCATCAGTTCGGCCAGACCATGATTGCCGCTCGCTTCCACCCGGACCCTACTGTTGCGGGGAACGGTCCAGTGGCGTTCGAAATCGTCCTTGAACTCGCCGATGCTGAATGGGCCTATCCGCAGCCGGTCGGGTCGGCGCTCGAAAGCGTATTCGCTCACATGCGAAAACGGCCCATGCCCAATATCGTGCAGCAGGGCGGCGTGGCGGATGAGCCGCCTTTCCGTTTCCTCCTCGTAATTGGCAGGCTCCAGCTTGTCTAGACTGAATTCTTCCTGCTCGTGACGGTGGGCCCGCTTGGTTTCGTCAAAATTGTCGAGCAGGGCCCCGACCACATGATAGACGCCGAGGGAGTGGTCGAACCGGGTGTGGTTGGCGTTGGGATAAGTCAGATAAGTGAAGCCGGTCTGACGCACCCGGCGCAGGCGCTGCATCACCGGGCAGTCGAGCAGCCACAGGGCGGTGGCGTCCAGCTCGATCATGCCCCAGATGTGGTCCTTGACCGCCTTGGGGCGGGGCGACGGCGGCAATCTCTTTTTTCGCTCGATGAATTCATCGTCGAAGCCGATCGCGTCGAACGCTTGGTTTAAACTGAGTTTCCACCCGGCATGCGTGTCGAGTCTCTCGGCCCAATCCTTGATCCGCAAAGCGTATTCGAACATGGGAGCGCCCTCCGGCCGGTCAGAGGCGCTTGGCGAGAAGCGAGGCAGCCTGATCGACCATGCTCGACCACGGCGCAGGCAGTTCGGACATCTCCTGCGAGGCCTGTGCCTTGGTCAAACGTATCTGCAGGTAGCGGTAGGAGGGATTGGGTACCGACAGCCGTCCCGGCTGGTGGCGCCGCAGATGCGACCAGAAGGAATCAAAGGCACCCGTGTTGGGGTTGGCTCGCAACCCCTTCAGCAGGCGGAGAATAGCCAGCCCCAGGGGTTCGTTCTCGCCCTCAAGCTCCCGCTCCGCCAGGTCCTGCAGATAGCGGACGATATCCTCCATGCCCTCATCGACCATGGGGTGGTCGATCGGTAGGCGGAACTTGTCGTGCTTGACCAGTGCCGCGACCAACGCGGCGCAGAATGCATCCGTGGAAAACGGCGGCACATCCTGCCGTTCCAGCCTGACGGCGGCGGCACTCATGGCGGCGCCCCTATTGCTACTACTATGACGAGATAGAGGCTACTACAATATATGGGGGACGAAAAGACGAACAACCCATACTGCTGCGTCTGCCCACGTAAATTTTGTGGATAAGTCGCTTCCGCCCGATCCCTGCTGGCCCTCGGACGCGGCGCCCCATATATATGGTCGAGTAAATGGACGGCGGAATCCTATGACCGAGTTCTCTCCCCGCGAAATCGTCTCCGAGTTGGACCGCTACATCGTCGGCCAGAACGACGCCAAGCGGGCCGTCGCCATCGCGCTCAGGAACCGCTGGCGACGCCAGCAGCTCTCCGACGCCCTGCGGGAAGAGGTGCTGCCCAAGAACATCCTGATGATCGGACCCACCGGCGTCGGCAAGACCGAGATCGCCCGCCGGCTGGCCCGGCTGGCCCAGGCCCCCTTCCTCAAGGTCGAGGCCACCAAGTTCACCGAGGTGGGCTATGTCGGCCGCGACGTCGAGCAGATCGTGCGCGACATCGTCGAGGTCGCCATCGCCATGACCCGCGAACGCCTCCGCAAGCAGGTGGTGTCCCGCGCCGAGATCAACGCCGAGGAGCGCCTGCTCGACGCCCTGGTGGGCGAGACCTCCAGCCAGGACACCCGGCAGAAATTCCGCAAGATGCTGCGCGAGGGCACGCTGGACGACAAGGAGGTGGAGATCCAGGTGGCCGACACCGGCGGCGGCATGCCCAGCTTCGACATCCCCGGCATGCCCGGCGCCAGCATGGGCATGGTCAACATCTCCGACATCCTGGGCAAGGCGTTCGGCGGCCGCACCAAACCGCGCCGCACCACGGTGAAGGAGGCCCAGACCCTGCTGATGGAGGAGGAGGCCGACAAGCTGCTCGACCAGGACAAGGTGGTCAAGGACGCCATCTGGGCGGTGGAGAACAACGGCATCGTCTTCATCGACGAGATCGACAAGATCTGCGCCCGCTCGTCGGAGCACCACATCACCGGCGACGTCAGCCGCGAGGGCGTCCAGCGCGACCTGCTGCCGCTGATCGAGGGCACCACGGTGGCGACCAAGCACGGCTCGGTGAAGACCGACCATGTGCTGTTCATCGCCTCGGGGGCGTTCCACCTCGCCAAGCCGTCCGACCTGCTGCCCGAGCTGCAGGGCCGCCTGCCCATCCGGGTCGAGCTTTCCGCACTGTCGCGCGACGACCTGGTGCGCATCCTGACCGAGCCCGAGGCTTCGCTGATCACCCAGTACAAGGCCCTGCTCGCCACCGAGGGCGTCGAGCTTTCCTTCGAGGATGCCGCCATCGACGCCATCGCCGACCTGGCCGCCGAGATCAACCGCAGCGTCGAGAACATCGGCGCGCGGCGGCTTCAGACGGTGATGGAGCGCCTGCTGGAGGAAATCAGCTTCACCGCCCCCGACCAGCCCCCCGGCACCCAGATCACCATCACCGCCGAGTTGGTCCAGCAGCGGGTGGGCGAGTTGGCCAAGAAAACCGACCTGGCGAAGTTCATCCTGTGACCTCGCCGGGCTTGACCCACGGCTATCGGCACCCGCGCGGCGGTGACGGAAGAAAGAAGTAGAACCTAGATCTCCACCTGGCTGCCCAGTTCGACCACTCGGTTGCTGGGCAGGTGGAAGAAGTCCATGGCGCTGGTGGCCATGCGCGCCAGG
>CAJANL010000139.1 GCA_903941105.1 uncultured Rhodospirillaceae bacterium
GATCCCCGCCTCACTTGGCCCGAGCGCGAACTGATCCGCCAGTTGGGCGCCAAGCTGTATGGTCCGCGCCCGGAGGTGTCCCATGGCTGAGCCCCACTGGACGCCCTCTCTGGTCGAGGACCGTCTCGCCGAGGCCGCCGACACCCTGCGCCGTCTGCCCGAAACCAGGGTGCAGGGCTTCGCCAGCACCTGGCCGCCCATGCTCCGCGAGTTCTGGGACTCGTGCGCGGTGGCGGAGATCACCCTGCGACGCCCGCCGCCCTCGGCCGCCGCCATCACCCGCATGGACGAGGCGCTGCCCTGGCTGCGTCTGCTCGATCCGGCTGACGCCCGCATCGTCTGGCTGCGGGCCACCGGCGAGCCGTGGAAATCCATCTGCTGGAAGGTCGGTTTGGCCCGCACCGCCGTCAACGAGCACTGGCTTTTTGCCCTCTGCGTCATCGCCTGGAAGCTCAACGGGCGTCGCCTGCCGCGCAACAAGTCGCGGCGGCAGGTGATCCTGGCGACCAGATCGGCGGGGCGGTGAGAAGGGGGGCGAAGTCGGCCATGCGAACACTTTTCGAACGGACAAAATCGGGCGAATTGGGATAGCCTGCGGTCATGCTGGCGACAGACGCGGACGGCACGGTCCACCCCCGGACCAGCCGCCCGCATCCCCGGCAACCCCTGGAAAATCAATGGTTCCTCCCTGGCGCACACGCTATGCGGGAGGGCTCAGCGCCGAACATCGGTAGCGACAGGCCGAAAATCTAGGGTACCACCCGGTTACCAGTTACCACGCCACGAGGCGCGCCCGGCTAAGGCTGTCGCGCCTTCGGCGTCTTCGGGCCGGGTGGTAGCCGCCCGGTATCCGGCCGTCCGGGTACCACCTCGATTACCACCTTCTTCACGGTTACCGGATCCATGCAGTTTCCCGACATGGTCGAGCGTTGGCCGATCGACCGGCTGCGCCCCTATGACCGCAACGCGCGGACTCATTCGGACAGCCAGGTGGCGCAAATCGCCGCCAGCGTCATTGAGTTCGGCTTCACCAATCCCATCCTCGCCGATGGCCAAGGCAACATCATTGCCGGCCACGGTCGGCTGGCGGCGGCCAAACAGCTTGGTCTCGGCACCGTGCCGGTGCTGGTGCTCGACCACCTGACCGAGGCCCAGCGCCGCGCCTATGTGCTCGCCGACAACAAGCTGGCGCTGAACGCCGGTTGGGACGAGGAATTGCTGGCCGCCGAACTGCATGCGCTTAGCGGCGATGGCTTCGACCTCGGGCTGACCGGTTTCTCCGATGAGGAACTGGCGGACCTGATGGCGCCGCTCGACGACGAGCCGGACGAAGATACTGCCGGCGATGGGGACGACGATGACGACGCTCCCGAGCCGCCCCGCGATCCGGTGTCGCGTCCCGGTGACCTCTGGCATTTCGGCGGGCATCGCCTGCTGTGCGGCGATTCCACCGATGCGGCGGCGGTCGCCATGCTGATGGCGGGCGACACGGCGGCGCTGGTGTTCACCTCACCGCCCTACGGCCAGCAGCGGGATTACGCCTCGGGCGGGATCGGCGACTGGGATCGACTGATGGCCGGCGTGTTCTCGGTTCTGCCGGTAGCCCCCGACGCCCAGGTGCTGGTCAATCTCGGCCTGATCCACCGCGAGGGGGAATGGGTGCCGTATTGGCGCGGCTGGCTCGACGCGATGCGCGAGGCCGGCTGGCGGCGGTTTGGCCTCTATGTCTGGGACCAGGGCCCTGGGCTGCCGGGGGATTGGGGCGGGCGGCTCGCGCCCGCCTTCGAACTGGTGTTCCACTTCAACAAGGTGTCGCGCAAGCCCAACAAGATCGTGCCCTGCGCCCATGCCGGCGAGACGCTGGGCGGTGGGGGCCTGCGGGCCGCCGATGGCACGGTGTCGAGGAAGACCGGCCACGGCAATGCCATCCAGGACACCCGCATTCCCGACAGCGTGCTGCGGGTGACCCGCCACAAGGGCGCCATCGAAGGCGACGGCAGTCATCCGGCGGTGTTCCCGGTGGCGCTGCCGGATTTCGTGATGCGGGCCTTTTCCGACGAGGGCGAGGTGGTGTTCGAGCCGTTCTGCGGATCGGGTTCCACCATCATTGCCGGCCAGCGGTGCGGGCGGAAGGTCCGCGCCATGGAGCTGGCCCCGGCCTATGTCGACGTGGCGATCCTGCGCTGGCAGGCGCTGTTTCCCGAAATCCCGGTGACGCTGGCCGATGGCCGCCCGTTCGCGGGCGTCGCGGCCGAGCGCGGAGTTCCCCATGCTGGTTGAAGCGATCGAGAAATGGCCGCTCGACCGGCTACTGCCCTATGCAGCCAACGCGCGCACCCATTCCGAATCCCAGGTGGCGCAACTGGCCGCCAGCATCGTCGAATTCGGTTTTAACGTGCCGGTCCTGGTCGATGACAAGGGCGTGCTGATCGCCGGGCATGGCCGCTTGCTGGCGGCCCGCCATCTGGGGCTGGACGAGGTGCCGGTGATCCGGCTGGGCCATCTCTCCGACGCCCAAGCCCGCGCCTATCGCCTGGCCGACAATCAGCTGGCGCTGAACGCCGGCTGGGACGACGAACTGCTCGCCGCCGAACTGGCCCGCCTCCAGGAGGACGGCTTCAGCCTCGACCTGATCGGCTTCTCTGACGAAGACCTGGACCGGCTGATGGCCGATGCCGAAGGCGACGGCGATGGTGCCGGGGACTCCGGAGACGAAGACGACATCCCCGAGCCGCCCGCCGATCCGGTGACGCGGCCGGGCGACCTGTGGATCCTGGGTCGCCACCGCCTGCTATGCGGCGACAGCACCAGCGCCACCGATGTCGAACGCCTGCTGGCCGGGGCCACGCCGCACCTGATGGTGACCGATCCGCCCTATGGCGTCGAATACGATCCGACCTGGCGCAACGAGGCAGGGGTGTCGTCCTCGGCCCGCACCGGCAAGGTCGCCAACGATGATCGCGCCGACTGGCGGGAGGCATGGGCGCTGTTCCCCGGCGAGGTGGCTTATGTCTGGCATGCGGCGATCTTCGCCAAGGTGGTGGCCGACAGCCTGGAGGCCAACGACTTCAAGATTCGCGCCCAGATCATCTGGTCGAAGAACCGCTTCGTGCTGGGGCGCGGCGATTACCACTGGCAGCATGAACCATGCTGGTACGCCGTGCGCAAGGCCGGCACCGGCCATTGGCAGGGAGCGCGGGATCAGGCCACGGTGTGGGCCATCGGCAACAATGGCGACGAGGACGAGGCCACGGTTCACGGCACCCAGAAGCCGGTGGAATGCATGCGCCGCCCCATCCTCAACAACAGCGCCGAGGGCGACGGGGTGTACGAGCCCTTCGCCGGCAGCGGCACCACGGTGGTCGCCGCCGAGACCACGGGCCGCATCTGCTTCGCCATGGAACTGAACCCGGCCTATTGCGATGTGGTGATCGGCCGCTGGCAGAAGCTGACCGGGCAGAAGGCCGTGCTGGACGGCGATGGCCGGGGCTTCGAGGAGATTGCTGCCGGGAAGGCGGTCAGCGCCGGGTGATCCGGCGCAGGGAATGCTGGTACTTGGCGTCGGTGGGCTTCCAGTGCAGCGGCTGGCAGCCGAGGCGCAGGTCGCGCTCCCAGAATTCGAGAATCTGCTGGTTGGAATAGCCCTTGCCCCGGAAGTATTCGAAGTCGGTCTGCGACCACTGCGGATGGGCTTTCAGGGCGGCGGTGGGGCGGACGGTCAGGGCCATGATCACTTCGCCTCGTGGCCGGCTGCGTAGGCGGCTTCCAGTGCGGCTTTGATGCCCCAGACTGCCACTTCGTGGAAATCCAGGCGGTCGCTGTTGCGGGTCTCCAGGGTTTCCAGGTTTAGGATGGTGGCGGCGATCTTCGCTAGGGCTTCGTCACGGGTTTGCATCGTCTGGTTCCTCCGTTGTGGTGGACCCAGTAATGCTCTCCCGCGCAGGCTTATCAAGTCGATTAGTTAATCATTTTCAATGGATTAGACTGATGCGCCAAAGCCGCCGCATGTCGTTGACCGAGGCCATCGCCAACGTGGTCATCGGCTACATTCTGGCGGTGGCGACGCAGGTGGCGGTGTTCCCGCTGTTCGGTATCCGTATCGCCATTTCGGACGATTTGGCTATCGGCGGGATTTTCGCCCTGGTGTCCCTGCTGCGCGGCTTCGTCTTGCGTCGGGTCTTTGAGCGGTTGCGGTGAGAGCTTGGATTTGGCGCCAACCGAATCTACTGTTCGAAATCGCGTCCAAGAAAGGTTTCGTTAACCATGTCCAAGTCTGCCCTGTCGAAGTCCGTCCGCGAGGCCACCGGCTGCACCGTCGCCCAGGCCGATGCCGCCGTCGAGGCCATGCTGTCCACCATCATCGA